>ONHJ01000198.1 GCA_900317595.1 uncultured Eubacteriales bacterium | reverse complement strand
GCGGTTGGAGTCCAGCCACTTTCTGCCCATCGTGTCGCGGATGACCTGCATGCCGGGCAGGACCAGGCCGACGCCGTCCTTGGCGCGCTGGAGCAGGAAATCTGCGCCTTCAATGTCGAAGTGAGACGGCTCGAGCCAGCCGAAAATGGTGGTGCCGCCCATGGAGCACTGAACAATGCGGTTGGGAATCTCTACTTCTCCGATTTTGAACGGAGTAAACAGAGCTTCATACTTTGGATTCATAGTGTATCCCCTTTACATATTTTAGTATTCCGAATGCGGCTTTCCTTACGGAAGCAGAGCTCTCACAAAGTCGATCGGCCACATGAGCAGATCGCCGAGAAGACGGACCTTGTCGAGGACAGCAAGGAAGAGGTCCTCGCCGAGGATCTCAAACAGCTTTTCCTGCGCGGCATCGGTCTTGAGCAGCTTGGCCAGAAGATAGCCCACACCGCCCAGGCAGGCGATGACAAGCAGCTTCTTTGCTTTCTTCATGGATGTTTTCCCCTCCTGTTGTGTTTTAGAGTTTACTCGATTGCACGGTAAAACCATGATAACAGTATTATATCTTTTCCCTCAGCGACGGTCAACATTTTTTTGCTCGCTTTTAGATATTTTGGCAGAAAGTGTATAAACTGCCCGGACAAAAAATTGTGAGAAGCAAACAAAAATGAATGCTTCTCACAGGGCGTTTTTCACAAATAAATTATGTAAACTATATTATGTCAAGTGATCTTCAGCGATTCCCAGAGCGTATTGACAAAGCCGAGCGTCTCGGGATCGAGGTTCTGATAGGCGTAGCTGTTGTAGAGCTTGCTGAAATCCTCGATGTCCGGATAGAGGATGGCGACGGCCTCCTCGCCCAGTTGATGAAGATCTCGGCCAGCTCCTTGTGCTGGCAGCAGCTCGGGATGCACATGGCGTCGACGAAATAGTTGGTGCGCTCGGGATAGTAGAAGCGCAAGTCCACGCCGTCCGCCTGTGCGTCGAGCATCGTGAAGTAGTCTCCGGCGTAGTAGGCGCCGATCGCGGCTTCCCCGCTCTCCATCATGTTGTAGATCTCGTCCATGACGTAGCTCTTGACCAGAGGCGCCTGGGTCTTGAGCTCGGCGAGCGCGCGCTCCCACTCGGCGCGGTCGGTCGTGTTTACGTCGATGCCGAGCTTGTACATCGCGGTGGCAAAGGCGTCGCGCGAGTTGTTGAACTGCACGATCTCGCCCTTGTACTTCTCGTTCCACATCAGCTCCCAGCCGCCGGCGTCGGCCTCGTCCACAACGTTGGCGTTGTAGATCACGCCCACCACGCCATAGGTGTAAGGCACCGTGTAGAGATCCTGCGGGTCATAAGACAGGCCGCGGAAGCTTTCGTCGATATACTGATAGTTCGGGATGTTGGAAAAATCGAGCGGCAGGAGCATGTTTTCCTTGGCGAGACGGGCGATCATATAGTCCGAGGGGATGATCACGTCGTAGCTGACGGCGCCGGAGGCGAGCTTGGCATACATGTCCTCGTTGCTGGCGTAAGTCGTGTAGTTGACCTTCAGCTTCTGACCATAGGTCGCGGCATACCATTCCTCAAAAGCCTTGATCGTGTCAAGCGATCCCTCCGAGCCGTCGGAGATGTACTCGCCCCAGTTATAGACGTTGAGCGTCAGCGTTTTGGATGAGCCGCAGCCGCTCAGGACGCAGAGCGAGAGCAGCATCACGGCGCAGAGCAGGACGGAAAGCGTTTTTTTCATCGGGTTATCCTCCTTCGACAGATCAGGCTTTGTTTTTCGCTTTTTTCTTTTCTCTCGCCGTACGGACGGCCTGTACGGTGTCCGCGTCGGTGAGATTGGAGAGCAGCAGCAGGAACAGGATCACGAAGAAGATGATCGTCGCAAGGGCGTACATCTTCGGCGTGACGGTCTTTTTGGTCATGTTGTAGATGCGGATCGGCAGCGTCTGGAAGCCGTTGCCGGAGGTGAAATAGCTGATGACGAAGTCATCGAGCGAAAGCGTAAAGGCCATGATCAAGCCGGTCACGATGCCGGGCAGGATCTCGGGGATCTCGACCTTGAGGAAGGCGCGCATCGGC
>ONHJ01000192.1 GCA_900317595.1 uncultured Eubacteriales bacterium | reverse complement strand
CTTGACTATCCTTTCGTCGGGAACACCGAGCTCAATAAGACAGCGCTTCATGCTCTCGGCTTCGCTGATAACCTCATCGCTGCCCTGACCGCCGGAGGGTACGAACTTCGCGTGCTTACCGGTCTTTTCGTACTGCGCCTTTTCAAAGTCAAACGCGCGCATGATCCTGCCTTTGAGCAGCGGAGTTGGGGTTCCGTCGCGTCTGATAGCGCAGCCGAGGATGATGATATAATCCATATCCGGCGCAGGCTTGTACGGCAACGGTTACCGCCAGGAAAATATACCGTTTTTTCGGAGCGTGTTTTTTGATTTTATTATTCGCCTTTCAGCGTGTTGAATACCATCCTGCGGCTGCCGCCTCTTTCGTCTGTCGCGCCGCTGCGCGCCATCGCGACTAAGATCGTAAACAGCATGTCAAGGTTCTTCTCCCTTGTGCGAACGCGGTAGAAGCCCTGAACGGGCACCTTGGAGGCAACCTTGTGCGCCTCTTCGTCATCCTCGTGGACGTACTGACTTGTGTTCTCGACATACGCCAGTTCTTCGCCGTTCCAGCTGATGTTGTAGCTCGGCATAACGCCCTGCGCCTGACCGAAGCGCGAGTCGATTTTGACTCCGAGCTTTCGGAGCTGTTTCCATACGTCCTTGCCGTCGAACGTGAAGCTGTAGTTATTGTCGATCAAAAGGGAATTCCAGTCGCTTTCCTCCGCGTGACCGATCAGGTGCGGCATGGTCTTGTTGTGCTCGTGGTCGATGAAGTCGAATTTGAAATCGCTCATAGGCGAGAACTTTGTCATCTTGGCTTCATAGATGACGCTGCGGTTTTTATCCTCGAGTCGGTGACCGACTTTCACTGTGCCGAGATCGGTGAGAAAATACAGCGTGCGCTCCTCGCCCTTTACAGAAGGAGCAAAGGTCAGCTCGCCGTTCGTTTCCTTGAGCTTTTTAACGGAAATCTTCTTTTTGACTGTCAGGATAATAACGGCAAGCACGATCACGCCGCCCGCAATCATGAGGTAGATGCCGAAGCCAAAGCCCGAGGTTATTTTTGTAGGATCCTTGGGATCGTATTTAACTTCTACTGTGCCGCCGACCTTGTAGCCGGGGTCGTAGGAATCCAGCTGTCTGGTGTACTCCTTGCCGTCAACGGTGTATTTGGCGGTGGCAATGTACTGCTTGTCGTTTTCGCTGTTCGGGTCAGGAATGTAGTTGGGGTCTTCTTCGATGGATACGATCGTCGCGGTTGTCGTTTTGTAGCCCGACGACATAAAGAAGGTCGAGTAAATACCGAATACGAGCGCGGCTAATCCGACGATAGCCGCAACTATTTTAAACGCGGGTCCTTTTAATGAAATCATAGTGTTTTACTCCTTGAAAAAATTAAGATTTTCGGTAACGGATATAATACAGCGCAATTCCCGCAAACGCGATCAACATTACGGCGGAAGCTATTATTAGACTGCCTTCGCCGGTCTGAACCGTACCGTTTCCGTTTGTCGTTGTCACGGAATTGTTAGCGGTTGTGGTTTTCTGCGTTGCCGAGGTCGCGTCCGTGACGGGTGCGATTGTCGTTAAAGCCGCTGTGGTTCCCTCCGTCGTTTTCTCGGGCTGTGTTGACGGTGTTTCCGTCGTCTGCGGCTCGGTTGTCGGCTCCTCGGTTTCGTAAGAAAGACCGAAGCCTCTCGCGTAGAGAACCGTATCCGTAAAGTTGTATTCGTTGTCAAGCTGCGGGATGTTGATCGGCAGCTTCGCCGTCGGAGCGTCGTCCTCGCTGAACATCACATACAGCGCGGCGGGCATATTGGGACCGTACTGCTGCATCTCCTTAACCTTATCGCCGGGATCGACCGGCATGGAGCGTGCAAGGTAGGCGATCATAATCGCGTCCGCCTTTTGAAAACGTGCCGCGTCATACGGCAGGCTGACGGACATCACGACGAACTTGCCGCCTTTTTCGTGAATGGTATCGGCGAGCGTGTCCGCCATTGCCGCAATGTCATCTTTCAGT
>ONHJ01000189.1 GCA_900317595.1 uncultured Eubacteriales bacterium | reverse complement strand
TTATCGCCCGTCTGCAGACCGCTGCTCGCGGTGAAGGCGTTAGGAGAAAAGCTGCTTATGATAGTGCTTTCAAAGTATGGCTGCTGAACAAGAACTATGAACATGAGCAATATTCCCACAACAAAGTTCATGAACGCGCCGGCGACGATGATTATCATCCGCTTCCATACCTTCGCGTTCGTGAAGGCCCGCGGATTATCGCTCTCCTGATCCTCGCCCTCCATCGCGCAGTAGCCGCCGACCGGGAATAACCGCAGAGAATACTGCGTTTCGCCCTTCTTGAAGCCAAAGAGCTTCGGTCCCATGCCGAGCGCAAATTCATTTACCTGAACGCCCGATTTTTTGGCGGTTATGAAATGGCCGAACTCGTGAGCGAAGATGATGAACTCAAAGAGAAGTACGCCGATTATTATTAACGCTATTGTGATTAAAACCTGCATTTAATTAATGTCAACTCCATATCAGATTCCGCAACGAATCTCACCCTGTATACCCTGTTTATACCCTTTCGGTAACGTACTGACGCGCCATACGGTCGGCAGCGAGAATATCCTCCACCGACTCGGGCTTGCTGTTCTTAATGCTCTCCACAGCGCCCATTACAAGCTCGCCGATTTCGAGGAAGCTGATTTTGCCGTTTCTGAACAGCATATTTGCCTCTTCGTTTGCGCCGTTTGCGATCGCCGTTGCTACGCCGCCCATTGCGAGCGCCTTTTTGCAGGCTCGCAGACACGCGAACGTCTCGTAGTCAGGCTCAAAGAAGGTCAGCTCTCCGATCTGCGCGAGGTTAAGCTCCGCGACGGGCGACTCATATCTCTCGGGATATGTGATCGCGTACTGGATCGGAATGCGCATATCGGGAACTCCGAGCTGCGCGATAACCGAATTGTCGGTGTACTCAATCAGCGAGTGGATTATGCTCTCGCGGTGCACAACGACGTCGATATTCTCGCCCGACACATCAAACAGACGCGCTGCCTCGATGATTTCAAGACCCTTGTTCATCATTGAAGCGGAGTCAATGGTGATTTTTGCGCCCATGCTCCAGTTCGGGTGATTGAGCGCCTGCTCAACCGTGACGCCCTTGAGATCGGCTGTGGTTTTGCCGAAGAACGGGCCGCCCGACGCGGTCAAAATCAGCTTTTTGAGCGCCTTGTTCGGCGGATTGCCCTGAAGGCACTGAAAAATCGCCGAATGCTCGCTGTCTACCGGCAGCAGCTTTACTCCGTTCTCCCTCACCGCGTCGGTGACAAGGTCGCCGCCGGCAACCAAGGTTTCCTTGTTTGCAAGCGCGATGTCCTTCTTTGCGTTTGCCGCCGCGATCGTGGGCTGCAGACCTACCATACCGACTACGGAATTGAGCACCAGATCGGCGCTGCCGAGCGTTGCCGCCGCGATAAGTCCGTCCATGCCGGCGAGAACCTTGGTTGAGGTGTCTTTAATATTATCCCTCAGCTGCGCCGCCTTATCCTCGTTAAAGACGACTGCAAGCTCAGGCTTGAATTTTCTGATTTGCTGCTCCAACAGGCCGATGTTGCTGTTGGCGGTAAGCGCGCGCACGGATAGTCCGAGCTTTTCGGCAACGTCGAGTGTCTGGGTGCCTATGGAGCCTGTGGAGCCTAAGACTGAAAGATTGTGTTTCATAATTTTACCCTAAGCTTAAAAGCGGCATATACTGATTGATTATGAGCACGATAGGCGCGGTGAAAATAATGCTGTCGCAGCGGTCGAGAAATCCGCCGTGACCCGGAAAGATCGTGCCGTAGTCCTTTATGCCGAGATTGCGTTTTATCAGTGAAAAGCTCAGATCGCCGACGATCGAAAATACCGCGTCGAGCGCTCCTATCATCACAAGTGAAATGAAATTGACCGAAACCGCCGAGAATACAAGCAGCTGGAAGATAAGTCCCAGTCCCACAGCGGAAATCATGCAGAACAAAATTCCGCCGATCGCGCCCTCAACCGTCTTTTTGGGGCTGATTTCGGGACAAAGCTTGTGCTTTCCCATGCTTGCTCCGACAAAAAATCCGCCGGCATCAGCCATCCACGGAAGCATCAGCACAACAAA
>ONHJ01000042.1 GCA_900317595.1 uncultured Eubacteriales bacterium | reverse complement strand
GACGTGCAGCTTGGTGCCGTAGCCCTTGTGCTTGTCAAAATGATACTGAGGATATTCCTTCGCGTATTCATAGAGCAGCCTGTCTCGCGATACCTTCGCGAGGATAGACGCGCAGGCGATCGACATGGATCTTGCGTCGCCCTTGACGATGGCTTCGCAGTCTATAGAAAGCCCGGGCAGACGGTTGCCGTCGATCATGGCGAAATCCGCCTTGACCGGCAAGGCTTCGACCGCGCGCTTCATTGCGAGCATCGTGGCATTGAGGATGTTGAGCTCCTCTATCTCCCCGACCGTGGCAAACGCTACAGCATATGCCGCCGCTTCGGCTTTTATGACGTCAAACAGCGCCTCGCGCTTTTTCTCGGTCAGCTTTTTTGAGTCGTTGACGCCCTCGATGATCTTTCCCTCGGGAAGGATCACGGCAGCGGCACAGACCGGTCCCGCCAAGGGTCCTCTGCCCGCCTCATCGACGCCGCAGATGCTGCGATAGCCCCTTTCACGAGCCTGATTTTCAAATTCCAGCCAATTCATCTCAATTCTCCGTTCGGCATTTCGTCCGTAATACATCCGAGCTTCGCGGCACGGAATTCATCGAGCAGCATTATCGCGGCGCGCTCGGTGTCGATCTCTCCGCCCGAAACTAACATTCCGCGCTTTTTTCCTATGATTTTCAGCAGGTCATAGGAGTCGGCGCAGAGCTCCGCGTCATCAAGCTTAAACCGCGCGACAAACTCCTGCGGCTTGAGCTTTTTTAAAAAATCGAGCAGGCGCACCGCCAGCAGCTCGATATCGACGACCTGATCCTTGACCGCGCCGGTGAAGGCGAGGTGCTCGCCGACCGTCTTGTCGTCAAAGCGCGGCCAGAGCACGCCGGGGGTGTCGAGCATTTCAAGGTTCTTGCTGATGGTGAACCACTGGTTGCCACGGGTGACTCCCGGGCGATCCTCGACCTTGGCGCGGTTCTGCTTGGCGATCTTATTGATAAAGGAGGACTTGCCGACATTGGGAATACCGACGATCATTATGCGCATCGTGGGATTCTTCATGCCCTTTGCCTTAAGGCGCTCTATCCTCTCGCGCATGACCGTGTCGACCGCCGCCGGAAAGCGGTTGAGATTCCTGCCGCTTTTGCAGTCTATGGCAAGGGCTGTAACGCCCTGCTTAGCGTAGTGATCTATCCACATTTTGGTGGCGGTGCGGTTAGCCATGTCGCACTTGTTCATAAGGATCACGCGCGGCTTGTTTTGTATCAGCTTGTCAAGATCGGGATTGCGGCTGCTGACAGGTATTCTGGCGTCGATGATCTCAGCCACGGCGTCGACCAGCTTTAGGCTCGCCTGGATCTGCCGCTTGGTTTTGGTCATATGACCCGGGAACCATTGTATGTTCTGCATTTCACTCATAATTATCCTCAATTTCAAAACAAGCACTGATTAAGGTTTAATCAGTGCCTGTCAAACGGTTATTTATCGTAAACATTTCCGAAGTGATCGCACGGGAACACGACAAACTGCGCCTTGCCGATAATATCGTTGCGGTCGATCAAGCCGATTTTTTCGCTGCGGCTGTCGAGCGAAACATAGCGATTGTCGCCCATTACAAAGACCTTGTTTTCGGGAACGACAAAGCTGCCGTCATCGTTCAGCGGCAGATACTTGTCGCCCTCATTGCCGGAGAAGGTGCTGCCCTTGATATAGGGTTCGTTGAGCTCGATGCCGTCGACATACAGCTTGTCGTTCTCAAAATCAAGCTTCACGGTCTGACCGCCTACGGCGATGACGCGCTTGATTATGGGCTTGCCGTAGTTCTCGGCGTGAGCGATAACGACGATGTCGTTATTGTGCGGCGTATAGAACAGATCGGTGACTATTACCTTATCCTGATTCGCAAGGGTGTCGTTCATCGATTTGCCGTCCACCTCGACAAGGCGGAACACAAATGTCAGCACGCACACCACGATAGCGACAGAGAAAATCACGCAGCGTATCCAGTCATAGGTACCGGCGACAGCGCCCTCGGAATCAACGACGCCGAATTTTTTTCTGTTTTTGTTTTCGGGAGCGTCGTCCTCAAAAACCGCCTTGAATTCCTTTTGGAAGCTGGCGCTTTTTTCCGCCGCCTGCAAGTCGGCTTCGGCGTCGGCTTCATAGGATTTATCATAATCGGGATCCATAATATAGTCGGAATCGCCGGGAGTCAAGTCGTATTTTTTCTCAAACGGCTTTGACTTTTTTATGCTCAAAATAATCACCTGCTTTTATTTGCACATAATGAAGAAAAGGGAACCTAAGCAGTTCCCTTTTCTGATTATTCGAGAATTACTTACGAATCTGTTCCTTAACCTTAGCAGCCTTACCGACTCTGTCGCGCAGATAATAGAGCTTGCTTCTGCGAACCTTACCGTAGCGGACGACCTTGATGTCCTTTACGTTGGGGGAATGAAGCGGGAAAACTCTTTCTACGCCTACACCGTAAGCGACACGTCTTACGGTGAAGGTCTCGGCTACGCCACTGCCGCGCTTTGCGATGACAGTGCCCTCAAACATCTGAATTCTCTCTCTTTCGCCTTCGCGAATGTTGACCGATACCCTTACGGTATCGCCGATGCCGAACTCAGGGGTAGATTCCTTTACCGATCCGGCAGCGATTGTTTTTAATGCGTCCATTTTTTATCCTCCTGATTTTCCCGATATTCATACCTTCCAAGGCAGCGGACTATCAGCTTTCATAATTGACGGCTGAGCCGTTTTGTGAATCGCGTCGCGAGTAACGACGGTCTCAAACACTAATCTATAATATCATAAACGGAATTATAATGCAAGCATTTTTTTAAAAAACTTGAATTATTTATTCAGATTATTCAATTTCTTTAAAAAATCGCGAAAATACGGCGGCAATTCCGAAGAAAATTCCAAATAGACGCCGCTTGTCGGATGCACAAAGCCGATCTTGCGAGCGTGCAGGCACTGTCCCGTGAACGAGACCTTTTCGTTTTTGACTCCGTAAACCGGGTCGCCCGCGACCGGATGACCGAGGTAAGCCATATGCACGCGTATCTGGTGGGTGCGACCGGTCTCGAGAACGCAGCGGATATGAGTGTAGCCCTTGTAGCGCGCAAGCACCTCGTAGTGCGTGACGGCGTTCTTGCTGTTCTTTTCGGTGACGCACATCCTTTTGCGGTCAACGGGATGTCTGCCGATCGGGGCGTCGACAGTGCCTTTGTCAGTTTTCAGATTGCCGAAAACCACTGCCTCATATTCACGGGTGAAGGAATGCTCCCTGATCTGTTCGGCAAGCCCCGCGTGCGCTGCGTCGTTTTTCGCGACGATCAGCAGTCCGCTGGTGTCCTTGTCGATGCGGTGGACTATGCCCGGGCGCAGCACGCCGTTGATGCCCGAAAGGCTGTCGCCGCAGTGCCAAAGCAGCGCGTTTACAAGCGTGCCGTCGTAGTTGCCGGCTGCCGGATGCACCACCATGCCCTTGGGCTTGTTTACGACAAGCAGGTCGTCGTCCTCATAGACGATATCGAGGGGTATGTTCTCTGCTTTTGCCTCATAAGGCACGGGGTCCGGTATACGCACCTTTACCTCGTCCCCCGCTTTGAGCTTGAGCTTTTTATCGGCGGGCTGACCGTTGACGAGGACGTCGCCCTTTCCGATCAGCGACGCTGCCATGCTGCGCGAAACGCCGATATCCGCGTCCGACAGAAATTTGTCGAGCCGAGACCCGCCCTCGCCGCAGATCAAAACGCGCTCATTCACTGCCTTTTTCCTTCTTTTCGGCTTTATCGGAGAAAAACAGCAGCCAAACGGCAAGCAGTATCACGCCGACGACGATGACATAATCGGCGAAATTGCAGACGGGCGGGAAAAACGTGAGGCTGAGATAGTCGACCACATAGCTGTTGAGGATCCTGTCGATCAGATTTCCGACGCCGCCGCCGATTATCATGCCGACGATGATATAGAAAAACCTGCTCTCGGGGCGTTTCTTGAACATATAGAAGATGATCGCCGCAAGCATTACGGTGGTGAGAACGATAAACACCCACTGCATGCCCGCGAACATGCCGAAAGCGACGCCCTCGTTGCGCACATAGGTAAGATTCAAAATCCCCGGAATGAACTGCCGGGTCTGCCCCAATTCAAAATTGGAGACGATTAGAAATTTGAAAAGCTGATCGAGCGCCGCAAGCGCGACGCCGATTCCCAGCGCGATAAAGGGCATCATGGAATCACCTCATAGAAATCAATCGGTGCAATAAATATCACACCGATTGAATGACAAATAATTTGAATTATCAAGCCAGAATCTCGCAGCAGCGAGCGCAAAGCGTTGGATGCGTGCTGTTCTTGCCGACGGTTTTGCTGACGGCCCAGCAGCGCTCGCACTTTTCGCCCTCGGCTTTTTCGACCGCGACAGAAAGCTCAGCGCCGTTGTCGACGATCTCGACCTCGCTGACGATGAATACCGCAGCAAGCTCCGCTTCGGCTTTTTTGAGGAAGGCAAGCTTTTCGCCGCCGGCGGCAAGCGTGACCTTGGCTTCGAGCGAGCTCTTGATGGTCTTTTCCTTGACAAGCGGCTCGATCGCCTTCTTAACGTCGTCTCTCAGGGCGTGGATCTCGTCCCAGAACTCCATAAATCCGCTTTCGATCTGAATCTCGAGCTGCTTGGGCATATCGTTGAAGATGACATGATCCGCCTTTTCGTCCGCGGAATGAGGCATAAACTTCCAGATCTCATCGGAGGTATATGCAAGGATCGGCGCGAGCATTTTGGTCATCGCGTTGAGGATGAGATAGATCGTGGTCTGCGCCGCTCTTCTCGATTTGCTGTCAGCCTTTTCGGTGTAGAGTCTGTCCTTGAGGACGTCGAGATAGAAGTTGGACATATCCACCACGCAGAAGTTGTGGATGGAATGATATACGATGTGGAATTCGTAGTTATCGTATGATCTCTCGACCTTTTCGATCAGGTCGTTCAGCGTGGCGACCGCCCATTTGTCGATGGGAAGCAGCTCACCGAGCGCGACCATGTCGGCGTCGGGATCGAAATCGGCAAGGTTGCCGAGGATATATCTGGCAGTGTTTCTGATTTTGCGGTATGCTTCCGCAAGCTGCTTGAGGATGTCAAGCGAGATGCTGACGTCGGACTGATAATCGCAGGAAGCGACCCACAATCTGAGCACGTCCGCGCCGAAGTCCTTCATTACCTTCTGCGGGCTGATGCCGTTGCCGAGCGACTTGCTCATTTTGCGCTTTTCCATGTCGAGGATCATGCCGTGCGTCAGGACAGTCCTGTATGGCGCGACGCCCATGGTCGCGACCGAGGTAAGCAGAGAGGACTGGAACCAGCCTCTGTACTGATCGTTGCCCTCGAGGTAAAGATCAGCCGGGAAGCCGAGGTAGTCGCGGTGCTTGCATACGGCTGTATGAGAGGAGCCGCTGTCAAACCACACATCCATGATGTCCTTCTCCTTGTCGAAGGAGGTTCCGCCGCACTTGGGGCATTTGGTGCCTTCGGGCAGGATGGCGGAAGCGTCGCGGTCAAACCAAGCGTTGGAGCCTTCTTTTGCGAAGAGGTCGGCGACCGCCGTCATGGCGTCCTTGTTGATATAGGGTTCGCCGCAGTCCTTGCAGTAGAAGATCGGGATCGGCACGCCCCATTTGCGCTGACGCGAAATGCACCAGTCTTTTCTGTCGCGCACCATTGAGGTGATTCTGTCCTGACCCCATGCAGGGATCCACTGAACGGAATTGATGGCGTCGACCGCCGCGTCCTTGAAGTCGTCAACGGAGCAGAACCACTGGTCGGTCGCTCTGAAAAGGATGGGCGATTTGCATCTCCAGCAGTGAGGATATTGGTGAATGATCTTCTTGAGCGCGAACAGAGCGCCTGTCGCGTCAAGCTTTATGGCGATCTTTTTGTTTGCCTCTTCGGTCGTCAGACCGGCAAACTCGCCTGCCTCTTCCGTCATAACGCCGTCGCCGTTGACGGGGCAGATAACGGGGATCTCGGGATAGTTGCGGCAGACGTTGTAGTCGTCGACGCCGTGACCGGGAGCGGTGTGAACGCAGCCGGTGCCGCTTTCAAGGGTGACATGGTCGCCGACGATAAGCAGCGACTCTCTGTCGAGGAAGGGATGCTGCGTCTTCATATATTCGAGCTCGCTGCCCTTGATTGTCGCAACGGTCTCGTAATCGCTCTTGCCGGCCTCCTGCATGGCGGAGTCGACCAGATCGGTCGCCATGACATAATACTCGTCGCCGCACTTGACTACGGAGTAATCATAGCGCGGACCCACGCAGATAGCCACATTGGCGGGCAGAGTCCATGTAGTGGTCGTCCAGATCACAAAACAGACCTTTTTGGGGTCGATGCCCATAGCGGAGAATTTGCCGAGGTCATCGGTCACATTGAATTTTACGTAGATGGAATGGCAGGGATCCTCTGCGTATTCGATCTCCGCTTCCGCGAGCGCTGTTTTACATTCGGGGCACCAATACACGGGCTTTAAGCCGCGGTAGATATAGCCCTTGTCCGCCATTTCGGCAAAAACCTTGATCTGCTCCGCCTCAAACTCATGCTTAAGTGTGACATAAGGATTATCCCATTCGCCGATGCAGCCGAGACGCTTGAACTGTTCGCGCTGGTCGTTGATGTAACCGGTGACAAATTCCTCGCAGAGACGGCGCAGCTCGACAACCGATATATCGGCTGAGCTGCCGATGCCTGCCTTTTGCCTTGCCTTGAGCTCGGTGGGAAGTCCGTGGGTGTCCCAGCCGGGAACAAAGGGCGACCGGAAGCCCGCCATGTTTTTATAGCGCACGATAAAATCCTTAAGGATCTTGTTGAGCGCATGGCCGAGGTGTATGTCGCCGTTGGCATAGGGCGGTCCGTCGTGCAGCACAAACTTGGGCTTGCCCTCGTTTTGCTCCATCAGCTTTTCATAAACTTTTTCATCCTCCCACTGTTTGAGCGTCACAGGCTCGCTTTTCGGCAGGCCTGCGCGCATCGGGAACTCCGTTTTGGGAAGATTCAAGGTCGCGTTATAATCCTTACAGTCTTTACACATTGTTTGTTCTCTCCAATAAAATTACAAATTATCGACGAATCATTCGTCGGCAACATCATAGTTATCGCCGAATTTCAGGTGGCTGAACTTTCCGGGGCGCTTGATCGCAACTCTGGTGGTGGCGTCGGTCACCTTGGGAGCCGGCGCTTCGGCGGGCGCAGCCTGAACGGGAGCGGGCTGAACGGGAGCAGGCGCAGGCTGGGGCGCTGGCTCGGTGGTGGGATACTTTTCATTAAGCTCCTCACGGCTCTTGTCCACATCGGCGGAGGTGGGCAGGTCGTCAATGGATTGGATGTGCTTGGTATAAAGCTCGATCAGCTCGTTTCTCAGCTTGACCGCGTCTGACTGGAGCTGCAGATACTTGTCCTTCTCCTTGACGGTCATGGCGTTTGCCTCGGTAGAGATCGCCTGAGCCTTTTCCTCGGCTTCCCTGACGATTTTAGCAGCCTTTTCCTTAGCCTCTCTGATGCAGGCGTCGGACATCTTCTGAGAGGTCAGCAGCGCGTTTCTTACGGTCTCCTCGTCCTCTCTGTATTCCTCAAGACGGGTGGCGAGACGGTCGATTTTATGTACAAGGTTGGTTTTTTCTTTCTTCTGCTGCTCGAATGTAGCGATGACTTCGTCAATGAACGCGTCTACATCCTCCGCGTTGTAGCCGCCGCTGAAGCCGGCTTTTCTGAAGCTGATATTTTTGATTTCATCGATCGTTAGCATTGGTCTGCTCTCCTTATCTATAATGAATAATTGAAATCCTGATCCGGTGCTTTTTCGTTTCTCCGCGAACACCGTTGATTTTAAATTTACCCTTACCCCTAACGGTGACGGTGTCATGCTCACCGACAGCCTGACTTACGTTTTTGCACTCGACATGCTCAAGGGCGACGCTGCCCGACAAAATCAGCGATTTTGTCTTTTCGCGGGAAAGCCCGGTTATCGCGGCGACTA
The DNA here is from genome assembly GCA_900317595.1 of uncultured Eubacteriales bacterium. Classification (GTDB taxonomy): domain Bacteria; phylum Bacillota; class Clostridia; order Oscillospirales; family Acutalibacteraceae; genus Ruminococcoides. The sequence continues at coordinate 3,237 of ONHJ01000042.1, read as the reverse complement.
CGGCGTCGAGCCGCAATGAGGAAACGGTGTAGTCCCGCTCCTCAGCATCCCTGCCGCGAGGGAGCTGTTCGCCGTTCAAATCGCCGATCTTCACGCCGACATTGCCTATCTTAAAGATCTGCGAGACGATATAGTCGCGAATCTCCGATCTGACAAAGACGACGCAGCTTCCGTCCTCCACCAGAATATCGCCGACGGTCTCGCGCTCCACGCCCAGCGACATGATCGCGCCGAGAAAATCGCGGTGACTCAGCTTATCGCTTTTGCGGAACGAAAACCTGACCGCGCAAAGAGGGAACTCCTCTTCCTCATAGAAGAACAGTCCCAGCATTTTGCGCTCGGCGCCCTCATAGCCGCCGAAAAAAGCGAAGCGGTGAAAGCCGACGGAAACAAGGTAGCGCTCGGCAAGCGCTTGCTCCCGCTCGGTGAAAAACGGAAAGAAGTACGCTCTCTGCCGCTTTTCGGAAAGATATATGCCGTCGTCAAGCTTAGAGAAAAACAGTTTATCGTTATCAGAAATATACGCCATTATTTTCCAGCTCATCCAAGAGGTCGTCGCCGGTCAGGTCGACGTTGCTGGGAATAATGATGTAGGTGTTGGTGGCGACCCTTTTGATCTTGCCGTTATTGGCGTAAGCGACGCCGCTGAGGAAGTCGAGGATCCTTCTCGCCATATCCTTGTTGGTATCCTCAAGGTTAAGCACAACGGTGTGGGTCTTCATAAGCTCGTCGGCTATGGAGCGGGTCTCCTCACCGAAGCGCTCGGGCTTGAAGATGCCGACCTGAAGCTTTGCGGTGGCGTTGATGTTTACCACCTTGTTTTTGGGAGCCGGAGCAGTCTGACGCTGGCGCTCTCTTTCACGCTCACGGGGAGCGGGCTCCTCATACTCTTCCTCGCCCTCGTCGGCATAGCCGTACTCATCGTACTCATACTCATCGTCGGGAGCGTCCCACATACGTTTGAACTTATCAACAATTCCTGCCATTTTGTTTATCCTCCTGTTTTATGTGTAATTTCTCGCGCCGAAAAGCGCCGAGCCAATTCTTACCATGTTTGCGCCTTCGAGTATCGCCTCGTAATAATCGGCGGACATACCCATTGAAAGTATAGTCATACTTACATTATCTAATTTTTTTGACGAAATGTCAATAAATAACTTGTGCATAATATTAAAATATTTTTGAATTTTGTGTGTATTTTCACAAATCGGAGGGATAGTCATCAATCCTTTGACCGAAATTCCCTCCAAAGGAGCGAGCTGCGCCAGCAATTCCTCAAGGTTTTCGGCAAAAACGCCCGACTTGTTTTCTTCCCTGCCGATGTTGACCTCAACAAGGATATCGGTCACCTTGCCGCGCTTTATCGACTGCGCGGAGATCTCGGAGGCGAGCTTGAGCGAATCGACCGACTGGATCAGATCGACCTTGTCAACGATCTGGCGCACCTTGTTTGACTGAAGATGACCGATAAACTGCAGCGACGCGTGCTCGAGATCATACTGCTCATATTTTGAGAGCAGCTCCTGCACGCGGTTCTCGCCGATGTGGTCGAGCCCCAGCGAGATCGCGTGGTTGATCGCGGCGGCGTCAACGGTCTTCGTGGCTGCGAGGAAGGTGATGTCCTCACGCCTTCTGCCTGATTTTTCCGCCGCCTCGGCGATGCGCTCGTCGATCATACGGTAATTATACTCAATGTCACGAAATGACCTTTCCGTCATATAAATCGTCTCCTTTTACGATCACTTTATCATAGAGTGATATGGTATCTCCGTTAAACAGCACCTTTTCGGGCGGATCCGGATCACAGATCACATAATCCTTTGAAGCGTAGAGGATGGATATCTGCTTGAACTGCACCTCGCTGCCGTAGAGCACATAAACGCCCTGAACCTTTTTCTTTTCCTTGTGCGGCTTGTCGTTTTCATCGTAGGTGGTCTTTGTGACGTAGTCGTCGTGGATGGCGCGCTTGCTGACGCGCAGACCCGTAAATGTACCCATGCCGATCTCAACCGGTTCATAGCGCGCAGCCAAAAAACGGCTGTCCATATAGTCGCACTCAAGCACCGCCAGCGCGTTGCCGCCCTTGTTGCGCTGCACTCTGCGCAGGATCGCGGGTATAGGCTCGGTAGATGCCGCGGATATCAGCACCGTGACCTCGCCGTCATATATAGAGAGCATTGCCGCGTCGTCGTCCGAGATTTCACAGCAGACATACCAGTTGACATTGCTGACGACCTTGCCGGCGCTGTTTGACGGCACCGAGCCGCGCTTTATGCTCTTGAGATCGCTGAGGGTCATATCCTTGACCCGCGAAAACGGGAACGAGTCTTCATAGCCGTCGCAGAATTCGCTGAAATAGCCCGCGACAGGAGTGACGACGCTGCCGGTGCTGCTTCCGGCAGAGCTTCGAAGCTGTGAGATCTGAGCGTTAAGCGCCGAGATCTGCTCGTTGAAATTTGTGATCTTGCCGGTGAGGAGCTGCCTTTGGTTGATATAGGTCAGCAGCCTGTCGGCGTCGTTCTTTACGGAGCTGAGGTCGAGCTTGTTAGCGTCGTAAAGATAGTTTATCAGATTGCTTTTTATGCTGTTGTTGATGACGTCCACGCTGACCGCGCCTGTGAGGCTGCTGTTCTGGCTCTCCTGAAGCAGCCTGACCTTCGCCTCGAGCTCGTCGGCGCGGCTGTTCGCTACAGCGTCAGCCTCGTTGGAATATACCCTCGCGATAGCGCTGTTTGCTTCCACGGCGGCTCCGTTGTCGATATTGTAAGACAAAACGCCCTGCGAATCGTTTTTTATCACCGTTTCCTCGCGGATGATGAAGCCGTCGGCGCTGATGGTTCTGGTGACGGTCGTTTTTATCGCGTTTTCTGTGGGATACATATCAAAATTGGCGCTGATGAGCAGATAGGTCACATATACCACTGCCAAAATCGTCAGCGCGGCAACCAGTATTCTCTTAAACAGTAGTTTATCCATATAAAAGTCCTTTGTTCAGCAGCGAGACCGCCGCGTTGAATAATTCCTCAAAGGCAGAATAATCGTCGATATACAGCCATTGGATCGCCTTGTCGCGGCGAAACCAAGTCAACTGCCGCTTGGCGTAGCGCCTTGTTTCGCGCTTGAGCTTTTCAACGCACTCGTCCAAAGTCGACTCGCCGTTAAGGTAAGGCAAAAGCTCCTTGTAGCCGATCGCCTTGACTGAGGTGAAGCTGAGCTTGCCGCCGAGCACCTCGCGCG
>ONHJ01000188.1 GCA_900317595.1 uncultured Eubacteriales bacterium | reverse complement strand
ATAATCGAGAAGATCATGCCGCAGAACTGTCCGAAAACAGTCGCGATAGCGGCTCCTGCAAGGCCGAATTCCGGGAAAAAGCCGATACCGAAAATAAGCAGCGGATCGAAGATGATATTTACCACCGCTCCGACAAGCTGAAAGAGCATCGGATAAATCATGTTGCCCGTAGCCTGCAGGGTTTTCTCTATCATTACCTGAACTGTCGAAAAGCCCGACAGACAAAGCACTATCGTGAGATACTGCACTCCGCAGTCGGCTGTGTGCGCGTCGGAGGTGAACAGTCCCATGAACGGCTTTACCGCGAACAGTCCCAGCAGCAAAAATACCGCGTAGGTAAACAAACAGGTGACCAGTCCGTGGGTAGCGGCAGAGTTTGCCATCTCAAAATCCTTCTCGCCGAGCTTTCGCGATACCAGCGAGTTTACGCCGATCGCCGTTCCGACAGTCGCCGCGATCAAAAACAGCTGCAAGGGATATGCCAGCGAGATCGCGGTCAGACCTGCCTGATCGTAGTTGCCGATAAAAATACTGTCGACCACGTTGTACATCGCCATTATCGTCATCGAAAACATTGCCGGCAGCGACATCGACAGAATCAGCGGCAGCATGGGCTTTGTGCCCATCTTGTTCTCCGTTCTAACTTCGTTACTCATGCTTCATCTTCTTTCTTCTTATTCGTTGATATACAAAATAAAACAGCAGCATTACCGCCGTGCCGAGTACAATTCCCGAAAAATCGAGCAGCACGTCGGAAATCTGTCCGGAACGCCCTTCCGAGAACAGCTGGATCGTCTCGTCGGTGACCGCCGCGGCAAGTCCTGCGAAGAAAACATACACGGTATAGCGGTACGGCTTAAAGCGGTCGAAGGAATACGCGCAGGTGGTCAGGAGCATTCCTATCGCGGTGAACTCGGTGAAGTGCGCAAGCTTGCGGACTATATGGTCGGTAAGCTCGGCGCTGATTCCCACCGCCCTCAGAAAATTATACAGAAAATCCAGCACTCCGGCGCTCTCCTCCGATGATACGTCGGCAGGCATTGCGGAATGTATAAAGGCAAAGGCGATTGCCGCTGCCGTTAATATCAGTACGATCACCCGAAACCGGGTTGACGCTCTTTTATCCATTTTATCACTCCTTTGTATATTTTACATCAAATAAAGTGAAAGTCAATGAATATGAAATTATTTTAATCTTAATGTGTCAGTTTTTACGGAAAGAATCGGTTTTGCGCCGAAAAACTTGCCATCTTTAGCTATTGAAAAATGCGGTCAATTCTGTTATACTTTGTTTTGACTGATTGAAAAGGAGAATTCTATGCTATTAAATTATTTAATCATTTTCTTTATTTCAATGGTACCTATCGTTGAGCTGAGAGGCGCAATTCCCGTTGCAGTCGGAATGGGAATGCAGGGCTGGCAGCTCTTCTGGGCATATGTTGTCTGCGTTGTCGGCAATATGCTGCCTGTTCCGCTGATTTATTTCTTTGCCAGAAAGGTTCTCATCTGGGGCAAGGACAAAAAGTACATCGGCAAGTTCTTTACATGGTGCTACAACAAGGGCGAAAAAGGCGGCGAAAAGCTTAAGAAAAAGGCAGGCAAGGGTCTGTTTATCGCGCTGATGCTCTTTGTCGGAATCCCTCTCCCCGGTACGGGCGCATGGACCGGCACTCTCGCGGCAAGCTTTCTCGACATCGGCTTTAAGAAAAGCTCCATCGCGGTTATGTGCGGCGTATTGATCGCGGGCGTTATCATGGGCACCGCAAGCCTTCTCGTCAGCATGGGCGCAGGCGGTATTTTCAGCTGTCTTGCTCCGAAGTAAGCGACCGGCGGTTAAAACTTTTATGAATCAAAACGGGCAGCTGAGGCTGCCTTGTTTTTTAGGTGAAAATAATGACATACAAATTTGACGCGCTGATTATCGGCGGCGGCGCATCGGGTCTGATGTGCGCGGCAGAAGCCAAACGGCAAAACCCTAAACTGAATATTGCGATCATCGAAAAGAACGACCGCGTTGGCAAAAAGCTGCTTGCGACCGGCAACGGACGCTGCAACCTCACTAACCTGCGCGTTTCAGCCGACAAATACACAGGCAGCTATAAAACCGGGAATTTATTTGAACGGTACGACGCGGAATTTTT
>ONHJ01000159.1 GCA_900317595.1 uncultured Eubacteriales bacterium | reverse complement strand
AGAAAACGCTTTTGCTCCTAAATCCTTCATTTTGTTATCCTCATTAATTGTTTATTTGATCTCGTTAAATCAGAGCCATATCCCCGCAATGAGTTGCGGGGACGGAGTATTCATTTATATCATACCACGTCAGGCTGCTGATTACAACATAATTGAAGACAATCTTATAATGAAAAGCATATTTTACCCCGCAAACGAGCGTTTATAACTGCTTCGGCACAGCGAAATCCAACTGCGTCGACGGCTGGACAAAAGTGAACGAGGACGACCACGGCGACTTCTGCACCGCCGCTCCCCTGCAGTGCAACGGATTCGGCGCTACCGTCAGATGCACCGACAAGAGCGTCGGTGAAGACGCGGGTGTTTATACAGGCACTATCGAATTCTACAGCAGAGCTACCGTTGTTAATCCGTAACCGGAAACCGACCGGCATTGCCCCGGCGGGAATGATGTCGACTTAAGGGAGCGGCGCCTCCGTCGCAAACGCTTCGGGGGCTGGATCATTATTTATTTATTCATTATAACAGGGAAGCCTATTTGCGATCGGCACTTGACTTTCGCGCAAATCAGAGTACAATAATAATTGTGAAATGATGCGCCGCAGGTCGCGACTTTATCCTGCTCGGCGGCTGTTTTTTGACAAATACCATCAAGTCATTTTGCGGGGAGGAAGCTTATGACATCCGTTGATTTATTTGAAAAGGAAAGCTTTTTTGATGTTCTGAAAAAGAGCGTTTCAAAGCATTTGCAGATCAACCGCATCCTGCTTATCGTTTACGCGGTATTGTCCGGCTTTCTGTTCTTGGGCGCGCTCAGGCCCGCAGCGGAAGGCAGCGACGCAAACAGCGGTATCACTCTTTTTGTGTGGCTCTTTTCGCTGATATTCTCGGCAAGAGTGTTTTTCAAGCCCGAAGCGCTGCCCGAAACCGACGCGCCGCACGCTGTTGTTTTTTGGTGCACCGCGATCTCCGAGATCATCATCATCGGCGTTCCGATGCTTGCGGTGGTGCTGACAGCGCTGTGCTCCTCGCTTATCGCCGGAACGCTGACAGCTGCGATCTTTTTGCGGTATTTGGCTATGATCCCGACGCTGTGCGCTTACGTGTTCCTTGAACGGCTGACCTCGCTTTACAGCAAGACCGTCGCAAGATTTGTCTGGCGGCTGATCGCAGCCCCGGCTTTCATTGCCGCCGTGCAGAGCGGGCTTACAGAGATAACAAGGCTGATGTTTTTCGGCATGCCCAAAGAAGAAACCGATTTGCCCGGCGCGGTGATCTCCGTCGTATTTATGACGCTTACCGCCGCCGCGCTCGCGCTGATGATGCGTTTTGAGAGCAGGCGCATTGACTCGGTTACGCTGCGGCTCGGCGACTTTTTCATCGTGGCGATGAACGGCGTTTTCATCGGCTTGTTATGCGGAACGATAGCAGGGGCGACCAACTTTTTCGCCTTCCCTATCGGATTCATAATCGGCGGCGGCGTTGCGGCGCTGATCTGCCACACCATTATATTCCGCGCTCTTGGCAAGCCGATGCTGATCTCGCTTGCGGTGCTGGGCGGCTTCTGCGTGCTGAGCATCGCCTATATACTCATCGTCAATGCCGCGTCCGCAAGCTACGTAAACTATATTCCCGCCTTGGAGGACATTGAGAGCGCCGGCTATATCCATTATGAGGGTGCCTTTGACGACATGTATTCCTATAAAGACGCCGTCGGTTCCGCAGATGACTTTTCCTCCGCAAATGATATCAAAGCAATCATCGCCACCCACAAAGAGCTGCTGAAGGCGAACGAACCGCTCTCCATCGAAAAGAAGTTGCGCGCGAACTATTCGGAAGGGAGAGATCTGCACTTTTTCGGCGGCACCTCAAGCAAAAAGTACAGTGTCAGCTACCGGCTGAAAAACGGCGGCACAGTTGTGAGGTATTACAGAACAGAAAAATACGACATCGAGCTGCCGGCGCAATATTTGGAAAACAAAAACGATTATCAGTTAAAATACAGCATCCTTTCCGATATAAAAATCAGCGAGGTGACCTATGTCGGTGTCCGCTACGGGCTTTTTACGGATCACGAAACGGAAGACCCCGACAAGATAAAGCAGATAGTCGAAGCGCTGAAAGCCGATGTGAAAAGATCGGGCACAAGCGATGACGGCGAATTTACAGTGTATTTCCGGTATTATAAAAGAAGCTATTACTTCTCCGTTCCGCAGGGATATACGGAGACCCGCAGGGTGCTCGACAGCTACGGCTACCTGCGCAAACGCTGAAACGATCATGTATCCCCGGGCTTGGCTCAAAACAAAAAATCCACACGCAAAAAAGGGACTGCCGTCTGCGACAGTCCCTCTGCTTTTGCGTTACTGCTTTTTCGGTTTTGCTTACGCCTTGCCGACGGAGCCGAAGAGCTCCATCTTTTCCTTGACGGTAGCCTTGATAGCCTCTGCGCCGGGAGCGAGGAGCTTTCTGGGGTCAAAGCCCTTGCCGACAAGATCCTTGCCCTCTTCGATGTACTTTCTGGTCGCAGCCGCGAACGCGAGCTGGCACTCGGTGTTGACGTTGATCTTGGAAACGCCGAGCTCGATCGCTTTCTTGATCATGTCAGCGGGGATGCCGGTGCCGCCGTGGAGCACGAGGGGCATATCGCCGGTGAGCTGCTGGATGGCGTCGAGGGTCTCAAAGCTGAGGCCTGCCCAGTTCTCGGGATATTTGCCGTGGATGTTGCCGATGCCGGCTGCGAGCATGGTGACGCCGAGGTCGGCGACCATCTTGCACTCCTGAGGATCAGCGCACTCGCCTGCGCCGATAACGCCGTCTTCTTCGCCGCCGATGGAGCCGACTTCCGCCTCGATGGAAAGACCGAGCTCATTGCAGGTGGCTACCAGCTCTTTGGTTTTCTCTACGTTTTCGTCGATGGGATAGTGAGAGCCGTCGAACATGATGGAGCTGAATCCGGCCTCGATGCACTTTTTAGCGCCTTCATAGGAGCCGTGGTCGAGATGCAGAGCAACGGGAACGGTGATGTTGAGTTCCTCGAGCATAGCGGTTACCATGCCTACAACGGTCTTGTAGCCGCACATATATTTGCCTGC
>ONHJ01000084.1 GCA_900317595.1 uncultured Eubacteriales bacterium | reverse complement strand
CTGGCGAGTGTGGCGTTGGTGGTCTCTCTTGCCTTGGCGGTGCCGGCTTCGATGATGTCGTACACCGAAGCTATGTCCTTTTCCCACTTGGCGCGCTCGGCGCGAATGGGGCTCAGGGTCTCCTCAAGCACCTGGATAAGGAACTTTTTGCACTTTCCGTCGCCCAGACCGCCGCGGCGGTAATGCTCCTTCATCTCGTCGAGGTTCGCGTATTCGGGCAGATACTCGGCAAAGTGATCGTCGGTGCAGAACGCGTCGAGGTAGGTGAAAACCACGTTGCCCTCGGTGTGACCGGGATCCTCAATGCGCAGGTGAGCGGGGTCGGTGAACATCTTTCCGTTGACCTGAGTCTTGACCGTCTTGGCGGAGTCGGAAAGATAGATGCAGTTGCCCAGCGACTTGCTCATCTTAGCCTTGCCGTCGACGCCGGGAAGGCGGCGCTGGGTCTCGTTTTCGGGGATCATAGCCTTGGGCAGCACCAGCGTTTCGCCGTACAGACGGTTGAATTTCTCCACGATCTCTCTGGTCTGCTCGATCATCGGGAGCTGATCCTCGCCGACAGGCACAACAGTCGCGTCGAACGCCGTGATATCCGCCGCCTGCGACACGGGATAGTTGAAGAAGCCCACGGGAAGTCCTTCATCCGCGAATCCGCGCATCTGGATCTCCGCCTTGACGGTTGGATTCCTCGCGAGGCGCGCGGTGGTGACAAGATTCATATAATAGAAGGTCAGCGCGTGCAGCGCGGGCAGCGCCGATTGAACGCAGATCGTAGTTTTTTGGGGGTCAAGTCCCACGGAGAGGTAGTCGAGCACGACGTTGATGATGTTTTCGCGTATCTTTCCGGGGTTGTCGGCATTGTCGGTCAGCGCCTGATCGTCCGCTATCAGGATGTTGATCTCGTCATATTCGCCTGAATTCTGCAGCTCCACGCGCCTTTTGAGCGAGCCGACATAGTGTCCGAGGTGCAGTCTGCCGGTCGGACGGTCGCCGGTCAGGATTATTTGCTTTTTTGCTGTGTTTTCCATTATGTTCTCCTTGATTGTCGGTTGCAGGGGAGTATGGTTCGCCCTGAGTTTTGTTACGCGTTCGCCAGCTCTCCCAAAATCCTGATGCCCTTTTCAAGCTGTTCGTCGGTGGGGGTGGAGAAGTTGATGCGGAAGCTGTGACATTCCTCGTTCTCGTCGGTGAGGAAGGCGTTGCCGGGTACTACGCAGACCTTGCTGAGCACCGCTTTTTTGCAGAATTCGGGCATATCCACGTCCTTGGGCAGGTCGCACCAGATGAACAGACCGCCGTCGATTCTGTGATAGGTGATCGCGGGCGCGCAGTATTTGTCGAGCAGCTCCATGCAGAACTGTGCCTTTTTGGTGTAGATCTCGCGCAGCATTTGCAGGTGCGCGTTAAAGTCGTATTTGGTGATGAATTCATCGCAGACCACCTGCGACCAGATGTTGGTGTGGACGTCGTTGCCCTGCTTGCAGACCACAAGCTTCTGGAATATCGGCTTGGGCGCGATGGTGTAGGCTACGCGCATACCGGGGGAGATGACCTTTGAAAACGAGCCGGCGTAGATAACGATGCCGTCCTCGTCAAAGCTCTTGATGTTGGGCAGATTTTCGCCGCTGTAGCGCAGGTCGCCGTAGGGGTTGTCCTCGAGTATCAGCACGCCGTACTCCTTGGCGAGCTCATACATCTTTTTGCGCTTTTCAAGGCTCATCGTAACGCCCGAGGGATTCTGGAAATTGGGGATAGTATAGATGAACTTTGCGTTGGGGTTGGCTTTCAGCTTTTCCTCAAGCTCGACCATGCTCATGCCGTCGGGCTCCACGGTCACGCCTACCAGCTTTGCGTTATAGCTGCGGAAGGTGTTCAGCGAGCCGATGAAGGACGGAGCCTCAACGATGACCGCCTCGCCTTCGTTGACCAGCGCCTTGGTGCAGAGATCCATGATCTGCTGCGCGCCGGTGGTGATGAGGATATCGTCGCCGTCGGAGCCGGTGTTGTGCTCACGCTTCATGTAATCGAGCATATGACTGCGCAGCGGCGCATAGCCCTCCGAGATGCTGTACTGCAAAACCGAAATGGGATTCTCGCGGAAGATGCGCGCCGAGATCTCCTCGATAGCCTTTGCGGGAAAAGCGTCGGGCGATGGATTGCCGGCGGACAGCGACACTACCTCGGGATCTGCCGCGTACTTGAAAATCTCACGGATAGCGCTGGGCTTAAGGTTTGAAACCCGGTCGGAAAACTTGTATTCCATAATCATACCTCTTTTATTTTGTAATCAACTTCTATTGTACCACGTTTGCGCGTGATGTGCAAGAGGAAGTTTTTTTGAGTTGAGAGTTGAGAGTGGAGAGTGGAGAGTTAGTTGAAAATTACAAATTACAAATTACAAATTGCAAATTCGCTCCGGATTTGTAATAGTGCGGGCGTGTTTTTATAGCACGGCTTCCTAAACTGTGTGGGGCGTTGCCTCTCGCTGTCATTCCGACCAAGCGGAGCGCGTGGAGGAATCCCCTTCTGCAACGCGCCCACAGCTTGCAGGGGCTGGCTCAAAACTCATTGTTATGAGTAAGAGTCAGCCCTATTATTGTAATTGCATTGTACTGTAGGGTCAGGTCTTGACCTGACCGTGGGTTTAATGCCCAGTGTTTCTGCCTTTATCTGCGGCACGGTCAAGACCGTGCCCTACTTTTTCGTTTTGAGCCAGCCCCTTTGCTAAGGAGCACCGCTTGCTGCATCGCCGAGGGGGATTCCTCGACTAAACCGCTTCGCGATTTTGCCTTCGGCACCGCTCGGAATGACAGCGAGAGGAAACGCTTTCCAAAAAACACGCCCAAACTCGGAGGAAGTGACCCACAACTCATAACCGCCAACTCATTACTTGCATTTGTCCGTATGCTGTGCTACAATATGTTGAGGAGGGATCGGATATGATACTGCATGACATTTCAAGAGATACGCTGACCTGCCCTGTTTATGAGGGCGACCCCGACACCGTGGTGACGAAGCTGCAGGACATCGAGGTCGATGAATGTAACCTTTCCGCTGTTTCAATGTGCGTTCACGCCGGCACTCATATCGACGCGCCGCTGCATTTTTCCGAGGACGGCAGCTCGATTGACGGTCTGCGCCTGAACACCTTCTACGGCAAATGCACCGTTATCACCGTGGAGGGCATTTTGACGGGCGACGACATGGATCGCCTGCTGCCCTACTGCAAGCGCCGCGTGCTCTTTCGCGGGCTGGGCAACACCTATCTTTCTCATTCCGCCGCGATCGTGCTGGCTGAAAGCAAGGTCGTGCTCGTCGGCACCGACGCCGATTCCATAGCGCCGCCGTTCGATGAGGCGCGTCCTCACCGCGAGCTGGCGCGTGCCGGGATCGCCGTGCTCGAAAACCTCAATCTCGAAAATATCGACGACGGCGAATATGAGCTCTGCGCCTTTCCCGTCAAGCTCGGCGGCTTGGAGGCAGCGCCCTGCCGTGCGATCCTGCTTGAAATGGAAAAGGGGCTGAACTGATGATAAAAATTGCTGTTTTCGACCTCGACGGCACGCTGGTCGATTCACTCACCGACTTGGCGCTGAGCGTCAACAAGGGCTTGAAGGCTGCGGGGCTGCCCGAGCATCCGATCGAGGCATACCGCAGATTCGTCGGCAACGGCAGAGCGATGCTCGTTAAGCGGGCGATGGGCGATTTCGGCGGCAACAGCGAAAAATACGCGCTTGTGACCGAAGTGTTCAACCGTGAATACGCCCTGCACTGCAACGACAACACCGCCGCCTATGAGGGCTGCGGCGAGCTGCTTGAGAGCCTCTCCGAACGCGGCATACTTACCGCGGTTCTGTCGAACAAGCCCGATGAATTTGTTGACAGGATTTTGAAAAAAATATACCCCACGCACCGTTTTGCCGAGGCTTGGGGTCAGAAGCCGCAGTATAAAACCAAGCCCGACGGCGAGGCGCTGCACGCCATTCTCGCCCTTCACGGCGTTTTGCCCGAGGAGTGCGTATATATCGGCGACAGCGACGTTGATGTGTTCACGGCAGCCAATTCAAACGTCAGAATGGCGGGCGTAAGCTGGGGCTTTCGCGGAAAAGCGGAGCTGATCGAAGCGGGCGCGCCCTTTGTAGCCGACAGCGCCGACGAGCTGCTGAAATATTTGGTGAGCCTATGAACAAATTAAACTATCAAAAGGAGCTCGACCGCGTGATCGAAGCCAATCAGCGGCTCGGCATTGTCCCAAGGCTGCTGCTTCACGTCTGCTGTGCGCCGTGTTCAAGCTATTGCCTCGAATACCTTTCAAATTATTTTGATATCACGGTCTATTACTACAACCCTAATATTTCCAAAAAAGAAGAATACGAGTACCGTTTGAGCGAGGAAAAGCGATTTATTTCCATAAAGGAATTTAAATACCCTGTCAAGCTGACCGAGAGCGAATACCGCCCGGAGGATTTTTTCGCGGCGGTAAAGGGCTTGGAAAAGGAGCCCGAGGGCGGCGCGCGCTGCAAGGAGTGCTTTCGTCTTCGTCTGGAGGCGAGCGCCAAAAAGGCGAAGGAGCAGGGCTTTGATTATTTCACGACCACGCTGACGATCAGCCCGCTGAAAAACGCCGCTCTGCTAAATGAGATCGGCGCCGAGATGGGCGAGAGGTACGGCGTAAAGTGGCTTTACAGCGACTTCAAAAAGAAAGAGGGCTACAAGCGCTCGATAGAGCTGTCGCGTGAATACGACCTCTACCGCCAGAACTACTGCGGCTGCGTCTTTAGTCGAGCGGAGAACTTGTAGTTTAATTAACAATTAACAATTAAGGGCGGGCGCTGCCCGCACCCGATTTGTATTGCTGCGTGCTTGTGCGCAACCTTTGGTTCATCGCCGAAGGGGATTTCTCCACGCGTTCCGCTTCGCTCCACTTGGTCGAAATGACAGTTTTTTAGCCAAATCAACTTGCAATGTGTAATTTGTAATTTTCAATTAACTCTAAACTCCAAACTTACCGCTTTGCACCGACAACTAACTACATATAGCGTCTTTTAGTTCCAATTTTGTCATTTGACACACTAAATATTGTAATCATTTCTTTCCGTGAAGGAAAAATAGGATTTTTGAACGCCCCGAAAACGGCTTGCCTATGCGGTTTTCGGGGAGTGTTAATTTCTTGACGACTGTTTACAGACAGCACCATATCCTGTGTTTAATTCTTTTTTAGAATACTATATATTGTGTTTTTATTTCGAAAACCCCTTGCTTTTTTCAAATTTATGATGTATAATAGTTTTCGCACGGTCAAAGAGTTCAGCAGCAATTTTTCACCGTGCCGAACAATACTTATGAAGTTAACCGAAGGTTGGAGCCTGCGGTATATGAAATTAACGAAGAGGGAAGGAACATTGTAATGAAAATTATCAAGCGAAACGGCTCGGAAGAAGTTTTTAACGTCGAAAAAATCATCAACGCCGTCAGAAAAGCCAATAATTCATCCGATACGCCGTTTCTTACCGATGAACAGATCATCGATATCGCCGATTACGTGGAATATCGCTGCAACAAAATGAAGCGCGCGGTGTCCGTTGAGGAGATCCAGGACATGGTCGAGGATCAGCTTATGGCGAAGGGCGCCTTTGAGCTTGCCCGCCGCTATGTGCGCTACCGCTACAACCGTTCGCTCGTCCGCAAGGCGAACACCACCGACAACCGGATCCTTTCGCTGATCGAGTGCAACAACGAAGAGGTCAAGCAGGAAAATTCCAATAAGAATCCCACCGTGAACAGCGTGCAGCGCGACTATATGGCAGGCGAGGTCAGCCGCGACCTCACCCGCAGGATGCTGCTCTCTCCCGACATCGTGGAGGCTGACAAGCAGGGACTTATCCACTTCCATGACTCCGATTATTTTGCCCAGCATATGCACAACTGCGACCTCGTAAACCTTGAGGATATGCTGCAGAACGGCACTGTCATCAGCGACACCCTGATCGAGAAGCCCCACAGCTTCTCGACCGCCTGCAACATCGCGACCCAGATCATCGCTCAGGTGGCGAGCAACCAGTACGGCGGTCAGAGCATCAGCCTGACGCATCTTGCTCCCTTTGTGCAGATCTCCCGTGAAAAGATCCGCAAGGAGACCAGACGCGAGATCGAGGAGATGGGCGTCGGCGTAAGCGAGGAAAAGCTCAACCAAATCGTCGAGGAGCGCCTGCGCAAGGAGGTCAACCGCGGCGTTCAGACCATTCAGTATCAGGTCGTTACCCTGCTGACCACCAACGGTCAGGCGCCGTTCGTAACCGTCTATATGTACCTCAACGAGGCTGAGAACGAGCAGCAGAAGGCTGACCTCGCGATGATTATCGAGGAGACCTTAAAGCAGCGCTATCAGGGCGTGAAGAACGAAAAGGGCGTTTGGATCACCCCGGCGTTCCCCAAGCTCATTTACGTGCTTGAGGAAGACAACATCCATGAGGACAGCAAATACTGGTACCTCACCGAGCTGGCGGCAAAATGCACCGCCAAGCGCATGGTGCCAGACTACATCTCCGAAAAGGTGATGCTCGAGCTCAAGGGCGACGTCTATACCTGCATGGGCTGCCGCAGCTTTTTGACGCCCGACCGCTTCACCGATGCGGGCGTGGGCAACATCGCCAATGCCGGAAACTATGTTCCCGGCAAGCATAAATACTACGGCCGCTTCAATCAGGGCGTCGTCACCGTCAACCTCGTCGATATCGGTCTTTCCGCCAACCGCGACATGAAAAAGTTCTGGCAGATTTTTGACGAGCGCATGGAGCTCTGTCATCGCGCGCTGCAGGCTCGTCACGAGCGCCTTAAGGGCACGCTGTCCGACGCCGCGCCCATACTCTGGCAGTACGGCGCGCTGGCAAGACTCAAAAAGGGCGAGACCATCGACAAGCTACTCTACGGCGGCTACTCCACCATTTCGCTCGGCTATGCGGGCTTGTGGGAGTGCGTTTACAGCCTTATCGGCAAAAAGCTGACCGAGGACGAGGGCAAGGCGCTCGGTCTGGAGATAATGAAGAAGCTCAACGCCTACTGCATGAAGTGG
>ONHJ01000174.1 GCA_900317595.1 uncultured Eubacteriales bacterium | reverse complement strand
TCCCTCTTTTTTCGCTACTATCTTCATAGCATCAAACAATATACCCACTGCAAGCGACAATTCCCGAATAATATGATCCGACTCCCCTATTTCTATTTGACAAGCATATAAAAATGATTTATAATAGTGGTGATTCTCAAAAAGGAGTTTTCCGAAATGAAAAAGATGATAAAATCAGCCGTTTCAATAATTTTGGCGGCGTCCCTTGCGGCGGTTTGCCTTTGCGCGTGCGGCGGCAAATCCAAAAAGAGCAGCACTGTGAGCGACACCACTCCAAAGGCTCCGTTCATCACCGACTCCCCGGATGACTTTGAGGGCGACAGCATCGTCAAGACCGCCGAGGCGGAAAAGCTGACGGCGCGGATCTGGGAAACGAACTATTCAGGTCATCTGGAGGTACTCTTCAAAAAGAACGGCGACTTGCTCCTCAATCTTGACGAGGTCGGCGACCGTGTGGAGGTCGCCGGAAAATGGTCGATAAACGGCACCACGCTGACGGTGACGACCTATAAAACCTACAACGAAGACGGCAATCTGGTCGATTCGACCCGCGTGGACACCTATGAATACGCCGACTATCTCAACGACGAGGTCTTTGAGGGCGGCGACCAGGCTGTGGCTGAAGCGACAAAGGATCACAAGGACGATCCCGGCTGGTATGTGTCGGACAATTATCTCTGCTTCGGCAACTCGGTGTGGATACCGCTGCAGACAAAATCAGAATAATCGCAGACGGGTCTTTCCGAACGGAAGGATCCGTTTTTCCTTTACCGCCCGATTTCATCATCATTGACACGAAAACCGCTTGAAAAATACAGATAATCTGCTATAATATATAATGTCAAAATATAATTTGCGGGCATCTGCCCGATTGGAGTTTTCAAGCTATGAAAAGAATCGTAATTACGGGCATGGGCGCCGTTACCCCTGTCGGCATCGGCACCGACGCCTATTGGAACAGCATCATTGCGGGCAAGTCGGGCATCGACACCATCAAAAGCTTTGACCCCTCGGGGCTTGCGGTACAGTTCGCGGGCGAAATCAAGGACTTCAATCCCGCCGACTACCTTGAAAAGGACTTGGTGCGGAAAACCGACCCCTTCATGCAGTACGCCTACATAGCCGCACGCGAGGCGCTGACTCAGAGCGGCATCGAGATCGAGCCTTCGCGCACCGGCATAGTCATGGGCACCGCCATGGCGGGCGTAGCCGCGACCGCCTTTGCTCAGGAGGCGCTGACCGGCGCACACAAGAAGGTGGGGCCGCGCTTTATTCCTAAGATCCTCGGCAATGTCGCGGCGGCAAACATCGCCATCGACTACAATATCCAGGGGCCGTCCTTCACGGTCAGCACCGCCTGCTCGTCAGGCGGCGACGCGATCAACATCGCCTGCGCCTATATGCAGGCGGGAAAGGCTGACGTTATGCTGGCGGTCGGCGCGGAAAGCGTGCTTTGCCCGCTTGTTATCGAATCACTTGCCAACGCCAAGGCGCTCTCACGCCGCAACGACGACCCTGTCACCGCCAGCCGTCCCTTTGACATTTCACGCGACGGCTTCGTTATCGGCGAGGGCGGCGGCGCGCTGGTGCTCGAGACCGAGGAGCACGCCTCAGCGCGCGGCGCAAAGATCCTCGGAGTTGTGGCCGGCTGCGGAAACACCTGCGACGCCTACCATGTAACCGCGCCTCATCCCGAGGGCAAGGGCGCGATCGCGTGCATCCGTCAGGCGCTTGCCGACGCCGGCATTTCTCCTGAGGATATCGGCTATGTCAACGCGCACGGCACCGCCACCCATAAGGGCGACGCGGTCGAGACCTCCGCGATCAAAGAGGTTTTCGGAGATCATCTGCCCTACGTCAGCTCCACCAAGGGCGCGACCGGCCACATGATGGGCGCAGGCGGCATAACCGAGGTCATAGCCTGCGTCAAGGCGATCGAAACCGGCACTGTCCCGCCCACTATCAACCTTAACGAGATCGACCCCGAATGTGCCGGCATCGACTTTGTGCCGAACACCGCCAAAAAAGCGGAGATCCGCTTCGCCATGTCAAACGCCTTCGGCTTCGGAGGTCAGAATTCAAGCATCATTGTCAGCGCTTACCGCCCGGAGGTGTAAAATGGAATATACTTATGATCACTCCATGTTTAAGGAGACCTTTGAATCGGAGTTCACCTGGCTCAACGGCTTTTTACGCAACGTGCGCCGCTTCGGCTACAAACCCGCCGTGATCGCGCCGACCGAGCATAAGCAGTGGACTTATGAGGAGCTTAACGCCGACGCCAACCGCCTTGCAAACGCCATGAAGCGCTGCGGCGTTCAAAAAAGCGACGTCGTGACGTTCCAGCTTTTCAACTGCCCGCAGTTTTTGTTCACCTATATAGGCTCGCAGAAGCTGGGC
>ONHJ01000184.1 GCA_900317595.1 uncultured Eubacteriales bacterium | reverse complement strand
GGCGGCATGGCGAATGTCTATCGCTGCACCGACACACTTGACGACCGCGAGGTCGCGATCAAAATACTGAAGGACGAATACCTCAACAGCGAGGAATTTATCCGGCGTTTCAAAAATGAATCAAAGGCTATCGCCATGCTCTCGCACCCCAACATCGTAAAGGTGTACGACGTCAGCTTCGGCGACATGATCCAATATATCGTGATGGAGTATATCGACGGCATCACCCTTAAGGAGTATATCGACCGTCAGGGCGTCATCGAATGGAAGGACGCGCTCCATCTCACGACTCAGGTGCTGCGCGCCCTGCAGCACGCGCATGAGAGCGGCATCGTTCACCGCGACATCAAGCCGCAGAACATCATGCTGCTTCAGGACGGCACCATCAAGGTGACCGACTTCGGCATCGCGCGCTTCTCTGACAAGGCGACCCGCACCATGACCGATCAGGCGATCGGCTCGGTGCATTATATCGCGCCGGAGCAGGCGAGAGGCGACGTAACCGACGGCAAGACCGACATCTATTCCGTCGGCGTAATGCTCTATGAAATGCTCACCGGCAAGCTGCCGTTTGAGGGCGACAGCGCCGTTACCGTGGCGCTTATGCAGCTTCAATCCACGCCGAAGCGTCCGCGTGAGGTCAATCCGTCGATACCGGTCGGCTTGGAGCAGATCACCATGCGCGCCATGGAAAAGCAGCCCGAAAAGCGCTATGCTTCCGCGGCGGAAATGCTAAGCGACATCGACCGCTTCCGCCTCAATCCCTCAATCGTTTTCGATTACGGCACCTCATTTGTTGACAGCCAGCCCACCAAATATGTGGGCGGCGGCAAAAAGCAGCAGGCGGAGCCTGCGCGCCTTGTGAAGCCGGAGCCAAAAAAGCCCGTCAAAAAGCCCGAAGCCGTTCCGGCGCCCGCGCCCGAGGACGACGAGGACGACAAGGATCGCAGCGGCTTCTTCTACGCCATGAAGGGCGTTTTGATCGCCGCGCTGGCGGTGTGCGTCATCTTCTTCGCGCTCGCGCTCATCCAAGGGTTTATGACCAACCGCAGCAAGGATGTGGACGTGCCGAATTATGTAGGAAAGATTTTCGCGGAGGTCGACAAGGAGAACAACGGCGCCGACGCCCCGTTCGTCCTCACCGTCAAGACCCGCTATGACAAAAGCCAGTCGCTCGGCGTGGTGCTCGATCAGGAGCCTGCCGAGAACATGAAGGTAAAGGCGGGCTCCGAGATCGTCCTCTATGTCAACACCGACAGCGACGAGTTCGGCGTGCCGTACATCGACAATATGACCAAGGAAGAGGCGGAGCGCCAGATCAACGCCAAGGGGCTCAAGGCTCAGCTCGTGTATGTCGAGGACAGCAAGCATCCCAAGGACAGCGTCATCGCCACCTTCCCGGCTACCGGCGTAAAAACGCCCGTCGGCTCGACCGTTTTTGTGTTCATCGCCAACGGCACGCGCACCGAGACCGTCGAGATACCTGCCGTTCTGGGAATGAATGTCGACGATGCGCGCACGCAGCTCACGGATATGGGCTTCACCGTTGAGGTGGTCTATGACGAGGAGAGCAAGGAGCAGCGCGACGTTGTTATCGCGTCCTCACCGCTGCCTCACGGCAAGGTCGAAAAGGGCTATCCCGTCAAGCTGACCGTCAGCTCCGGAAACGGCAACAAAAAGGCCGTAAGCATCAATGTGGTGCTGCCCTCCGAGGTTTCGGATTCGATCGAAATGACCGTTATCGTAGACGGTGTCGTCGACGCCGACAAGTCCAAGACCGTAGTGCCGACCTATGCCGACAACACCACGCTGGAGTTTGAGGGCAGCGGCACAAAAACAGTCATCATCGAGCTTGACGGCCGTCTTTACCGCGAATACCTGATCGATTTCTCCACCGGCTCCTACACTCTGGTTCAGTCGCTCGATTTTGTCGTGCCTACCGAGCCGCCCACAGAGCCCGAGACCGAGCCGATCGAGATATACACCGAAGAGCCGGAGCCCGAGCCCGATACCTTTGAGCCGGACAACAGCGGCGGCTATGACGAAAACACCGATACCGAAGAGCCATGATCGAACAAACAGGGCTTTTGATGAAGTCCATCGGCGGATTTTATTACGTCCGCTGCGGCGAAAAAGAATATGAATGTAAAGCGAGAGGGAGCTTCCGAAAGAAAGGAAGCTCTCCTGTCGTCGGCGACCGTGTGCGGATATCCGTGCCGGACGACGGC
>ONHJ01000183.1 GCA_900317595.1 uncultured Eubacteriales bacterium | reverse complement strand
GCTTCGCTCCGGATTTGTATTGCCGCGTGCTTGGTTTTAAAGTACGGTTTCCTTAACTGTGTAGGGGCGGACCCGTGTGTCCGCCCTTGTGGGGCAATGCGCCCGCAGCTTGCAGACCCCCTTTCCCAAGGGGGTCGACGCCGAAGGCGTCGGGGGGTTCCTGCGCCGAGTTTTCTGACAGGGCGCGGTTAGATAGGACAGCACGGCGCAGGAACCCCCTGCGCTGACGCGCTTTCCCCCTTGGAAAAGGGGGACTTTGTTTTGGAGCGGCCTTCAATTCACCGCCGAAGGGGGTTCCTCGACTAAACCGCTTTGCGGTTTTGCCTTCGGCAGCGCTCGGAATGACAGCGAACCGCGACCTACTGCCGATTAATGACCGCTGACAGCTCAAAAGAGCGTTTCGCTCTTTTGCAAAACGCTCCTTTTGTTATTTATTACTTTTTTTCGCCGCTTTTTACAAAGGAATCGTCCTTGTCCGGGAAGATCGCGTTGAGCACGATTCCGGCGATCGAGGCTACAGCCAGCGGAGAGAGCTTGATGTTCGCGCTGCCGATCGCGAAGCTGACGGTGTCGTCCTGAAGGCCGAGCGCGAGGACGAGGATCACCGCCGCGATGATAAGGTTGCGGCTCTTGGTGAAATCGACCTTGTTCTCGACGAGGTTGCGAACGCCGACCGCAGAGATCATGCCGTAGAGCACCAGCGAAATGCCGCCGATGATGCAGCTCGGGATAGTGCCGATTCGAGCCGCGACTATCGGGAAGAACGACGCGCCTGCCGCGAACCACGCAGCGATCCTGATGACCTTGGGGTCATAGACCTTTGTGAGCGCCAGCACGCCCGTGTTTTCGCCGTAGGTCGTATTCGCGGGGCCGCCGAACAGCGAGGCAAGCGTGGTGGCGACGCCGTCGCCGACCAGCGTGCGGTGGAGTCCCGGCTCCTTGATGAAGTTTTTGCCGACGGTCGAGCTGATGGCGGAGATGTCGCCGATGTGCTCCATCATGGTCGCCAGCGAGATCGGCACGATCGCGACAATAGCGTCGACGATGTGGTCGCCCCTTGTCCAGTCAACGCCGCCGAACACCGTATTATCCCAGTTCACCGGGAAGGCGAGCAGGCAGTTTTTGCCGAAGAACTGACCCTCACCGATGTTGCCGATCACGTCGCGCAGGATCGTGAAGTCGAAGATGGGCAGGTATTTTACGACCTTGCCCGCTTCGTCAAGCTGCGCGCCGCTCGAGAACAGCCACGGAACGTCCTGAATCAGCGAGGGATTCGCCTCGGCTATGTAATACAGGATCAGACCCACGGCGTAGGAAACGGCGAGGCCGAGGATTATCGGGATGATCTTCATCATGCCCTTGCCCCAGATGTTGAAAACGATGATGACCGCGAGCGCCACGAACGCAAGAACCCAGTTGCCCGAGCAGCTGCTTACCGCGGTGGGCGCAAGCCCCAGACCGATGGCGATGATGATGGGGCCGGTGACGACCGGCGGAAAGAACCGCATGACACGGTTGACGCCGACGCTTTTGACTATGAGCGCCAAAACCAGATAAACCAGACCCGCGCACGCCACGCCCAGGCAGGCGTATGGCAGCATTGAGGCGGGGTCGCCGTTGTCCGCCATGGATTTTACGGCTCCGTAGCCCGTGATGAAGGCGAACGAGGAGCCGAGGAAGGCGGGAACCTTGAATTTTGTTAAAATGTGGAACAGGATAGTTCCCAAGCCCGCCATCAGCAGGGTGACGGAAACGTCAAGCCCCGTTATCATCGGGACCATGATCGTCGCGCCGAACATGGCAAACATATGCTGCGCGCCGAGCATTATCATTTTCGGCCTGCCGAGCGTTTTGGCGTCATAGATACCGCCGTCGGCAACAGCCTTTTTCTTTTTTGTTTTTGTTTTCTTATCCATTTTTACCCCCCGTTTAACAGTGTACTGTGAGCAGCTTTCAACCCGCAGCCGGCTCTCAGCTTGCAAAAAGGCTGCCCGAAAAGGACAGCCTTGGTTGCGTGAAAGAAATTATTCGTTGATAGCGATAACCGCACCGGAACCAACAGTTCTGCCGCCTTCACGGATAGCGAAACGCAGACCGACTTCGATAGCGATGGGAGTGATCAGCTCAACGTCCATCTCGACGTTATCGCCGGGCATGCACATCTCAACGCCCTCGGGCAGGGAGATGGTGCCGGTTACGTCAGTGGTTCTGAAATAGAACTGGGGACGATAGTTGTTG
>ONHJ01000182.1 GCA_900317595.1 uncultured Eubacteriales bacterium | reverse complement strand
AAAAAATCGTGCTGCACAACATCGATATCAACGCCAAACCCGGACAGAAGATCGCGTTCGTCGGCTCGACCGGAGCAGGCAAAACCACGATCACCAACCTCATCAACCGATTTTACGACATTCAGGACGGCAAGATCCGCTACGACGGAATCAATATCAATAAAATCCGCAAGTCCGACCTGCGCCGTTCTCTCGGCATCGTGCTGCAGGAGACGAACCTGTTCAGCGACACGATCATGGAGAACATCCGCTACGGCAGACTCGACGCCACCGACGAGGAGGTCATCGCCGCTGCAAAACTCGCCAACGCCGACGACTTTATCCGTCAGCTTCCCGACGGCTACAACACCGTTATCAAGGCTGACGGCGGCAATCTCAGTCAGGGTCAGCGCCAGATGCTCGCGATTGCGCGCGCCGCTGTTGCCGATCCGCCTGCGCTTATTCTTGACGAGGCGACAAGCTCCATCGATACCCGCACCGAGAGAATGGTTCAGGAGAGCATGGATAAGCTGATGAAGGGCCGCACTACCTTTGTTATCGCGCACCGCCTGTCTACCGTTAAAAACTCAGACTGCATCATTGTGCTTGAGCAGGGCAGAATCATCGAGCGCGGCACCCACGATGAGCTGCTTGAGCAAAAGGGCAAGTACTACAGCCTCTACACAGGCAAGGCTTCATAATAATTTTACCGCTTCCGTCTGTATTGTATATTGAATATCGCCACAATATGTTGTATAATACAGATGGAGGTGGGCATATGAAACACAAAAACTTGTTATCGGCGGTTTTGGCGGCAATCATGCTGCTCGTCACGTTCTGCTCATGCGATATCGCCGATTTTTTCGAAGAAACCACGTCGGATTTTACTCCCGACATGTATGTCCACTTTCTGGACGTGGGTCAGGGCGATTCGATTTTTATCGAGCTGCCAACCGGCAAAACCATGCTGATCGACGCCGGCGAAAACTACCACGGCGAAGCTATCATCTCGTATATCTCCGACCGGGGCTATGATAAGATCGACTATCTTGTCGGCACACATCCTCATTCCGACCATATCGGTTCAATGGCGTACATAGTCCGGAATTTCAAAATCGGTTCGGTGTATCTGCCCAAGGTGACTTCAAATACAGTGATGTACGAAAAGCTGCTTGAGGCTGTTGAGAAAAAGAACCGCAAGGTGAAAAACGGCAGGGCGGGAATAACCATAGCCAAGGATGAAGAAAAAGACTTTTCCGCAAAGATCATCGCGCCCGTCGAGATCAACGAGAAAAATCTCAACAACAGCTCCGTTATGATAATCATTGATTACAAGGAATCGACGTTCCTGTTTACGGGCGACGCCGAAAATGAAGAGCTGAAAACGGTCAAGGTGGATGTTACAGCCGATGTGCTCAAGGTGGGGCACCACGGCAGCCGAAACGCCAACCCGGAGTTTTTTCTCAAAAAGGTCAGTCCGCAAATCGCCGTAATTTCCTGCGGAGTCGATAACGACTACGGTCATCCGCACAAGGAAACGCTGAAATATCTCGAAAAGCTGAACTGCGAGGTTTACCGCACCGACAAGGACGGTACCGTTACGGTATACACCGACGGAGAAAAGCTAGGCGTGGATACCGGCGGACAGGTAATGGAAAGGGCGAAGTGATGAAGAAGTTTACTGTAGACCGCATCGAGGGCGATATCGCCGTACTTGAATGCGAAAACGGCAGCTTTGTCAATATGGAGCTTAGTTCGCTTCCAAAGAATATCAGCGAAGGCGACATAATACGCTTTGCCGCGAACAGCTGTTTTCTCAGCGACGAGGAAACGTCGCGCCGGCGCCAAAAAATGAAAAAGCTGATGGACAAGCTGTTTACAGAGGAATAATAAAGATTAAAAAATCGCTCCCTCATCCGGGAGCGATAAATTTATTTACGGAAGCTACGCATACGACGGCGCAGCAAATCTCAGCGCATTTTCCTTTCATCAAAATACGCGAGCATTCGCCGAGGGTATGTCCGGTGGTAATAACGTCGTCGATCAGCAAAACGCGTTTGCCGCTCAAGTCGGTATTGCCGAGCAGTCTGTAAACGCCGCGCACGTTTTTTTCGCGTTCATCTTTGCTGGTTTCGTGCTGAGGCTGATTTTGTTTGAATTTTTCAAGTGTGCCGAGATAAGGAAGCTCCAGAAGCTCGGCGCATTCACGGGCAAGAAGCTCAGCTTGATTGTAGCCTCTGAGCTTTCTGTTGATCTTGTGCAT
>ONHJ01000181.1 GCA_900317595.1 uncultured Eubacteriales bacterium | reverse complement strand
TCCGGCTCGGGCGTTTCCTGCACGGTTGCTTCCGTGTCGGTTGTTTCCTGTACGGGCACTTCCGGCTCGGTCGTTTCCTGTACGGGTGCTTCCGGCTCGGTCATTTCCGTATCCGATAATGCCGTTTCGGGCTTATCCGGTTCGGGCAGATCCTGAGGGGGGGTAGGCGGAGCTTGATTGGTTTCAACAGCGTTTTGCTTGTTGTTTTCGTCGTTCAATTTCATCACTCCTGAAAAAAATCCATTCTCCCAAGTATAATTATAAGCGTTTTGCGGATTTTGTCAATGATAATTGCTTATTCGGAAAAAAGAATCGCAAAAAACTGCGCGCTTGTCTGTTTACAACCGCAGAAAAACATTATATAATGAAAAAGAAAACGATTTCAAAAGGAGGATTCGCATGAAAGCGTTAATCGTTTACTATTCGATGAGCGGCAACGTCAAGCAGACAGCCGAGGCGATCGCCGCCGAAACCGGCGCCGACCTGCTGGCGCTCTATCCCGTCAAAGCATATCCCGACAAGGGCGCAAAAAAATACCTCTGGGGCGGCAAGTGCGCGCTGATGGGCGACAAGCCCAGACTCCAGCCCTATATTTTCAGTGCCGACCGCTATGATACGGTCATTCTCGGCTCGCCCGTGTGGGCAAGCAGCTTTACGCCGCCGCTGCGCACCTTTATCGAGGAGAACCGCGCGGCACTGGCGGGCAAGCGGCTGGCGGCGTTTGTCTGCTATATGGGCAGCGGCGACCAAAAGGCGCTCAAAAAGCTGAAAAAGGCGCTCGGTGTCGAGCGATTTGCCGCCGAAATGGTGCTCAACGAGCCGATCGCCAAGCCGAAGGAGGAGAATGCAGCGCCGATCGCCGCGTTCTGTCGGGAGCTGACCGCACAATGATCCGGGTCGACCTGATCACGGGCTTTCTCGGTTCGGGAAAGACCACGTTTTTGAAGCGCTACGCGCGGTTTTTGCTTGACCGCGGATTGAAAATCGGCATCCTCGAGAACGACTACGGCGCGGTCAACGTCGATATGCTCCTGCTGCGCGAGCTGGAGGGCGAAAACTGCGACTTGGAGATGGTGGCGGGCGCGTGCGACGCCGATTGTCACAAGCGGCGCTTTAAAACCAAGCTGATCGCCATGGGCATGAGCGGCTACGACCGCGTGCTGATCGAGCCGTCGGGCGTGTTCGATGTAGATGAGTTTTTCGACTCGCTCTGCGAGGAGCCGCTCGACCGCTGGTATGAGCTCGGCAGCGTCATCGCCGTGGCGGACGCGAATCTCGAGGACGGCTTGTCCGCCGACGCGGATTACCTGCTCGCCTCTCAGATCGCCGGCGCGGGCATCGTGGTGCTCAGCAAGACGCAGCTCGCCACTCCCGCGGAGCGCGCTGCGACCGTCCGCCATATGGAGGATGCGCTGCGCCGGGTGCAGTGCGATAAGCAGCTGCGCGGCAGGGTGCTCGACAAGGACTGGGAGCAGCTTTCCGACAGCGATTTTGAACGCGTGATGAACAGCGGCTGCGACCCGTGCAGCTTTGTCAAGCGCGGCACCACCGACGACGCGGGCTTTCGCTCGCTCTATTTTATGAATCGCCCCTACACCGCCGAAGCGCTGCGCGCCAAGGCTGAGCAGGCGTTTGCGGACGAGCGCTGCGGAAAAGTGTTCCGCGTCAAGGGCTTTGTCCGCGACGGGGACGGCTGGCTGGAGATCAACGCCACCCGGCAGGGCATGCAGGTCACGCCTATCGCCGTGGGGCAGGAGATCGTCATCGTCATCGGCGAAAAGCTCGACGCGGTCGCGGTCAGGACATTATTCGGATAACACAAGGGCTGCCGCACTTTTGATGCGGCAGCCCTTGCTGCTTGCTGCTAAAAAAGGGTGATCCCGAACAGGTGCAGGATCCATAAGATCGTGCCGTAGACGACCGAGCCGACGGTGCCGTACACCAGCACGGGACCCGCGATCACGAACAGCTTGGCTCCCGTGCCCGTGATAAAGCCCTCGGTCTTGAACTCGATCGCGGGCGCGGACATCGCGTTGGCAAAGCCCGTGATGGGTACCAGCGTGCCGGCGCCCGCCCTTTTGGCGAGCTTGTCATAGACGCCGAGCGAGGTGAGCAGCACGCCGAGGAAGATCATGGCGACCGAGGTCATTGTTTTGGCGCTGTCCTCGTCCCATCCCCACAGGCGCAACAGCTCCAAAATCCCCTGTCCCACCGTGCAGATCCCGCCGCCGATCAGAAAGGCGCGCAG
>ONHJ01000180.1 GCA_900317595.1 uncultured Eubacteriales bacterium | reverse complement strand
CATCGTCACCGAGATCATGCGCACAGAGCATATCGATATGTTTGAGAACGTCGATATAATTCAGGTGGGAGCCAGAAATATGCAGAATTTCGATCTGCTGAAGGAGCTGGGCAAAACAAAAAAGCCCGTGCTTTTGAAGCGCGGACTCTCGGCTACAATAGAGGAGTGGCTGATGAGCGCCGAGTATATCATGGCAGGCGGCAACGACAACGTCATTCTCTGCGAGCGCGGAATCCGCACCTTTGAGACCTATACCCGAAACACCCTCGACGTGTCGGCGATACCGATCGTGAAAGAGCTGTCGCACCTGCCTATCGTGGTCGACCCCAGCCATGCCTCGGGTAAAAGCCGTCTGGTGGAGCCGCTGGCTATGGCGGCGGTCGCGGCGGGAGCGGACGGACTGATGATAGAGGTGCATAACGACCCGCCCCACGCACTGTCCGACGGCGCCCAGTCGCTTACGCCTGAGCAGTTCAAAAATACAGCTAAAAAGATACTCGCGTTGAAGGAGGCGCTGAAATGAGCACCCGTATCAATCTGAGCGACGAGATACGACGCGCTGCTCCTGTCGTTGTTACCGATAAAGAAAAGATAGCCTATCAGGGCATCAAGGGCGCGAATTCATATGAGGCGGCGCAAAGGCTTTTCGCCGAAAGTGACCTTGTGGCGTACAAAAGCTTTGACGATGTTTTCAAGGCGGTTGAAGACGGCGAATGTGTTTACGGCGTTCTGCCCGTGGAAAATTCCACGGCAGGCTCTGTAGCGGCGGTGTATGACCTGATACTGCGCTACCGCTTTTATATCGTCGGCGCTTTGGATTTGTCGATCGACTACTGCCTTGCGGGGCTTAAGCAGTCGACCCTCGGCGATATCGAGAAGGTCATCTCTCACCCTCAGGCGCTGTCGCAGTGCGAGCAATATATCAGCCGTATGGGGTATGAATCGACCGCCTGCTCCAACACCGCCGTAGCCGCGAGGGACACCGCCCGTGAAAAGCGCCTCAATCTTGCCGCTGTGTGCTCTTACAAGGCTGCCGAGGAATACGGGCTTAAGGTTCTCGACGACCATTTGCAGGACAATAAAAACAACACGACGCGCTTTATCGTGATCTCAAAAAAGCTGTATATCAACGAAAACGCGAACAAGGTCAGTCTGTGCTTTTCGCTGCCTCACGTAACGGGCGCGCTGTTTCATATGCTGCAAAGGTTTGACGCCCTCGGTCTCAACCTCACCAAAATCGAATCCAGACCCATCCCGGACAAGGATTTTGAGTATCTTTTCTATCTGGATTTTTCGGGAAGCGTCAAAAGCGAGGGCGTTACAAGCCTGCTTTGCAAGCTCAGCGAGGAAATGCCCGAATTCAGCTTCCTCGGGAATTATAATGAAATACACGCATAGAGCCGCACGTTCGGCATACTCACAGCCGGGCTTATGCGTTCATCATTCTTCCTTGCCCTTGCATAATCAGCATAGCACACGATGTATAACAAAAGCACCGTGACCTTTACGGCGGATGGCCGGCAGGTTGAGCAGAAGGTCTTTTATACCGGCTATCTGCCGGAGGAGCTTCCCGACGCTCCCGAAAAGGAAGACACCGTTATAACGGCAAAGTACATCAGCGAGCAGGACGCGCTGTTTGCCGATACGCTCTATTTTGAAAGATATGATGTGTGGGCGGATATAAACTCGTTTGCTAATCAGTATTATTCCGCTTATACCGTCACTCCCGACGATGCGCATGAGAAAAGCGTAGCTTGGAGCGTTTCCGACGAGAGCGTAGCTGAGATTGATGAAAAAGGGGCCGGCTCTCACTCATAACAATGAGTTTTGAGCCGGCCCCTTTTTAGACCCTTATAGATTTTCATCGTTGACCTCGGCAAAGCTTTTGTAAGGCAAAAACGCCCGCAAAAGGGCGGGCGTTGATGCGGAATTATGAAATAGTATTGACAAGTGGGAAGCGGTGTTATTTGGTTAGCGACAGCTAACCGATTATCAAAAAACAAACACCCTTGTGCGGATGCTGTTATCCTATCCAGTTACCCGTCGCTAACCGAACAAGTGTAATATACCATATCTTTTTCTTTTTGTCAAGAGTTTTTTCAAAAAATCTTTTTGTAATCATTTGTTGAGCTGACCGCGGGTTGAGCGGTGTCGTCAATTAAGGCGTTGCGTTATCCTTATCCCCGCAATGAATTGCGGGGAAGGAGCGACGAGGGCGTCGCTCCCTACAATCGAAAAGAAAAGTTTGGTTAATCACTGTAGGGAGCG
>ONHJ01000195.1:1808-2379 GCA_900317595.1 uncultured Eubacteriales bacterium | reverse complement strand
TCGCGCGCTCTTGGCATAAAGGGTATCCCCGCCTCCGCCGAGGACTGCGGAACCGCAAGGGAAATAGCGCTTGCGGCGGCTGAAAATGTGCCGATACACATCTGCCACGTCAGCACCAAAACGAGCGTGGCTCTGGTTCGTGACGCTAAGCGCCGCGGAGTCAAGGTCACTGCAGAGACCGCGCCGCACTACTTCTCGCTTACGGAAAAGGAGCTTTTAAAGCGCGACGCGGATTACCGCATGAATCCTCCGCTCCGAACGGAGGCGGACGTTGCCGCAATAATCGAGGGCCTGCAAGACGGCACGCTCGACTGCATTGCGACCGATCACGCGCCCCACACTCCGCAGGACAAGGCGGACTTTGAAAAGGCTCCCAACGGCTCGATCGGAATGGAGACCTCGCTTGCCGCAGGCGTGACTTTTCTGGTAAAGACGGGGCTTCTCACATTCGAGGAGCTTGTGCGGAAAATGTCGGTCGATCCCGCAAAAATTTTAGGCATAGACGCGGGAACGCTGCGCAAGGGCGCGCCTGCCGACATCGCGCTTATAGATTTGAATGAGGAGTGGACGG
>ONHJ01000195.1:0-1778 GCA_900317595.1 uncultured Eubacteriales bacterium | reverse complement strand
AAAAGCTCCACGGCAAAAGCAAAAACACCCCGTTCAAGGGCATGACCCTGACGGGCAGAGTTAAAAAGACGATTCTCGGCGGCAGAGTAGTATTTGACGGCGAGTAAAGAAAAATAAAATTTTTCCGGGCGGGCATTGCTCGCCCGTGTTTATGAGAAAAATATTCCGGATAAAGATATGGAGTGATGATAAATGGCACAAAAAGGTAATCTTCTGTCGGTCAGACAGGACATACGGGTGGTTGACGCGACGCTTCGCGACGGCGGTCTGTGCAACAGCTTCCGTTTTTCGGACGATTTTGTACGCGATTTGTACAAGGCGAATTTAAAAGCCGGCGTGGACTACATGGAGTTCGGGTACAAGGCTTCGAGAGAGATTTTTGACGAGGACGACTTCGGCAAGTGGAAGTTCTGCAAGGACGACGATATCCGTGCGGTAGTCGGAGAGGGCAGCAAAAAAATGAAGATAGCTGTCATGGCGGACGTCGGCAGAACCGATTTTGAGGAGGATATCATTCCCAAAAGCGAAAGCCCGATAGACCTGATAAGAATAGCAACGTATATAAACACGATCCCCGCCGCGGTTGAGATGATCGAGTACTGCGCCAAGCAGGGCTATGAAACCACAATCAATATTATGGCTATCTCAAAGGCGCGTACCGAGGATCTGGACACCGCGCTCAATATTTTAGGTCAGACCCCTGTTTCGTGCTTCTACATCGTAGACAGCTACGGCTCTCTCTACCCCGAGGAAGCGCGACGCTACGCCGAGATGTACGGAGAGATCGCGGATAAATACGGCAAATTGACGGGAATCCACGCCCACAATAACCAGCAGCTTGCCTTCGCGAATACAATTGAAGCCATGGCATACGGCGCGAGCTACCTTGATGCGACGGTTGACGGCATGGGCAGAGGCGCGGGCAACTGTGCTTTGGAGCTGCTTTTGGGCTTCCTGAAAAACCCGAAATACAAGGTAAACCCGATTATCCGCATGATGCAGAACCACATGACTAAGCTTCAGGATGAGGGCATAAAGTGGGGCTACGACGTTCCCTATATGCTCACGGGTCAGTACAACACCCATCCGCGTCCCGCTATCCAGTTTATACAGGACGGCAGGAAGGATTATTACAAATTTGCGAACGATCTGTACGATATAATCAATTCGTAATAATCAATAAATGAAAAACAACACAGCTATGAAATGAGAGGTTAGTATGGCATTTGACAGACTTATTGAAAACATCATCGAAAAGCAGAATCCAACCGTCGCGGGGCTCGACCCCAAGCTTGATTATGTACCCGCGTCGATAAAGAACGCCTGCTTTGAAAAATACGGAAAAACTCTTGAGGGCGCAGCCGCCGCTCTGCTGGAGTTCAACAAGGCTATCATCGACAACATTTATGACGTCGTTCCCGCCGTTAAGCCGCAGGCGGCTTATTATGAAATGTACGGCTGGCAGGGCGTTAAGGCTCTTGCCGAGACGATCGCCTACGCCAAGGAAAAGGGAATGTTCGTCATCACCGACGGCAAGCGCAACGACATCGGCACCACAATGGAGGCGTATGCCGCCGCTCACCTCGGCTCGACCGACGTGGCGGGCGAGAGCTTCGACGCTTTCGGCGCGGACGCTCTGACGGTCAACGGATATTTAGGCTCCGACGGAATTAAGCCGCTTTTAAATATTTGCAAGGCGAAGGACAAGGGCATCTTTGTGCTTGTAAAAACCTCTAACCCGAGCTCCGGCGAGCTTCATGACCTAAAGCTTGAAAACG
>ONHJ01000177.1 GCA_900317595.1 uncultured Eubacteriales bacterium | reverse complement strand
TAAGGTGCCCGCGGCAATGTCGTTCTACTGGATCATGTCAGCGCTTGTAAGCTTGGGTCAGTCGGTAATTACCGGCAAGGTGTTCAGTCCCGCACACATGACAGCCAATTCCGAGGCAAGACACGCCGCGCTGATGTTTGAAAACGAGGCAAAGGTTCCCTATGTGTACGCGCCGAGCGAAAGCGCTTCGGCAGGTAATGCGAACGCAAAGAAGAAAAAGAAGAAGTAATTTTGAAGTAAAGTTTTGGAATTATTCCAGAGGTAAATGATGATTAAAGAAGCTATATGCGAGGGTATTAACGTACAGGACGCCCTCGAAAAAGCAAAGGCACAGCTCGGTCTGGACGATACCGCCGAGTATGAGCTGGAAATTATCCAGACGGAGGAAAAGAAAAAGTTCGGTCTTTTCGGCGGCAGACCCGCCAAGGTAAGAGTGTTCATCAAGGACACCCCCAACGAGAGAGCCGAGAAATTCCTCAGAGATGTGCTCGATAAAATGACTCTTTCAAGCGTAGAGATCGAAACAAACGCTGCCGAGGAGAACGCCGTTGAGTTCAACCTCTCGGGCGAGGAGGTAGGCTTTGTTATCGGCAGAAGAGGCGAGACCCTCGACGCTCTGCAGTATCTTACAAGCCTTGTTGCCAACCACGGCGAGGAGCCTTACATCAAGGTGACCGTCAACACCGGCAACTACCGCGAAAAGAGAGAAAAGACTCTCGAGATCCTCGGCAGAAAGCTCGCGTTCAAGGCGATTAAGACAGGCAGAAAAACAAGCCTCGAGCCGATGAACCCCTACGAGAGAAGAATTATCCACACCGCCGTACAGAAGGTGAACGGAGCGATTTCGTGGAGCGAGGGCGAGAACGCCGCGCGTCACGTAGTTATCGGTCCCGACCCCAAGGTCAGGAGCAATCGCAAGGGCGGCTATCAGAACAACCGCAGAGGCGGCAAGCGTCCTTATAACGGCGGCAAAAAGAAGTCCGGCACTGCGCCTGTCAATCCCGACAGAGTACCGCTCAATGAAGGCGGCGAAACAGGTCTTTACGGCAGAATTAAGTAATTGAGGAGCGGATTTTTCCGCTCCCTTTTTTTAGGTAAAATTATGAAGAACAACACAACCATAGCCGCCATCAGCACCGCTCAGGGCGAGGGCGGAATCGGCGTTATCAGGGTGTCGGGCAACGGCGCGATTGAGATCGCCGACAGGGTATTTAGAAATATCAATAACAAAAAGCTCGCCGACATGAAGGGCTACACCGCCGCGTTCGGAAGCGTGGTCTTTGAGGGTGAGAAAATCGACGAGGCGGTCGCGCTTGTTTTCCGCGCGCCCCACAGCTACACAGGAGAGGACGTCGTGGAGCTTTCGTGCCACGGCGGTATGTTCATCACAAAGCAGGTGCTCCGAGCGGTTCTCGTCGCCGGGGCTGTTCCTGCCGAGGCAGGCGAGTTTACAAAGCGCGCGTTCCTCAACGGCAAGGTCGATCTGACCGAGGCGGAGGCGGTCATAGATATCATCTCCGCAAAGAGCAGAAGCGCGGCGCGTTCCGCAATCTGCGTTAAGGAAGGCGCGCTGCGCAAGAAGATCACCGCCGTCAAGGACGAGCTGCTGACTCTCACCGCGCACCTTTCCGCGTGGGCTGATTATCCCGAGGAGGACATCGCCGAGGTCAGTGAGGACGACATTCTTGTCACCTGCGAAAAGGCGGAGGTCACCCTTGCGCGTCTGCTCGAGACCTACGACATGGGTCAGGCGGTGAAGCAGGGAATAGACACGGTGATCGCAGGCAGACCGAACGTCGGCAAAAGCACGCTGATGAACCTGCTCTCGGGAACGGAGAAGAGCATTGTCACCGACATTCCCGGAACGACGAGAGACGTGGTCGAGGACACCGTCCTTGTGGGCGACGTGATACTTCGTCTGAGCGACACGGCAGGTCTGAGAGATACCGACGACGCGGTCGAGAAAATCGGCGTTGACCGCGCGAGAAAAAAACTGAGTCAGTGCGGACTGCTTCTCGCGGTTTTTGACAACAGCCGCGAGCTTGACGACGATGATCTGGAGCTGATAGAGCTTTCAAGGGAGGTTCCGACGGTCGCGATCATCAATAAAACCGATCTGGACTCTAAATTAGATATAGACAAAATAAAATCTGCTATCAGCAATATAATATATGTATCCGCCGCGAACGGTGAGGGCAGAGAGGACATTGTAAAAGCGGTTGAAAAAATTGCCGGAACAGGTCAGCTCAACCCGAGCGAGGGTATTCTCTCGAACGAAAGACAGAGAAGCAACGTTTTTAACGCGCTCAACTCAGTCCGCGAGGC
>ONHJ01000003.1 GCA_900317595.1 uncultured Eubacteriales bacterium | reverse complement strand
CCTATTAGGGGGCAGAAACAAGACCTGACCCTACAGTACAATGCAATTACAATAAAAGGGCTGACTCTTACTCATAACAATGAGTTTTGAGCCAGCCCCCGGTAGTCGGTTTTCACTGTCATTCCGAGAGGAAACGCTTTTTTCCAAGCGCGCGGCATTATAAATCGGAGCGAAGCGACCCATAACTGACAACTGACTACTGACAACTAACAACTAATCTATAAAAATCCTCAAAGCTTCCGTGCTTCCAGCGGTTTATGTCCTTTTCGCTGCGGTTTATGAGGCAGTCGGTTATCAGATAGGTGTCAAATCCGAGCTTGGCGGCGCACATATCCTCGTCAACATCGTTTCCGACCATGATGCTGTCCTCGGGCTTTATGCCGCAGACGGCGCAGATGTCGTAATAATAGTTGAGATTCGGCTTGCTCGACGAGCAGTTGTCATAGACGGTGATATAGTCAAAATCGTTCGGCTCCAGCCCTGCCCAGCGCAGTCGGGTATAGGTCGCCGACTGCGGAAAGATGGGGTTGGTGGCTACGATCAGCCTGCAGCCGCGCTCCCTGAGCAGCGCCACGGTTTTTGCGGCGCAGGGATTCTCGCGGGTCGCCGCCTTTGCCGCTGTAAATTCCGCGCGGTAGAATTCGTCGAATTCGTCCTCAAAAAGCCGCATATCCTTGCCGCAGACGTCGTTCATCGCGCGCCAGAAAACCTCGCGGTTAAGAGTTTCGCCGTCGTTTTTTCCCATGGCGGCGGCGCCCTCCCAAATGCCGTTTACAAGCCGTTTCGGCTCGAGCTGCGCCTTGTGCGCGAATTTTTGGCAAATGGCGTGTAAATACAGCTCGATGAATTTCGGCAGATCCATCGGCAGCAGCGTGCCGTCCAGATCAAATAAAAAGTTTTTTTGCATTGCTATCGACCTCAAACAATATTCTAACACATTTTTTGCTGCGGCGCAAGTTGCTTTCGCGGTTTTTTTATGGTACAATACGGTTGGAGTGATGAATAATGAAAATAGTTTTGACAGACGCGCAGACGGTTTTTGACGATCTGGTGACCCCGGCTCCGCTCAGAGAACTGGGCGAGGTTGAGGAGTACGGCCTGCTGCGCTATGAGGAAGTCGCTGAAAAGCTGATCGGCGCAGACGCGGCGGTGGTCAACAAGACCCTGATGGACGCCCACACGCTCAGATACGCAAAAAATCTGAAATACATCGGGCTTTTCGCCACGGGATATAACAACATCGACATCGAATATTGCAGGGCGCACGGGATAACTGTCTGCAACGCGGGCGTTTATTCCACAAACGCGGTCGCGCAGCACACCTTCGCGCTGATTTTGGAGAGCTTCAACAACACCGCGCGCTATGACCGATATGTTCAGGACGGGCTTTGGAAGCGCAGCCCCACCTTTTCGCCGTTTGTCTATCCGCTCAACGAGCTCTGCGGCAAAACGCTCGGCATCGTCGGCTTGGGCGCGATAGGGCAGGCGGTGGCGAAGATCGGCAACGCCTTCGGAATGCGCGTGATCGCCTTCAACCGCCGCCCGAAAAAAGTCGAGGGCGTTGAGAGCGTCGGCTTTGAGGAGCTTCTGCGCCAAAGCGACGTCGTGACGGTGCACTGTCCGCTCAACGACGACTCAAAGGAGATGTTCAACCGCCGCACCTTTGCCAAAATGAAGCCAACGGCGCTGTTTGTCAACACCGCCCGTGGCGGAGTGGTGGCGGAGCGCGATCTTTACGACGCGCTGCAAAACGGCGTCATCGGAATGGCGGCGCTCGACGTGCTGAACGTGGAGCCTATGGAGGAAAACTGCGTTTTGATGGGTGCGCGCAACTGCCTGATAACACCTCATATCGCGTGGGCGCCGGTGGAGACGCGCCAAAGGCTGATGGGCATTGTGGTCGACAACATCCGCAATTTCCGCGCAGGTCACCCAACAAACGTGGTAAGCTGATAAAAAATTGAATAATAAAAACTAAGGGAACTTTTAAAGGATTTTCGCCTTCAAAAGTTCCCTAAATCATTCCTTTTCATTTACAAGGTATATTGCCGCGAAGCTTTTTTGCTTCGTTGGAGCTAAAAGCTTTTCCAACATTTTTCAAGCATAAACTCGGTTATTTCTCCGCTGTCCTTATTCTCGTAGTATTTCGCCAGCAGTTT
Organism: uncultured Eubacteriales bacterium; assembly: GCA_900317595.1. Lineage (GTDB taxonomy): Bacteria > Bacillota > Clostridia > Oscillospirales > Acutalibacteraceae > Ruminococcoides. The sequence goes on along the minus strand of ONHJ01000003.1, from coordinate 23,795 downwards.
TTTAAATTCCTGTACGGAGCTTTCGGGGATCACCAGAAAGCCCTCGCCCTGAGAAATCAAATAATGATTTGCGAAGATCACGGCTGTGCGCTTGTTGCCGTCTAAAAAGATTTGCGTTTTCATGCAGTAGAGGCATAAATCAACAGCGGTTTGGGCGGCAGACTTTCCGCTGTGTACGATACGGTCTATGTTTTCCATAACAACGGTATCGATAGGGATAGGAGGTATATAACTGCTTCCTCCGATAGTTACCGGAACGCCTCTTATCCTTCCGCCGGTATGATAAAAGCCTTCGTTAACGAGCATAGTTATTAAAATTTATTATTATAATTTTAGGGTCGGCTCAAAACAAATGAGCCGACCCTTTTGTATATTTTTCAATGATTCCTTAAATCAGTGAGCAGACCAGATCGGTGTACTCGGAGGGATTCTCAAGCGGCAGTCCCGCTATAAGCAGGGCTTGGCAATAGAGCACCTCGGCGTATTTTCTCGCCTTGTCGATATCGGTTTGGATAAGGCTCTCCATCGTCTTTACCGCGTCGTGACCGAGGTTAAGCTCGAGCACGCGCTGAGCCTTCATGCCGGAATCGGGCTGCACGGAGTTGAAATATTTCTCCATCTCAAAGCTGATGCCGCCCTTTGCGGTCAGGCAAACGGGGTGTGAAACGAGCTTCTTGGAGGGCACAACCTCCGCGACCTTGTCGCCGAGGGTCTCCTTTACAAAGGTGAGCAGTGCAGTGCTGTCCTTCTTGTCCTCATCCTTCTGCTCGTCGTTCTCGATGCCGAGGTCGTCGTTGGTGGCGGAGCGGAAGCTCTTTTCCTTGTAGGTCATCAGGCTCTGCAGGGTAAACTCGTCCACGTCCTCGGTGCAGTAGAGCATCTCAAAGCCCTTGGAGCGCAGCAGCTCGGTCTGAGGCAGGGCGTCGATCGCGGCGGCGTTCTCGCCGGTGGCGAAGTAGATGTATTTCTGCTCCTCCTTCATGCGGTCGACATATTCGGCGAGGGTGGTCATCTTCTTCTCGGTGGAGGAGTAGAACAGCAGCAGATCCTGCAGCTCGTCCTTGTGCATGCCGTAGTCGGAAACCACGCCGTATTTGAGCTGTCTGCCGAACGCCTTGAAGAATTTTTCATAGCTCTCGCGGTCGGAGCTGAGCATGGCGGTCAGCTCGCGCTGAATCTTCTTTTCCAGATTCTGCGCAATGGTGATAAGGTGGCGGTCGTGCTGCAGCATCTCACGCGAGATGTTCAGCGAAAGGTCGGCGGTGTCGACGATGCCCTTTACAAAGCGGAAATGCTCCGGCACCAGCTCCTCGCAGTTTTCGGTGATCAAAACGCCGCTTGAATAAAGCTGCAGACCCTTTTTGTATTCCTTTGTGTAGTAGTCATAGGGGGTTGCGGAGGGGATATAAAGCAGCGCCTTGTAGGTGACGACGCCCTCGACCGAGGTGACGATGGTCTTTACGGGCTTGTCCATGGCGAAGAATTTTTCCTGATAGAATTTGTCATATTCCTCTTGGGTCACGTCCTTTTTGGGGCGCTGCCAGATCGGGATCATGCTGTTGAGGGTCTCGGTCTCAAAATAGTCCTCATATTCGGGCTTGTCGCTGTCCTTGGTCTCCTCCTTGACGCGGCTCTTTTTCATCTCCATCATAATGGGATAGCGGATGTAGTCGGAGTATTTCCTGACAAGGCTCTGCAGGCGGTACTGCTCGAGAAATTCGTCATAATTCTCGTCGTCGGTGTTGTCCTTCAGGGTGATGATTACGTCGGTGCCGAGGCTGTCTTTTTCGCACTCCTCGATCTCATAGCCGTCCGCGCCCGCGGAATACCACCTGTAAGCGGTCGGGCTGCCGTATTTTTTGGTGATGACGGTGATCTCCTTTGCCACCATAAACGCGGAATAGAAGCCCACGCCGAACTGACCGATGATGTCGATGTCGTCCTGCTTGTCCTCCTTTTCGCTGAGCTCCTGCTTGAACTTGAAGGAGCCTGATGACGCGATGGTGCCGAGGTTGTTCTCGAGGTCGTTTTTGTCCATGCCGATGCCGTTGTCGGAAACGGTCAGCGTGCGCGCGTCCTTGTCGGGCTTGATCTCGATCTTGAAATCGCTTCCGGTCATGCCCAGCTTGTCGTCGGTGAGGGCGATAAAGCAGAGCTTGTCGATCGCGTCACTCGCGTTTGAGATGATCTCACGCAGAAAGATCTCCTTGTGAGTGTAGATCGAGTTGATCATCAAATCAAGCAGACGCTTGGATTCGGATTTGAACTGCATTTTTGCCATGGTTGATTACTTCCTTTATGTATTTTTATGATAAAACAAAATCAAAAAACGGGTTTTATCCGTTATTTTATGCCGTCATAGATTTTCAGCGCGGTCTGCGCGTTTTTTAGAATTTCTTCTTTCAGCGCTTCAAGGCTCTCGAATTTTCGCTCCTCGCGGATAAAATCGATCAGGCGCACGTCGGCTGTCCTGCCGTAAAGCTCGCCGCCGTGATAGCGCGGCATCCACGTTTCCCACAAAAGCGTTGTGCCGCCGACGGTAGGTTTTACGCCCACATTGGTCACGCCGCAAAAGCGTTCGCCGCTCTCAAGGGTGACGGCGGAGACATAGACGCCGTATTTCGGCGATATCAGCCCTTCGTCGGGAAGCTGGTTGATCGTTGGCGTCCCCAGCCGCTGACCGAGCTGCCTGCCGTGGCGTATTTCACCGGCGATGCCGAAACGCGATCCCATCAGGGCGTTGGCGCGCCGGACATTGCCGTCGGAGACCAGCTGTTTTATCAGCGTGGAGCACACCACCTCGCCTTGGTCGAGCTCCGGCGGCGCTACCTTGAGCGTCAGACCGAATTCGTCGCACAGCGCCCGCAGCATTTTGATCTCGCCTGCGGCGTGCTTGCCGAAGCGGTAGTTAAAGCCGCAGAACAGCGCCTTGGCTCGAAGCGTGTCGACCAGCACGTCCTTGAAAAAGTCGCGCGCGTTCAGGTGCATGAGCGAACGGAAATCGGCGAAGAAAACGTGCTCGATGCCGATCTCCTCCAGCGCCCGCAGCTTGTCTGCGGCGGTCATCAGCATCGGCAGCTCCGTGCCTCGGATGACGCTTTTCGGGCTTTCGGAAAAGGTCAGGCACACCGGCAGCAGCCCGCTTTCCCGCGCCTGAGCCGTCGCTCCCAGCACCCTGCGGTGACCCCGGTGTACGCCGTCGAAGAAGCCCAGCGCAACGGCGGTATTCTGTTGTTCGGGTTCTAAGGTGAAAAAAGTCTGCATATATGTAGATGTATCGTCATTTCATTTTTCCGCTGATGATCAGCATCGCGGTTTTCAATACGGCGATCTGGGTCTTGGCGTCGAAAACACGGTTGTTCATCACCATTTCCGCCGCCTTCATCAGCGGTATCTTCTCCACGTTGAGGAACTCGCCCTCGTCGGGGCGGCTCTCACGCTGCTCCTTGACGCGGCAGGCGTAGAGGTGGATGATCTCGTCGGTGTAGCCGGGGGTGGGATAGACCTGACCGAGGGTGATGTAGGAATAGCCCACAGCGCCGGTTTCCTCGAGCAGCTCGCGCTTGCCGTTTTCGAGCGGCGTCGAGCCGGGCTCCAGCTTGCCTGCGGGCAGCTCCAGCACGACCTCCTTGTAGGGATAGCGGAACTGGCGCACGAACAGCAGGTTTTCGTCGTCGTCGAGCGCGGCTACGCACACGCCGCCGGGGTGCTTGACGACCTCGCGCATGGCGCGGCTGCCGTCCTCCAGCTCCACCTCGTCGTGGGTGACGTGCAGTATCCTGCCGTTGAAAATGTCCTTTGAGGACAGTGTTTTTTCTGTCAGCAACATATAAAAAACCTCCGAAAGGGTGATAGCTTGCAAGCTCCCGATTATGTATATCAGGCGCGCTGCGTTCGGGAACTGTCGCGGCGCTGCGAGGTGAGCGTCATCGGCAAAAGCCTTTGCGGCCGCGAGATCTTCGCCGTGAATATCGGCGACAGCCCGGCGCCCGCGTTTATCGCCGCCGGTTTTCACGGCATGGAATACCTGACCGTGAGCGCTGCGCTGCACTTTGCCTCGGAATGTGCCGAAAATCCGCCGTGCCGGGGCGTGACGATAGTGCCGTGCGTCAATCCCGACGGCGTCGAGATAGCGCTGCACGGCGAAGGCGCGGCATGCAGATACCGGCGCTTTGTCAGGCAGACGGGCAGCGCCTGCCGGTGGCAGGCAAACGCGCGCGGCGTGGATATCAATCATAATTTTAACGCGGATTGGCAAAATGTCAAGAGGCGCGAGCGCGCCGCGGGAATAATAAAGCCCGCTCCGACGCGGTTCGGCGGCTTTTTCCCCGAAAGCGAGCCCGAAACCCGGGCGCTAACGCGGCTGTGCCGTCGGCAGGCGTTTTCGCGCGTTTTGGCGCTGCACAGCCAAGGCCGCGAGATATACTGGGATTTCGGCGGCTGCACGCCGCCCGGGTGTCTGCCGCTTGCGGAAAAAATGGCGGCGGCAGGCGGCTACAGGGTCGCGTCGCCCGAGCCGATGGCAACAGGCGGCGGCTTCAAGGACTGGTTCATAAAGGAATTTCGCCGCTGCGGCTTCACCGTGGAAATGGGGCTGGGCAAAAATCCGCTGCCGCTCTCGGATTTTGAAAAGGAATACCCGAGAGTGAGAGAGATATTTTTAGTGTTTAGTTGTCGGTAGTTAGTTGTCGGTAGTCGGTTGTCAGTAGTCAGGTGCTTAGTTGTCGGTAGTCAGTTGTCAGTAGTCAGGTGCTTAGTTGTCGGTAGTCAGTTGTCAGTAGTCAGTTAAGGGTCGCTTCGCTCCGGATTTGTAATGCCGCGTGCTTGGAAAAAAGCATCGCTCCTTATTCTGTCATTCCGACCAAGCGAAGCGCGTGGAGGAATCCTCTGCGGCAATGCACAAAGGTCGCTCATTAGCAAAGTCCCCCTTGGGAAAGGGGGTCGGCAAGCTGCGCGTTTTGCCTTCGGCACCGCTCGGAATGACAGCTAAATGACACGCGGGTGAGCCTCTGCACAAAACATCAAACGCATTTTTCAACTTAAAAACATTCTTACGGGCGAGCAATGCTCGCCCGTTTTTGCGTTATTCTTCAAAAAAGCTGATCTGACCGATGGCTTCGTCGGACATCACGTTCGGCTCGTCAAGATATTTCGAGCGCTTTTCAATGCTCTCAACCGCCTGCTGCATCTGCTCCTGCGGAGTGGAGGCGGGCTTTCGCGGCGCGGTGTAGACCTCGGTGTCGTCGGGATTGGCGATGTCGATATATTCCTCCGGCGGCGCTTCTTCCGCGGGCGGCTCGTCCTCGGTTTCCGCCAAAGCCGGCTGCGCGCCGTCGTCGACAGGCTCCTCGACAGGCTCCTCGGCAGGCTCCTCGGCAGGCTCCTCGGCGGTTTCCTCGGCGGTTTCCTCGACCGGCTCCGCTACAGGCTCCTCGATCTGCTCCTCAACAGGCTCGTCAGCGGGCTTTTCGCCGGACGCTTCCTCAGCCGCTTCCTCAGCCGCTTCCTCGGCGGCCGCCATTATCACCTCGGCAGGCGCGTCGATCTGTTTTTCACGCCTTGCCTCGGCAAGCGCCTTGAGCTCGTCGAGATGGTTGACGGGCTTTTCGGGCAGGGGCTTGTTTTCGTTGAAATAGATATCATACCAGACAAGGAACACGTAAACCGTCCAAACGCGGCGGCTGTTGTCCTCCTTGCCGCTGAAATGCTCATCGAGCCACGCGATCAGCGCCTCGGTGTTAAAGAATTTTTCGGCGGTCTTGCCTTGGAATTTGCGCTTTACCACGTTATAGTACTTTTCGTCGCGCAGCCACACGCGGGTCGGCACCGGGAATCCCAGCTTTTCCTTTTCGGCGGTGGTTTCCGGCATATGGCGCACCGCCGCCTTGCGCATGGCGTATTTGGTGTTGTATTTGTTGACGCGCAAGTCGGTCGGAAGGGAAGAGGCGACCTTGAAAACCTCCTTGTCGAGGAACGGAACGCGCAGCTCCAGCGAGTTCGCCATGCTCATGCGGTCGGCTTTGAGAAGTATGTCGCCCACCATCCACATATTGATGTCAAGATACTGCATCTTGGTCACGTCGTCATATTTGCGGCAGCGGTAATAATGCCTTCTGGTCAGCTCCTGCGGCGCGGTGGCGATGGAGGGATCCTTCAATATCGCCTGTTTCTGCGCGAGGTCATACATAAAGGCGTTGCCGATATAGCGCTCCTCAAGCTTGTCGCAGGCGCGGATCACAAAGTCGCGGCCCTTGATGTCGGGCAGTCTGCGTGCTACCGCGCGCAGAGCGCGCCTGAGAAAATGCGGAACGAGCCTCTGATAGAGCTTGAAAACGCGCGGATCGTTGTAGCAGGTGTAGCCGCCGAACAGCTCGTCGGCGCCCTCGCCCGAGAGCACGACCTTCACATACTTGCTCGCCAGCCGCGAAACAAAGTAAAGCGCCACGCAGGAGGGGTCGGCAAGCGGCTGATCCATATAATACTGCACGGTCGGCACCGCGTCCCAAAATTCCTCGCTCGAGATCAAATGGGTGTGATGCTCCACACCGATCTCGTGGCTCAGCGCCTCAGCCCAGCTTATTTCGTTATATTTCTCGCCGAAGTCAAAGCCGACGGTAAAGGTCTTTTGGTCGGCGAAATAGGTGGAGACATAGCTCGAATCCACGCCCGACGACAGGAAGCAGCCAACCTCGACGTCGGCGATCTTGTGGGCGTTGACCGAGTTTTCAAATACCTTTTCGATGCGGTCGACCGCTTCTTCCTCGCTCAGGCTTTCGTCGGGTCTGAAACGCGGCTCAAAATAGCGGGTAGGCTCGGCTTCGCCGTCCTTGACCCACATATAGTGACCCGGCAGCAGGCAGTAAACGTCCTCGAAAAATGTCTCTGGCGGCACCGCGTACTGGAATGAGAGGTAGGAGTCGAGCGCCCGGGTGTTGAAGCGCTTTACAAAATTCGGGTGCTCCAAAATGCTCTTGATCTCCGAGGCGTAGACAAAGTCGCTGCCGATATGCGTGTAATGCAGCGGCTTGATGCCGAAAAAGTCGCGCGCCAGAAAAATCGAGTGATCCTCGGTGTTATAGATGGCAAAGGCAAACATTCCGCGCAGACGCGGCAGCAGATCCTCCTGCCATTCCTCAAAGCCGTGGACAAGCACCTCGGAATCCGAGTCGGTCGAGAAGCGGTGACCTAGCCCGAGCAGCTCCTGACGGAGCGCCTGATAGTTATAGATCTCGCCGTTGAAGGTCAGCACCAGCGTTTTGTCCTCGTTGAAGATCGGCTGGTGACCCGCCTCAAGGTCGATGATCGAAAGTCTTCTAAAGCCCATCGCGATGTAGTCGTCACAGAAAAAGCCGTCGGAATCGGGACCCCGGTGCGTAATGACCTCGGTCATTTTCCGGATAACGGCGTCGCGGTCATCGATTTTGCCGGTAAAGCCGCATATACCACACATATGCAAAACTCCTTTCGCGGGAACAGATTATATATACTATTCTATTATACCATTATTTCTCGGTAAATTCAACCGCCGCGAAAGGTTTTTTTACCGGGCGCGGACGTGAAAAAAACGGTTGATTCCTGACGGATTTTATATTATACTGGAATCAGAAAATTGAAAGGGGATTCCGTTATGATGACCAAATACACAAGCGGCACGCCGATCGATACCGAGGCGGTGGTGAGGCGCTTTGATGCGCTGCCTGTCGCAGACTTTCCGTTTGCGCACCGGTTCGACGGCGATAAATTCATTTTCAGCTTTGCCATGGAGGACGGCGACATAGTCTACGGCTTGGGCGAAAGCCCGCGCGGAATCAACAAGCGCGGCTGGGTGTATGAAAGCTATTGCAGCGACGATCCGTTCCACACCGAGACCAAGCAGTCGCTCTACGCCGCGCACAACTTTATCATTTTCGGCGGCAGCAAAGCCTTCGGGCTGTTTGTCGACTTTCCGGCGCGTATCCGCTGGGATCTGGGCTACACGCGGCAGGACACGGCTGAGATCACCGTCGACGGCGCCGATTTCGATATTTACGTTATAAATGGCGGGTCTCCGCGTGAGATAGTGCGCGAGTTCCGCGCCGCGATCGGTCAGAGCTATATACCGCCGTTCTGGGCGTTCGGCTATCAGCAGAGCCGCTGGAGCTATCACAACAAGGACGCGGTCAACGCCGTGATCGAGGGCTATGACGCGGAAAATATCCCGCTCGACTGCGTTTATCTCGACATCGACTACATGGATCACTACAAGGATTTCACCGTCAGCGAAGAGGCTTTTCCCGATTTCGCGGCTTTTGTGCGCGAAAAACGGGCGCAGGGCATCCACCTTATCCCCATCATCGACGCGGGCGTAAAAAAGGAGGACGGCTACAGCGTCTATGAGGAGGGCAAGGCGAACGGCTATTTCTGCAAAAAGGCGGACGGCAGCGTTTTTGAGGGCGGCGTCTGGCCGGGCGTCTGCGCCTTTCCCGACTTTCTCGACCCCAAGGTGCGCGAATGGTTCGGCGCGAAGTACAAGACCCTGACCGATATGGGCATCGACGGCTTCTGGAACGACATGAACGAGCCTGCGATCTTCTATTCCGCCGACGGACTGAAAAAGGCTCTCGACAAGGCGGCGTCGCTCAGCGGCGAGGATCTCGATCTTGGCAGGTTCTTCAACCTTAAGGACACCTTTTTGGGGCTTTCAAACTCTCAGGAGGACTATTCCGCCATTTATCATAACGTCGGCGGCGAGCAGGTGAACCATCAGCGCGTCCACAACATCTACGGCGCGAACATGACCAAGGCTGCGGGCGAGTATTTTGAAAAGGAATTCGGCAAGGGCAGCATACTGATGTTTTCGCGCGCTTCGTATATCGGCGCTCACCGCAGCAGCGGCATCTGGTTCGGCGACAACCATTCGTGGTGGTCGCACATCCTGCTTGACCTTAAAATGCTGCCCGCGGCGAATATGTGCGGCTTTCTGTACTGCGGCGCCGATCTCGGCGGCTTCAACGAAAACGCCACCCGCGACCTTGTGCTGCGCTTTCTGGCGCTGGGCGTGTTCACTCCGCTCATGCGCAACCACTCGGCGCTCGGCACCAGAGATCAGGAGGGCTACCGCTTTGAAAACCCCGGCGATTTCCGCGATATCATTCAGGTGCGCTACCGTCTGATTCCCTATCTGTATGAAACCTTTGTCAAGGCGAGCGAGCAGAACGACCTGATCTTCCGTCCGCTGTCCTTCGACTATCCCGACGACCCCATCGCCCGCGAGTGCGAAACGCAGCTCATGCTCGGCGAGGAGTGCATGATCGCGCCCGTATACGAACAGAACGTCAAGGGCAGAACGGTCTATCTGCCCGAGGACATGACCTTTGTAAAGCTCAGCGGCGAACGCGCCGAAAAGCGCGAGATGCAAAAGGGTCTGCACTATGTGGAGATCGCCCTCAACGAGGTGCCGCTCTTTATCAAAAAGGGCAAAAAGATACCGCTCTGCAAGCCTGCCATGCGCACAAGGGACTTGGCGCCGGATGAGGCGGAGTTTATTTAATGATATAAAACAAAAGCTGCGGCTCAGGCTTCTGCCTGAGTCACAGCTTTGTCTTTTGAGTATAAAACCTTCAGAATAATGGGCGTCAGCACGCTCGACACGATGATAAGCAAGATCACCGACGTGAAATACGCCGAGCTTATCATGCCCTCGGTCAAGCCTCTCTGGGCGACTATCAGCGCGACCTCGCCGCGCGTCATCATTCCCACGCCGATTTTCAGCGTGTCCTTGCCGTGAAAGCCGCACAGCCTTGACATAGCGCCGCAGCCGATGATCTTGCTGACCAGCGCCACCGCGACGAACGCCGCCGAGAACAATACCAATTCCCAGGTGATGCCGTCGATCCGCGTTTTGAGTCCGATGCTCGCGAAGAAGATCGGGCCGAAGATCATATAGGAATTGATGTCCATCTTTTGCTCGATGTAGTCGGAGTCGTGCAGGCGGCTCAGAATTATGCCCGCGACATATGCGCCCGTTATGTCGGCGATGCCGAAGTACTTTTCAGCCGCGTAGCTCAGCCCGAAGCAGAGCGCCAGCGCAAGGATCGGGATCCTTCGCGTGTGCGGCCAGCGCTTGTCGATGATCTTGAACGCCTTGTAGATCACAAAGCCCAGCACAACAGCCAGCGCGAAGAACGCCATGGTGCTCAAGGCGACCAGCCCCGGGTTGGAATCGGGGTTCTTGAAGCCGATCACGAAGGTCAGCACCATGATGCCGATAACATCGTCGATGATCGCGGCGCTCAATATCGTGGTGCCGAGCTCGGTTTTCAGCTTGCCCAGTTCCTTGAGAGTCTCAACCGTGATCGAAACGCTTGTGGCGGTCATTATCACGCCGATGAAAACCGCCGTGAAGAACTTCGGCGTCCCGAAGCCGTCAAAGCCGTAAAAGCCCAGATAAAGCAGCGTGCCGCAGACCAGCGGCATCAGCACTCCGGCGCAGGCGATCAGCAGCGCCTTTACTCCCGTGTGCAGAAGCTGCTTTAGGTTGGTGCCCAAGCCGGCCGAAAACATCAGCAGCACCACGCCTATTCCGGCGCAGATGTCGAGAAAGTCATTCAGCTTCACGATGTGAAAAACGCTCGGCCCCAGCAGCAGACCCGCCACGATCTCGCCCACGACCTGCGGCGCCTTAAGCTTTCGCGCCACCAGACCGAAAACCTTGGCGAACACAACAATGATCGCCAAATCCCTTAGTACAGACAAAATATCCACTTGTATCATACTCCATCAATTAATTACCGTAGTTTATGGTACACCCGAACAGGAGAATTGTCAAATAGAAAAAGCGCGCCGGAAGCGCGCTTTTTTTGGGTATTTCGATTTATCAAACCTCTAATCCCTCGGTCGTTTCAAGGAAGCGGGACAACTGACTGTAGATCACGTCGACGCCGCCCTCGCTGTCGCTCTCGATATTCAGCGGCATGATGGGGTCGTGAACGGAAAGGCGCAGCAAAAACCAGCCGTCGCCGTGCTCCTTATCAAAGGAAACGCGCACGCCCTCGCGGTTGTCGTCGGCGAGCTGCCAGCCGGGCTGAGTCTCGGCGTAGGCGGTCAGGTCGGCGATGATCCTTTCGCCGCAGGCGCGGAAATCCTTTTCGGTGATCTTGAAGCGCACCTCGCGGCTCTCAAGCGGCTCCTTCAAGCCCGCGGTCAGGTCGCTTAGCGCCTTGCCCTCCTTGCGGAGCTGCGCCGCTTTGATGATGATCTTGGTGCAGAGGTAGGCGCCGTCGTCGAGGAAATAGTTCTCGCGCATCGCCGCGTGACCCGAGGTCTCGATAGCCAGCGGGCAGTTTATTCCCCGGGCGTTGAGCTCCAGCGCCTTGTCGATCACGTTTTTGTAGCCCCGACGGTAGCGGTAATGCCTGCCGCCGAGCTCCTTTTCGATAAATTCCTTAAGCCCCGCCGAGGTGATCGAGTCCGTAACGACTGTGCCGCCTTCGTTGCCCTCCAAGGCGATTGCCGCTGCCACCGCGACAAGGCGGTTGCGGTTGATCTCGTTGCCCTCGCTGTCCACCGCGCCTCCACGGTCAACGTCGGTGTCGAAGATCACGCCCAGATCGGCGCCGCTCTCGCGCACAGCCTCGCAGATCGATGCCATCGCGGTCGCGTCCTCGGGATTCGGCACGTGGTTCGGGAACATTCCGTCGGGGTCGAGATAGCGGCTGCCGGTCGTGTCCGCGCCCAAGGGCTCAAGCACCTTGTCGGCGTAAAAGCCGCCTGCGCCGTTGCCGGCGTCCACAACGATGTGAAAGCCCTTCAGCGGCAGGTCGTAGTCCTCGGCGTTGACCTCTTTCCTGATCTTCTCGCGCAGACCCTCGGCGTAGTCGCTCATATAGTCCACGTCGGTGACGCTGCCGCCTTCCTTTGCGTCGGGGCGCGCGCCGTTTTGGGCAAATTCGAGTATCGCCTCGATGTCGCTGCCCTCCAAGCCGCCGCCGCGCGTGAAGAATTTCAGCCCGTTTCTATTATATGGGTGGTGGCTTGCGGTGATCTGCAGCGCGCCGTCGCAGCCCAGATCGACGGTGGTCATAAACATCGACGGGGTAGAAGCCAGCCCGCAGCGCAAAACCTCGGCGCCGGCGGCGCAGAATCTGCCGGTGCAAAGCTCCGTTATGTGCGGACCCGAGACGCGGCTGTCTCTGCCGACGGAGATTTTGAGAGCCTCGGGCGCCTTGCCCGTTTTTTCGGCGAGCCAAAGCACAAAGCCGTCCGCCATTTTCTCCACAACGTCGTCGGTGAGGTTCACGTTTTGACCCGCGACGCCCTCGACCGCGACCCCTCGGATGTCGGTGCCGCTTTTAAATTGCTTAAAAAATTCATTTAACATCAAAATTCCCCTTTCCATATCTTGTGGTCATTTTCTTCTATTATAGCCGCAAACCCCAAAATCGTCAATACACAGCGGCAAAAACGCCGAGATTAACAAAAAATGGTAAAATGGTTTTCCGAAAGTTTGTAATATCGTTACTCAGTTTATTATACCGATGGATTAAACTTGGTGACAATAGCCAAACAGATTGTTAAATTTTTAACGAACTATATTCTTTAACAACAATATCCTGTGTAATATGCACAAAAGAGTGGGCTGATAATTGGCAATAATTGAGAGCAAAATAGCACTATGCCCAAATATTCATTTAAAGAATTGTTGACTTTTTCGAAAAGCTGAGTATAATAGTGAGTGTCAGGTAAAGATTCCGCCTGACGTTCGGCTTCGTTCGGAAGCTGCCCGGGAAACCTCCGAATAACAATATGCCGAAAAAATCATGATTTGCCAAATGGTAAATGGCGCACGACAACTTATAGGTCGGCTCTTAGCCTTTATGAACCGAGCCGATCAAATGAATCAAGGAGGAAACGATTATGTTGACACCCATCATGAACTTACACAACATCGATGTGGCTGAGTTCCTCGCCGTGCTTGATACCTGCGAGGGCAATGTCTATCTTGTTACCGGCGAGGGCGATAAGCTCAACCTCAGATCAAAGCTCTGCCAGCTTATCGGCTTGACCAAGCTGATCGAGGGAGGAAGGATCGCCGAAGCCAGCATCTACTGCGAGAACAAGAATGACGAAAGCAAGCTTTTCAGATTCAACTTCTTCGGCGACATGACCGACGCGAAGGTAAGCTGATCTGACGCTGCTGTTTGAAAGGTTATTTGAAAAGATTTTGTCGATTAATTAATTACAACATCCACGTTTTTCACGTTAATTTCAAAACTTCTAAATCCGGAAAGGGGCTGTCGTTAGGCAGTCCCTTTTCGGGTTTTTGCGAAATTATAAAGCCGCCTTTTTTGAATAAAAAAATCCTGCCCCGATCGGTTTCCCCGAAAGAGGCAGGATGTGTTTATTTTTTGACAGCAAATAGTTGAAGGGTCGCCTGCGGCGGTGAAGCGAAGGTCGCTCCAAAGTGAAGTCCCCCTTTCCCAAGGGGGAAAGCGCGTCAGCGCAGGGGGTTCCTGCGCCGTGTTGTCCTGTCTAACCGCGCCTTGTCAGAAAACCCGGCGCAGGAACCCCCCGACGCCCTTTAGGGCGTCGACCCCCTTGGGAAAGGGGTCTGCAGACTGCGGGTGTTGGAGCAACTCCTTTTAAAAGCCCCTTGCGCATTGGATCAAAGCTCTGCTTTGATCGCCGCGAGCAGCTCGTCATAGGTTTCAAACGCCTGCAGGTCGGGGTTGTCCGCCTTGATCTTGTCGGTGCTTCTGAACAAAAAGCCCGCCTTGCTTTCGCGGATCATTCCGAGGTCGTTGTAGCTGTCGCCGGCGGCGACAGTCTCAAAGCCGCAGGACTGCAGCGCCTTGACGGTGGTTACCTTCGATTTTTCGCAGCGCATTTTGTAGCCGGTGATCTCGCCGTTTTCGCCTACGACAAGCTCGTTGCAGAAGATGGTGGGCATGCCCAGCTTTTTCATCAGCGGAGCCGCGAACTGCGCGAAGGTGTCGCTGATGATAACGACCTGACACAGCGAGCGCAGCTCGTCCAAAAACTCCTTGGCGCCCTCCATCGGGTCGATCTTCGCGATAACGTCACGGATCTCATTGAGACCCAAGCCGTGCTCCTTGAGGATCTCAAGTCTGAATTTCATCAGCTTATCGTAATCGGGCTCGTCGCGGGTGGTTTTTTTCAGCTCGGGGATCCCGGCAGCCTCCGAAAACGCGATCCAGATCTCCGGAACCAGCACGCCCTCTAAGTCCAAGCAGGTGACAACCATATAAAATACTTCCTTTCTTTTCCGATAAATCACAGAAAGTATAGCACTTTTTTATCCCGCAGTCAATAATCAAAGCTTTATTGGGGCAAAAGCCAATAAAACGCGAATCGGATATGAAAAAAATTATTGAAAATCACAAGAAAATATGATACAATAAATACTGAATATCCGAATATAAAGAAAAACAGTGCGATTCCCGCTTTTGCAAAGGAGGCTGATGGTGTGAACCGCAGCGGCAACGGCAAAAAAATGCTCCGCGTGATCGGAATAGATTTCGGCACCTCGTCCACCTATATGAACGTCAAGCGCTACGATCTCAACCGTCCCACGGCGGACAGCTTCAACTATATCCCCGTCGCCTTTGAGCACGGCGAGTCCAAGGGCAGCTTGGTGTCGGTCATCCGCGAAAACAGCGACGGCACATTTGACTTCGGGCGCATCGCCAACGAGGAGATGGAGGGCGCTTCGATCTACCGCAATTTCAAGATGGATCTCGAAAGCCCCGACGCCGAAAAGCGCGAAAAAAGCCGCGGGCTTGTGTCGATGCTCTTCAAATATCTGCGCAGCGTCTATGAGCAGCAGATAAATCAGCTCGGCGACGAGAGCGACGAGGTGGAGACCAACATCTCCTATCCCGTAAAGTGGCAGGAGGGCACCGCCGCCTTTATGATACGCGCGGCTGCCGAGGCGGGCTTTGAGAACGTAAGGGGCATGGACGAGGCTACCGCCGCCATCTCCACGGTCATCACCCGCAATTTTGAACGCTTTTCATCAATGGGCGTTTTCGCGCCCGACAAGACCGGCTATCTGCTGCTTGCGGATATGGGCGCAGGCACCACCGACCTCGCGCTCTGCAAATTCTCGTTCCGCTCGGAAGACAGCGGCGCGCCGACCGCGGATTCGCTGAATGTCGAGATCGTCACCAACTGGCCGCTCAGCGAGGAGGACCCGACCTTCGGCGGCAGAGAGATCGACGAGGTTTTGACCGGCTATGTGGAAAAATATCTGCGCAGCGTGTTGTCGGACGAGCTTCAGGAGATGATCCCGGCAATGGTGCGCATCGGCAACAACGTAAAGCTTTGGAAGGAAAACAACGTGTCGGTCAACATCAACGCTCGCAAGCCTGTCACCACCTGCGGCTTCGTCAGGGCGTATCCGGGTGTCGCAGGCACAAAATTCCCGCCGCTTACGCGCGAAAGCTTTGAAAAGCTGATCGAGGAGCAGCTCGGCGACTATGTCTATTTGCTGCGCGGCTGCATCGAAAAGGCGTGCGCCGCAGACGCGGCATTCAAGGAGCACGGGCTCGATCTGGTTATCCTCGCGGGCGGCCACAGCTCTTGGTATTTCGCGAGGGATATCATCAGCGGCGCCATGGAAGGGCTGTCGCATCCGGCGCTCGACCGCGTGCGCGCCGACGGCAACCTGATTTTCCAGCTTCCCAACCCGCAGTCGACGGTGGCGCTGGGCTTGGTCTACAACCGCCTGCTGTCGTCCTTCACCCTCGGCAAGACCGAGGCGGTCGACCCGTCGTGGGTCAAATACCTGTTCAACGTAAAGCCCACGCAGGAGTTTTTCACCAAGCAGTATTCCGACGAGGAAAGCGTCGACCTCTACCGTGACGCCCTTGACTTCACCGCTCGCTACAGCTTTCCGCTGACCGAGGAGATCGAGCAGTATGTCTCCGTTTTCTTCACCAATCCCGCGTGCCGCGAGGTTTTCCGCAACAAGCCGTTTTTCGCCGACAAGCGCAGCGACATCTGCTTTTGCGCGCGCAAGGGTCAGGCGTCCGCGAGCGGCTTTGCGATCTCGCCCTTCGGCATCTATTTTGAGTCGATACGCTCCAGCGGCTGCATCCCGTGGGATGTTTTTATCAACAACAGGATCCATTACATGGGCTGGAATGCCGACAAAATAGCGGTGGGCAGCACGGTTTTGCCCACAAACCGCATTTGCACCGCGATGTGCATGGATTATTTGAAACGATTGCAAAGATACCTGAAAAAGCATATCTGAACATATCCCTATCAAACAAGGAGGACTCATTATGAGCTACGAGAACTACGAAAATGATTTCGGGCTGCCTGCCGATACCGACTCCGATTTTATGGATGATATATCGGAAGACATCTTCGACTATGAAGGCGTGCGCGAGGCGTATGAGGAAGTAGCCGCCCGATACGAAAACCCTGCCGATCAGCTTTTCGGCAAAGAGGGCTGCGACCTTCCGGAGGGCGTTTGCACCACCGATTATCAGGACGACGGCAACGGGCTGAGATCGCGCCTGATCGACCTTGACGGCGACGATATCTACGAGACCATAGAGGCGACCCATACCTCCGACGGCGTGACCGACGGCGTTATCTATCTTATTGACGTTGACGGCGACGGCTTTATCGACCGCGAGGACGAATACGCGATCGCGTCCGACGGCACGGTCAGCGAGCGCATGGTGCGCGTTGACATTGACGGCGACGGCATTGCCGACGTCGTTCAGGTTCAGGAAAAGACCGGCGACGCGCAGAGCTTTGCCGAAAGCGAGTTCACTCCGGCGGCGTCCTATATTTACGACGAGGATCTTGCCGCATGGCGCGAAACGGTGACCGACGCCTCGACCCCCGAGGAGCAGGAGCAGAAGGAATATGACAAAAAGCTGGTGGATACCGCCGTTCATCCCTTTACCGCCGCGCTTAACGACTTCGGCGACGACCTTGAGCCCGACGACGACAAGCCCGCACCCAAGGCTGAGCCGACCGACGAGCCCGACGATGAGCCCGATGATGAGCCCGATGATGAGCCCGACGATGAGCCTACCGACGAGCCGACCGACACGACCTCGGACACCGGCGTGACCGAGCAGCTCTATGATACCACCGGCGACGGCCTGGCTGATTACGGCATCTACCGTGCGACCGTCGACAACGACGGCGACGGCAAGACCGAAAACTATTACTGGGAGACCCGCGACCTCAACGGCGACGGCAATATCGACACCGTTCTGATCGCCTCCGATTTCAACGGCGACGGCAGATATGACCTGGTAGAGGGCTTTGAATACAACCGCTATACCGGCGAGATGGAGTCCGTCGGCACCCGCGATATCTCCGACGAAAACCGCGGCGACTTCTACTTTGAGCTGCCGCCCTTCGACCCCGAAAAGGCGACCGACGTCAAGGGCGATCCCGCGAAGGCGATGGAGCTTTGGGAATATCAGGGCGACACCCAGCGCTGCGCCGTTTATGCCCAGATGTTCGTCATCGAGGAAATGACGGGCGTAAAGCTCGACATCAACGATCTTGCGGAATTCGCGACCGACCGAGGCTGGTTTGACGAGGCTTCCGGCACCGCGCCCGCCGATATGAACAAGCTGCTCGACGCTTACGGCATACCCAACGAGCTGAAAACCGGCTGCGATATGAACGAGATCGAGGACGCGCTTGAAAACGGCAAGCGGGTCATCGTGGCGGTGGACGCCGACGAATACGCCTCGGGCGAGAACGACGACGTCTATGTTCCCGGCGACGGCGCCAACCATGCGGTCGAGGTCATCGGCATTGACCGCAGCGATCCCGAGCACCCGATGGTGATCCTCAACGATTCGGGTCACATCGACGGCAAGGGCGCTATGATCCCGATGGACGAGTTTGTCGACGCCTGGGACGACAGCAACAATCTGGCTGTCATCTGCGGCTGACCGCGTGAGATTTAGGAGGATATTATGTCTGAAATAAAAAAGATGAACGAAATCATTGCTGACGTAAGAAAAAGCAACGTCATGCTTTCAATGCCGCTCGGCTACACCTGCGGCTATCCCGTCATCACCGTAAAGCACGCCCGTGTCTGCGCGGTGCTGCCGTTTTTGAAGTACAAGGTGACCGGCGCTGTGGACAAAACGCAGGTCTTTCCGATCCGCTTCCTCGTGACCTATTCCGTAAAGGACGGCGTCATCACCGCCTTTGAGGATCTTCAGGAGAATCCGGCGTTCGAGGGCGTCGACTTCAACGAGCCGGTCGGGCTTTTCCGCCACGACGCCATCAAGGAGCTTTCAAAGAGCGAATACAAGGAAAAGCAGCAGGAGCTGTACGCCATGTATGACCGCTTCACCGAGGCGGTCGTCGCCGGGGAGGACTATCCTGCAGGCGAGCTTGAAAAATTCCACGCTCTGCTCTCCAAAATGACCGAGCCGTCGCTCAAGCCGTTCTACCGCGCGCTTTATCCCGCGTTCTACGCGAATTGTATGGAATAAGATCACATTTGCGGCGAAGTGTTTAAATAAGAACAAACACATTGTAGGGTCAGGTCTTGACCTGACCGCAGGCTGAGCGACTGACCTTTGATTTACTGCCCACGGCACGGTCAAGACCGTGCCCTACGAAAAGTAAAACAGACGGTCAAGACCGTGCCCTACGAAAACGGTAATGGTTACAAATCATCCGCACAGAAAGGAAATGCCATATGGCAGAAAGAAATCTGACATTCCGCGACCTCACCCAAGGCATCAACAGCGAAAGCCTTAAAATACCCAACCCTCTCAGGGTGCCGGACAACCAGTTCCACGAGCTGCTCGACAAGGTCATCGAGCGCAGCACCCTCGAGGAAATGAGCGAGCGCGAAAGCTTTTATTACAACGAGGAAAAGGCGATCCCCGAGATCACCTGGCTTAAGATCACACGCCTGCCCGTCAGCCCCGACAACGTCGGCGGCTACAACCTTTTTGACCGCTGGCAGGGCGTGCTGTCGTCGATGCACGAGTGGGGCTACCGCTTCTATTTCCTGCTCCAGCGCAAGGACGGCAAAACCGGCATCTATCTCGGCGTGCGCTCTCAAAACGAGTATTTCAACGCAAACGATGCGATCGAGCAGGTTGAGGAGGCGACCTCAGGCTCCATGCCCGGCATCGAGCTGAAAAAGCTCAGCGACGTCGAGCGCTATAATCTGGTTATGAGCTTCGACGCGTTCTCGTCCATCGGCGCGGTAACGGGACTGCCGTCGTTCTTCAGCGGCGACCGCCCGGGCGTGCTGCAGACCCTTGACCCGCTGGCGTTCGGAATACGCGGCAAGGGCGGCGTTGAGCGCGACTACAACCTGCTGATGATCGGCGACCCGATCTCCGACGCCGACACCACCGACATAATGAACCGTATGCGCACGCTCGGCAGCGAGATACACACCTATGTTCAGCGCACCACCGCCGAAACCGAGACCCGCACCGAAACCAAGGACAAGGCGCTCGGCGCCGCAGGCGGCTCCGCGGTGGGCAGCGGCGTGAGCATGACCGGCGGCGCTGTTTCAAGCCTGCTCTCGGGCGGCTCTATCCTTATGCCGATCCTGGGTCCGATCCTCGGTCTTGCCTTCTGCGCCGCGGGCGCGGTGATGGGCAGCACCGGAAAAAGCATCAGCGAGACCCAGACCATGACGGTCAACTCGACCTACCTCGACAAATTCGCCGAGTACGCCGAGCAGCTTATCGACACCCACATCGAGCGCATGAAGGAGGGCAGGAACCTCGGCTATTGGAACGTCGGCATCTATGTCCTCGCAAAGGACAAAAAGGACGTCAACACCGTCAACGGAATGCTGCGCTCCATCTATTCGGGCAGGACTACCTATGTGGAGCCTATCCGCCTGCACGTGCTCAAGCCTAAGTCGCGCGCGCTCGAGATCGTCAAGAACAATTTTGACCTTATCCCGATCTTCAACGACAAGGCGCCGGGAATGACAGAGGACACCGTCTGGCATATCTTCGGCAAGAATTACCAATATCTCAGCACGCCGATGAACACCAAGGAATTCGCGCTCGCCACCTCGCTGCCGCAGAACGACGCTCCGGGGCTGCGCTTTGTAAAATCGGCGGTGCGCTTCGCGAACAATCCGCCCGTGGTCAACGGCGAGGCTATCCACCTCGGCAACATCGTCAACATGGGCGTTGAACAGAACGCGGGCTACGACATCAACCACAACGATCTGGTGCGCCACGCTCTGGTGGTCGGCTCCACAGGCTCGGGCAAATCGTGCTCCTGCAAGCGCGTCATCACCGAGATACTTGAAAAAAATATCCCCTCGCTGATCATCGAGCCCGCAAAGGACGACTGGGTGCGCTGGGCGATGAAGATGAACGAAATTCTTCCCGAGGAAAAGAAGTTCCGCATCTTCATGCCCGGCACGGAGGAGATCGACGGCGTGAAGCTCGGACAGCTAAAGCTTTCGCCCTTCCAGCCCGCCGCCGTTAAGGGCGCCAAGATCGACATGACCTCACGCTGCGAGAACCTGATCGCGCTGATGAACGCCAGCCTTCCGTCCGAGGATATCCTGCCGGTGCTGATCGACGAGACCGTCTACGCGCTCTATACGGCGGCGTATCAAAAGGACTTCACCGACGGCCACCCGATGGCGCAGCAGAAGATGTATCCGCTGCTGTCCTCGCTCTCGGCGATGAGCAAGCGCGTGATGGAGGAAAAGCACTATGAGGAAAAGGTGCGCTCCAACCTCGCCACCTGCCTTGAAACGCGGTTCCAGTACCTTATCCGAGGCACCAGAGGCAAGCTGCTGAACGTGCCGCGCTCAACCGACTACAGCGAGCTGTTCGACCACCCCACCGTCATAAATATCAGCGGCATCTCAGCTGCGCGCGACAAGGCGCTGGTCATGTCGGTGCTGCTGCTCTCGCTTTATGAATACCGCAAATCGCAGTACGCGGGCGACCCCGAATACCGCAAAAAGGCGCAGGATAACAAGCTGCTGCACCTTACGCTGATCGAGGAGGCGCACAACGTGCTCCTTAAGCCGCAGGGCAGCTCGGCAAACAACCCTCAAAAGGTGGTCGCCGACCTCTTTACAAATATGCTTTCGGAGATACGCAGCTACGGCGAGGGTCTGATGATCGTCGACCAATATCCCACGCGGCTTATCCCCGACGCGATAAAGAACACTAACTACAAGATCATCCACCGGCTCGCCTCACCCGACGACGCCGACGTAATGGCGGCAAGCGCGGCGCTGCGTCCCGAGCAAAAGGCGCTCATTCCCTCGCTGTTCCCGGGCAACGCCATCATCTTCGGCGACCGCGACGACGCAGCCGCGTGGATACATATGAAGAAAACCGATATCTGACAGGAGGGTCTTTTGATCTTCCGTGGAGAAAGCTTATGTCAAACACCCAAAACACTCTTTCCCAAACTCCCGTCAGCGCCGGAATAGCCCGAAACGCCGAGGTGTTCGAGGGCTTGTATGAAAGTCTGTACTGCGCCGTGACGCAGCGGCAGACCGACACCGAGGCGTATGAGGAGTGGTGCGACCGCGTGGCGCTGATAAAGGACGAAGACTTCCGCACCGCGTTTTTCCTTGTGTTTTCCAAGGACGACGCCGCAGACGAAGCGCTTTGCCTGCGCAAAATGCGCATGCTGCTGGGCAGCGTTCAGCGCGCCGGCATTTTCCGCGCGGGAAACGCGGGCGACACCATTTTATATGACGGCGAAGCCGCCGAATACTTCGGCTGCCTTAAGTCGCCCGACGAAAGCGGCAGGGTGACGGTGGTCAAGGCGGCGTGGCTGTTCGGCGACAAGGTAGTGGAGCGCGGCGCGGTAAGAGGCGCGGGCGTGACGATAGCTGAGGAGGGCTTGCTGTGAAGTGCGGCAAATGCGGGGCGATCAACCCCGACGGCAACAATTTTTGCAAGGCGTGCGGCAGCCGGCTTGAGCGGGCGCTGTCGCCCAACCGCGACGCGATCTACTGCGGTTTCTGCGGTCAGCTCGCCGATGACGACGCTATGTTCTGCACCGGCTGCGGGCGGCCGTTTTACGCGCCCTTAAAGCCGACGGGCGACAAGCCGCGAATGGTCTTGACTATCATCGACAAATACGCGGGCAACCGTCAGAGCGGAATGTCAAAAACCGGCGGCAGGCTGCTGATCTTCGCCGACCGCATCGAGTTTTTGCCGCGCATCGGAAGCGTTTCGGGCGCTGCCGACGCGCAGAACGGCGCTGCGGGCAAAATCGAGGTCTATCCCTTCCGCAATATCGAAAGCTGCGTGTATTCGCCCTATGCGCTTCAAATGCCCGCGCTGGAGCTTACGTTTTCCGACGGCGGCACGCTGCGCTTCGGGCGGATGAACAAAGAAGCGGAGATACGCGCCGCCGCAGACTGCATCGCGCGCTCGCTTGCGCCGTCACCGCAGTCTTTGCAGAGCGGCGGAGCCGCGCCGGTTCGGGGCGGAGGGATGTTCTCGTTTGTGATGCCCATCGCCAACATGGTGCCGATCGAGGACTACGGCACAGCCATTCTCGGCGCTGTGCAGACAGGCGCGGTAAAGGCGGGCGACACCGTTTTCATCCTCGGAGCGGACAGCCTGAGCAAGGGCTCGTTCGAGGTGCGCAGCGTCGCGGTCAACAAGGCGATCGCTCCGCAGGCGTCGGCAGGCGACAACGACGTTGCCCTGCTGCTTTTCTGCCCGCCGACTGTGTTCAAGTCCGGCGACAAGGCTTGCTTTTAATGTGAAATAATAACAGGGCTTGACTCAAAACTCATTGTTATGAGTAAGAGTCAAGCCCTGTTTTTTTATTGTTTGGTAAAGCTGATGCTTTGCTCGAAGGTGCTGCGGAACTCGCCGTCCTCCTCGGGGTCGCAGAGTATGATCCAGATACGCGAATAGTCATCTTCATCATACGGCACATAATAGACGAACACATGGGCGCCGGTGTTTTCGTCGACGGAGTGCTTGCCGAACAGCACCTTGCGTCCGCCGATCTCACGCTCGGTCAGTTCGCCGGAAATGCTGCCCTCAAGCGACGACCTTGTGGCGCCGCCGAAGCTGCCTTGACCGAAGTTGATATAAACGCCGTAGGGCGAATTGTTGGCGTTGGATTCGCTGTCGTCGGGGTTATAGTAATAGTTGCGCGACTGCAGACCGCTGCTGTCCTCGGACGAGGTCTTGAATTCCTTCGGGACCTGATAGGACATATAGCAGTCGTTGTAGCCGTAGCAATCCAGCTCGCCCTTTGTCCATGTCCAGCTTGAAACGTCGGCTTTTGCGGGCGCGGGCTCTGTGGTGACCTCGGCGGTAGTTTCCTCAGCGGTGGTCTGCTCGGCTGCGGTCGGTTCGGCTGTAGTCTGCTCTGCGGCAGATTTCTCCGCCGCCGAAGGCGCGGCTGAAACCGACTCGCTGTTGCCGGCGCAGGCGGTAAATGACGCGGCGATAAGCGCCGCCGCAAAAATGGCTAATATTTTTTTCATGCAGATATCTCCTTTGAAATCATTTTGCAACCACAGTGTATCACAAAATCACGCCGCACGCAAGTGTATTGTGAATAATTGTAATAAAACCCGAAGATTTTGCGGATAGGGCAGAGGCGTTTGCTTAATGATTGTATAAGCCTTATCCCCGCAATGAATTGCGGGGAAGGAGCGACGCCCTCGTCGCTCCTGCAAATCGCCCTGCGATTTGCTCAAGCCCCACAAGGCAATGCCGTCAACTTAAGAAATAATGAGGAGTTTTGGCGAAGGAAAGGCTCCCCTTACGCAGGGGAGCCTTGGTGCTGACAAAAGCGTTTTGCGCTTAAGT
>ONHJ01000170.1 GCA_900317595.1 uncultured Eubacteriales bacterium | reverse complement strand
TTTGCGCGGCGGCGGTCGTGTTCATCATCGTGCTGTTTTGTTATTTCAGCACCCGCAAGGTCAAAAGGTTCACTCCCGTTGACGCTATCCGCAGCGGCACAACCGGCGAGCGCTACAAGAAAAAGGGGATAATCAGGCTCGGCAAAAAGCCCGTGCGCCCTGTGTTTTTCATGGCGGTCAACGATATACTCAGCAGCCCCAAGCGTTTTTTGATAATGCTGTTCACCTTCTTCGTCGGCATCTCCATGCTGATGGTCGGCCTCAATATTTCCACTACGATGACGAGCGGCAAGCTGCTCGGCTGGATCAATATGGCGGAGTGTGATCTGGCGGTCGTTGAACACGGCTCTATCGAAAAGTACATGGTCGCCGACGGCAGAGATAAGCTCAAAAGCAGGATATCCGAGATAGAATCCGACCTCGCGGAAAAGGGCTGGGAAGCGGATTGCTTTGTTGAAACCATTTCAAATATTACCGTCGCCAAAGACGGTATCAAGCTGAAGACCCACGGCGTGGAGGGCGTCAATATCACGCCCGATGAGTATATGTATCTGGAAGGTACCGCTCCGCAGAACAAAAACGAAATTGCCATGTCCTATGTTGTCGCCGATAAACTGAACGCGGCAGTGGGCGATACGGTGACGGTCAGAACGCCCGACGGCGAAACGGAGTGCATGATAACGGCGATTTACCAGACTATGATGTCCTTGGGCGACAATATCCGCCTTTATCCGGGGCAGACCTACAGCTTTCAGAATCTTGCCGGCTTAAACGATTTTCAGATCCGCTTTCACGACGACCCAAGCGCCGCCGAGATCGGGAGGAGAATAGAAGCTATCAAGGAGATGTATCCCGACGACAAGGTGATGGACGCGGGCAAATATGTTGATTACTGCGTCGGCGGCGTCGGCGGCACGATGGACGGCGTAACAGGCTTGCTGCTGCCGATCATAATCCTGATCGATATTTTAGTCGCGGTGCTGATGGAAAAGAGCTTCCTCACCAAGGAGCGCGGCGAGATCGCCATGCTCAAAGCGATAGGCTTCAAAAGCCGCTCGATCGTTCTTTGGCAGACCCTGAGGATCGCGATCATAATGATCGCCGCCGTGCTGCTCTCGATAGCGCTCGCCGACCCGATCGGCAAGCTGACGACGGGCGGAATCTTCCAAATGATGGGCGCGAAGAATATCATCTTTGATACCGATATCTTAAAAACATTCATAATCTACCCGGCTGTCATCCTTGCCGCGACCGTGTTCAGCGTGTTTATCACCGCGCTTTCTGTTCGCAAGGTCAATTCAAATGAGATCAACAGTGTAGAATAGGAGTATCATCATGGCAAAAATAATCGAAGTAACCGACCTTTGTAAAACATATATCACCAACAAAAGACAAAACAACGTCCTGCGCAATCTTTCCTTTTCGGTCGAGGAGGGCGAAATGGTGGCGATCATGGGACCGTCCGGCTCCGGAAAATCCACCCTGCTGTACACAGTTTCGGGAATGGACAGCATGACTGCGGGAAAAGTCATGTTCGGAGGCAGGGACATTTCAGCGCTTAAGCCGACAGAGCTTGCGGCGCTGCGGCTCGACGAAATGGGCTTCATCTTCCAGCAGATGTATATGCTCAAAAATCTGAGCGTGCTCGACAACATCATTCTTCCGGCGCGTCAGTCAAAGGCGAACACGCTTTCCGCCAAGGAAAAGCTCGAGCGCGGCAAGGAGCTGATGCGCAGGCTCGGCATCATTGAGATCGCCGACAACGACATCAACGAGGTGTCGGGCGGTCAGCTCCAAAGGGCGTGCATCTGCCGCAGTATGATAAACGATCCCAAGATCATTTTTGCCGATGAACCCACGGGCGCGCTCAACCGCCAAAGCTCCAACGAGGTCATGGAGGAGCTTTGCAAGATAAACGAAGGCGGCACGACGATCATGCTCGTCACCCACGACGCGAAGGTTGCCGCAAAATGCTCAAGAGTGCTCTATATAGTTGACGGAAATATTCAGGGAGAGTATAATAATACCGAAAGCGACGAAAAAAAGCGCGAAAGAGCGCTGAACAACTGGCTGTTGGAGCAGGGCTGGTGATCTTTAGTGTGGAGTTTGGAGTTTGGAGTTATTACATGATTCCTGCTTGGCTGCTTTTTCTATTGCCTTGTTTTCTGATTCGTGGTAGAATTAATATGAAATTATTTGCTGTGAGGATTATCGGGAGCGGATGAGATGGATAACATCAAAAGATTTGAAAATCAGCCTATCAGAACAGCTTGGGATGAAGAAAAAGAGGAATGGTATTTTTCGGTTTCCGATGTCGTTGAGATTTTATCCGAAAGCAAAGACGTTAAGCAGTACATAAAGAAAATGCGCAGCCGTGACGCCGAGCTGAATGCCAAGTGGGGTACAATTTGTACCCCTGTTCGGATGATGACGGCAGACGGCAAAAACA
>ONHJ01000065.1 GCA_900317595.1 uncultured Eubacteriales bacterium | reverse complement strand
GCGCGCAGGATGCGGCACGCCATCTGCTTGTCGCCCTCAAAGTGCAGCACAGTGTCAACAATATGCTCCAACACCTTGGGACCCGCTATCGAGCCCTCCTTGTTGACGTGACCGACCACAAACATCGGGATGTCAAGGCTTTTTGCCGTGCGCATCAGCATATTGGTACATTCGCGCACCTGAGTCACGCTGCCCGGAGAGGAATTTAGCTCCGTGAGGTTCATCGTCTGGATAGAGTCGATCATTACTAAATCAGGCTTCACGTTTTTGATCTGTTCGCAGATGACCTCAACGTCGGTCTCGGTCATCACAAACAGATTCGGCGAACTGACTCCAAGGCGGACGGCGCGCAGCTTAAGCTGCCGCTTGCTCTCTTCGCCCGAAACATAAAGTATTTTCAGCGTGTCGCCCATAAACTGACAGATCTGCATCAGCACGGTCGATTTTCCTATGCCCGGGTCGCCGCCGAGCAGGATAAGGCTGCCCTTGACGATGCCGCCGCCCAAAACGCGGTTAAGCTCCCTGCAGCCGGTGTCATAGCGGTGCTCGTCCTCGGTGGATATCTCATCAATCGAAAAAGGCTTGGCATTGGCGGCATACGACCGCGATTTAGCGGCGGGAGCAGCCTTTGCCGTGTCCTTTATCTCCTCGTTCATCGTGTTCCATTCGCCGCAGGACGGGCATTTTCCGTACCATTTCGGCGACTCATAGCCGCACTGAGAGCAAATATAAACGCTTTTGATCTTTGCCATATTTTCACTTCCGTTATGATTGATAGTAATCCAAAAATCCTGTCACGACCGCCAGCGCAAGCTGTTTTTGATAGCCGTCGGTCAGCAGCTTTTCGCGTTCGGCGCGGTTTGAGAGGAAGCCGCATTCCACCAGCACCGCAGGATTTTTCGCGTTTTTCAGCAGGAATATCTCGCTGCCCGCCCTCTTGCACTCGCGCGTGTTATCGGGCTGCAGCATCTCCTTGACGGCGGTTTTCAAACACTCCGCCAAAAACTCGCTTTCCTCACGGTTGGGCGAAAAAAACACCTGAGCGCCGTGCGAAGCCGAGTCGGAAAATTTGTTCTGATGAATACTTATCACCGCGTCGACATCGGGCGAGTTATAAAGCTCCAGCCGCAGCTTCATATCGTTGTATTTGCGCTTTTTGATGTCGTCGCCCTCAAGAGACAGCGCTTCGTCGCCGGAGCGCGTCAGGGCGACGTCAAAGCCGCAGACGGTCAGCAGATCGGCGACATCGCGTGTGACAGCAAGATTGATCTCTTTTTCAAGCACATCTCCGACCACCGCTCCCCCATCTTCTCCGCCGTGTCCGGCGTCGATCAAAACGCGCGCAGGGGTGCGCTTGGGCAGCGCGTCGGTCTGTTTTACCAAGCGTTTAGCAGAACCCAGCGAAAAGGTCAAAAACAAAACGCCGCAGAGTGCGAGCGCGCAAATCGGCAAAAGCATCTTTATAAACGAGCGCATGACAACACCTCTGCACTAAAATATGCGGCGCCTGAAATCAATTATACATCATTTTGCGGAGATTGGCAACAAAAATGAAATTTATCTTGTAGTTATTTCCTTAAAGTGCTATAATATAGAAAAGAATCTACTGCCTGAAACAGGGTTTAAATCAAGGAGCGGTTAGAGTGAAGAAGCCCGGAAGAAACGACGCTTGCTGGTGCGGCAGCGGAAAAAAATACAAAAAATGCCATATCGAAGATCGAGAAAATCAAGGAAAGCGCCAATATCAATATTGCGGTGCTTGATTATGTCGCCGAGCACATCAAAGCGGGCGTTTCGACCGAGGAGATCAACCGCTGGGTGCATGAGGTCACCACAAAAATGGGCGGTATTCCCGCTCCCCTGAATTATGAGGGCTTTCCGAAAAGCGTCTGCACCTCGCTCAATAACGAGGTGTGTCACGGCATCCCATCCGAGGACATAATTCTAAAGGACGGAGATATCATTAATGTCGACGTCTCCACCAACCTCAACGGCTACTACTCGGATTCCTCGCGAATGTTCTGCATCGGAGAGGTCAGCGAAGACAAAAAGCGGCTTGTCAGCGCCGCCAAGCAGGCTGTCGAGGAGGGCTTGAAGGCGGTAAAGCCCTGGGGCTTCCTCGGCGACATGGCGCAGGCGGTCAACGATTATGTCAAAAGCCAAGGCTATTCCGTGGTCAGAGAGGTCGGCGGTCACGGCATCGGCTTGGAGTTCCATGAGGACCCGTGGGTCAGCTATGTAACCGAAAAAGGCACCGAGATGCTGATGGTGCCGGGGCTCTGCTTCACGATCGAGCCGATGATAAACATGGGCAGACCCGAGATCTACACTGACGAGGAAAACGGCTGGACGATCTACACCAAGGACGGCACGCCTTCCGCTCAGTGGGAGATCCAGGTGCTCGTCACCGAGGACGGCTGCGAGGTCATTTCATATTAAAATCTTAAAGCCTTAATCAATAAACAATACAAATCACAAAACCCCTCTTGATCGCTCGAGAGGGGTTTTATTCCGGTATACCGTATTTTATTTTCACCCTGTCCAGCTTCTCGAGCATGGGCTCGGCGAAGAAGAACAGAAAGACCACGGTCGAAAAAGCGTGTATGATGTCGTAGGGCAAGCCCTGCGCGTAAAACGCGGCGAGAGAAGCGCGGTTGATCTCTATATGCGACAGCACAAGCGAGGAAAAATTCATTATCCCTCCGTAAAGCGCCACAGTCACCGTGAAGCCGAAAAAGCACATCGCGCCACGGCTGCGGCAAAGCAAGCCCTTTCGGAACAAAACGCCCGCCAGAAAGCCGATAATGCCTGCGGCGAACATCTGCCAAGGCGTCCAAGCGCCCTGTCCGAAATAAATATTGCTCACCAGCATGCTGACCGCGCCGATGATGAAGCCCGTTTCACCTCCGAAAGCCACTCCGCCGATGATGACCAGCGCCAGCACCGGCTTTATCTGCGGCAGAGCGACGAACGCCGCTCTACCCGCTACAGCCAAGGCGCAGATCACCGCTATCAGCACCGGCTCACGCGCCTGCGGCTTTCTGCCCTCAAACACAAAAAAGAACGGCAGCATACACTCAAACAGCACTAAAAGCGATATAAAAAGATACTTTTGGTCATATAAAAAGACATTCCCGACGTAAATCGTCAGCGGGATCATCAGCAAAATCATCACAGCCGAGGCGACCGTGCGCTTCGGCAGCTTTTGTTTTTGCGGCTTAGGCAGCTTTTGAAGATGCGAGAGCGAGCCGAAAGCCAGCATCAGCAGTGCCGCAGGAAACGCGATAAAACCGAAATTCGCCCAAAGCGGCAGTTGCTTTGCCGGCAAAAACGGCAGATAACCAAGATTCTCCAAGATCCCGAACAACAGCAGCACCGCGCCGACTATGCCGATAACGCGCTTGCGCTTCGGCAGTTTTTTCTCGGCTTTGGGTGAGGCGGGGATCTGAAAATCGGGAAGCTCGCCGTCGTCACGCCCATCCGACGGAAAAATATCCTGCTTTTCCCCGGTCAGGCAGTAAATAACATCCTCGGCGGTAACGGCATCGGGAATGACGCCACGCGCCATTCGCGCGGCAGAGGTGACATAAAAGCTGTTTGAGCCGAAAAACTCGCGCGGAGAGCCTTCGGCGACAAGCTCGCCGTTAAACATCATAAGGCAGCGGCGGCTGTATTTCGCGCAGAATTCGACGTCGTGGCTGACGACGACCACCGCCGTTCCCTTTTCGGCAAGGCGCTTAAGTATCAGCGCCAGCGCCGCCTTTGATACCGCGTCAAGCCCCTTGGTGGGCTCGTCCAAAAGGAGGATGGCAGGCCGCAGCAGCAAAAGCTTGGCAAGCGCTGCCTTCTGCATCTCGCCGCCCGACAGGTCAAATGGATGGCGGTCGAGCAGATTTTCAAGTCCGCAGCTTATTATCGCCGATTTAACGCGGCTTTCGCGCTCTTTTTTATCAAGTCCCAGCCCTTCAAGCGGCTCGTTTACGGTCTCCCAAACTGTTTTGCCGTTCAAAAGCGTTTGCGGGTTTTGAGGCAGGGTCAAGCATAATTCTCTATTAGAACTAACCTTGCCGCAATACGGCTTTCTGCTGCCGCCGATAAGCGATAACAGCGTTGATTTTCCGGTGCCGTTGCCGCCCATGATCGTCAAAAGCTCACCGCGATAAACGCTCAGGCTGAGATTTTTGATGACGTCGGGCGCGTTTTTTTCATATCTGAAGGAAACGCCCTTCAAAACGACAGCCGCGTCACCGCGCTCGGAAAGCTCCTCGGGAAACAGCACGACCGGCTCATGCCTTCGCACGCGGCCTTCAAGCCACCTTTTGCCCTGAATCACGGTTACAGGGCAGTTTTTTTCCGATTCCTCACTCACCGCGTGCCAGACGCGCATCGGCGCTGGCAGCGACATAAAAAGCCAGCTGCCTTGGTGTCGCAGGTTTTTGCCCGTGTTCTCGGGAGTATCATCCGAAATCAGCGACCCGTTCTCCATGACCAGCACACGGTCGCTAACAGGCAGTACGTCCTCGAGCCGGTGCTCGATGATGATCACCGTCGTGCCGAATTCACGGTTGATTTTTTGAAGGCAATGAAGAAAATCTGCGGCGGCAACCGGGTCGAGCTGCGCTGTCGGCTCGTCCAGGAGCAGGATCGAGGGCTGTGTGACCATGACGGACGCGAGGTTTAGGAGCTGCTTCTGACCGCCCGAGAGCGTCGATGTGCCGCACTCAAAAAGCGACTGTATGCCGAAAAACGACGCGGTCTCCGCCACTCTGCGGCGCATTTCATTCTGCTTGACGCCCAGGCTCTCCAATCCGAAGGCAAGCTCGTGCCAGACCTTGTCGGTGACGATCTGATTATCGGGCGATTGCTGCACAAAGCCGATCTCGGCGGCTTGTTCGCGCTGAGAAAGGCTTTCGACGGCTGTGCCGTTGATGAGTATCTCGCCGGAGTGCGTCCCGTGCGGAGCAAGCGCGGGCTTAAGCTGACGCAGCAAGGTGGTTTTTCCGCTGCCGGACAGCCCGCAAAGCGTTACAAACGCGCCCTGAGGAACGGAAAAGCTGACGCTGACAAGCGCGTCGGACTTCGCCTGAGGATAGCGGAAGCTCAGATCCTTGACCGTGATCGCGTCCATCTTATCCCCTCCCAACAATCAAAAATCAGCGGCGTCAGCAGCAGCAGCGCGTACAACACATAGACCGCCAAGCTCGCCGCGTCTGTGAAATTCCCTTTAAAAAACGGGTAATAGCGGTATTTTACCCCGCCGAAGATCAGCAGAGCAGCTATGCCTGCCGATTCAGCGGCGACCGACGCGATTATAAACGCGTCGCGGCGGGCAAAGCGGAATACGGAAAACGCTGTCCTGCCGCCAAGCCCGTAGCCCCTGCTTTTCATCGAATCGGAAGTGTCAAGCGCGTTCTCCATCGACCAGCTTACCATGATCGACAGCACGCGAACGCCGCCCTTAAAGCGCGCCGCAGGCGACTTTTTTTCGCATTGATGTATCTGCCCCTGCGCCGTACGCACAAGCCTTAACTGATCGAAAAAGCGCGGAACGAACCGCAGCGCCATTGTCAGCACCAAGCTGAGCGCGGGCGCCGCCCTTCCGAAAAGGCAAATAAGCTTGTCTGAGGTCATCACGCGGTTAAGGCAGGAAAACCAAAGCGCCGCTGAGCAGAGCATGAGCGCGGACGCGGCTCCGTAGATGACGGATTCAAGCGTCAGCGGGTTATCCCACGGCAGATACCGCAGTATGGTAGCGCCGCGATGGCTGACCAGCGGATTTATAACGGCGATCAGCAGCGCGGTCGGCAGCAAAAATCGCAGAAAAAACAGCAGCAGCCTTTTGCCGCCGAGAAGCAAGGCGTAAGCGAACGAGGCGCAAAGCGAGATCACCACGCATACCGGGTGCATAAAAAACATGGAAAACCCGATCGCCGAAAGGAAAAACAGAAAGCCGGTGACCGGGTGAGTCTGTGAAAAGCTGTCACTCATTGCGCGCCGCCTCCTATGTCATAACCGAGGTTGCAGGTGTATTTCCACTCTATCACATCACCGTCGCCGACCGTGTAATCGGAGCAGCCGAAGCCCGGATAAACGCCGTTAACGCAGTACATCCAGCCCGAGTTATCGCCGCAGTCGAACTCATAGAGGTTGCCGATCCCCTCGATATAGGCGGTCTGATAAACGGGATTGCTGTTGTACTCCATATGGATAGAGTTTCGCCTGCAGACGCGCTGCAGCACGTCAAACACGGTGTCGCCGCTGCGAATGGTGACGGTCGTAGGCGGCAGTATCCAGCCGTCCTCAGGCACGATATCGCGGTAATCCTCGTCGAGCTTGTCCATATTGTCCAGAACGGTCGCGCAGGATATAGAAAGCCTGCAGGCAGGGGCTTTGGTCTTTGCCTTTGTAGGCTCTTCGGGCGCTGTGGTGCTCTCAGGCACCGAGGTCGGGAGCGAAGTCGGGCGTTCGGTCGGCGTTACGGGAGCGGTAGTGACGGTCTTAGGCTCCGTCAAAGCCGCGTCAGAAGGTGCGCTCGGTTCTTCCGAGGTTGAAGCGGAGTCTGTGTTGATGGTGTTATCGGTCAAAGCCGCCTGAGTTGCCGTGACGTCCGTTTGCGAAGCCGCGGTCGAACAGACTTCCGAAGCGGGGCTTGAGGTTCCTTCGACGCTGTCAAAGGTCGCGGTCGGCACGGCGCTTTTGCGCTGACGCGCCTGCTTTGCCGCCTCCTCAACATTCCCTCCGCTGAGAAAAGCGGCGACCAAGACGATAACGGCGACCGCGACGGCAGCAATTATCCATTTGTATTTTGAAAAAAAGGCTTTCATGCGACAAACTCCTTTTGAGGGCAATGTCAAGAACTTGAACAAATCGCGGGATACTTTAATCCGTCGACTTCGCTTAAGACGCGAGGAGCCTTTGGCAGAGCGTTACGTCGCCTATATCAACCCTGCCGTCGTGATTCAGATCGGCAAAGCGCTTTTGCGGGGTGTCGAGCTTTTCGTCGAATTCCGCAAGCCAGCGCTGCAATACGGTCGCGTCGTTGATGGTGAGCCGACCGTCGCCGTCAGCGTCGACAAGCGTGTGGTCGCACACGTCCGTCATGTCACACAGTGCCGTTTTCCCCGCTAAAAATCGGCGGTATGCCGCCAGAGCGTAAAACGCCTGCTCGGTCGCCATCTGGTTATATTCTCCGCCGAGTGTGTGCGAAAAGCCGCCTTCGACCGAAAAGCGGAGCAGGCTGTCAAAAATCGTCCTGCCTCCGGAGACAAAGCGCTCGTCGGTCGCGGGGTCGATTCCCAAAGCCGTCAGCGCTACGATCACCTGAGCGCCGCTCTCGGGATTGATGCCGTCGTAAGACGCGTAGCCGCCGCTTTGCTGACGGATCCCCGCAAGGAACGCCACTCCGTTTTCGGCGGCAAGGCGTACCTCGGGGTCATATGCGCGGTAGGGCGACATGGCTTGCAGCGCCATGCCGGTCAGATCGGGGTCGGAAACGGCTTCGTCAAGTCCCCAGCCGCCGTCACTGTGCTGCGCCGCGAGAACCGCGTCCAAAAGCTGCTGACGCACGCCGTTTTGCGCGGGATAAGCGCAGCAGTCCAGCGCGATAAGCGCCCAAATCACGCCGCTTATCCCCTGCTTTGAGACGTAGCGGAAATCGTTGAGCGGCGCGGTCAGGTCATAGCCCGCCACGTTTCGAGGGTCGGCGCCTAAAGACGAAAGCGCGAGTATCAGCCGCGAGTTGTCGGTGGATTTGCGTTGATGCAGCCTTTCGGAGCCGATGCTTTTAACGTAGTCCACGGCGATTTGAGTGTATTCGCAGGCGGCATCGGGGTCAAGCAGCTCGGCGCGGGCAAGCCCGAGCACCAGCCATTCACCGCCCACAGAGCCTGTGTGAAGCGGCAGCTCCTTAAGGTGAGCGGCGGTCGATACAAACTTTTCGTCCGCTTCATTTTGTACGGCGGTGGCTGTAAAGGCTGAAAGCAGCAGAGCAAGCGCCAAAACAGCGCAGAAAAACCTTTTCATTCTATTCATCCTTCAACCCCGCCTTTTCGAGCGCGCGCGGCCACGGTCCCAGCTTTTGCTTGATGAAACAAATGGTCTCGCTGTCAAAATCGCTTTTTTTCGGCAGCCTGCCCAGCTCGTTTTTTCTATCGGTCAGCAGTTTTACGGCAGCCTGTGCCTTGCTGTCATTTTTTATATTCAAATCCGCTTTATACATCAAATTCAGCCAAAACCGTCTGCATTTTTGTAGCGTCGGCGATGTCAACGACGCCGTTGCCGTCAAAGTCGGCTGTCATAAAGTTTTCATCGTTGACGATCTCGGAGCCGTCGGCGTTCGTAAACTCGGCAAGGTGACGCTGCAAGACCGTTACATCGTCGACATCGAGCATTCCGTTATCGTTCAGGTCGCCAGCGATAAGCTTTTTGACGGCGAATCTGTACACAGTTTCCTCGGCGGTGCCTGCCCAGCTGTTCATCGAAGGCCAAGCGGGGTTGCCGACGCCGATATAGACCGTGTCGCCGTTTTCGACGGGGATGTTTTTGCAGCCGCGGAAATCCGCGCCTTCAACAGCGGGCTGATAGTTGTTTTTGTAGGCTCTCACCTGATAATTCTTGTTTACGGGAACGGCGTTGAAATCGAGCACATCAGCGTCAGAGGTGATGTAGATCGTGTAGTCGGTGGCTGCCGGTGAAAAAAGCTGACGGTAGGTGCAGTCGGCGACATGAGCGCCGCTGAAGCCGAAATCATCGGCGGACAGCGTTGTGGTGAAATCCCCGTAAAGGCTGCCTACATCAGCGCCCCATGAGCAGGTATACTGCATCACGATCTCGTCGCCTGCCTGCAGACCGCCGTTTTTAACGGTGTAAGCCGAGGTGCCGTCTGAGGTGAACCAATTATTGAGAGCAGCCATCCAGCCGCCGCTGCCGTTAGCGGCGTATTCAGACAAACCGTTGACCGATGAAATGTAGCCGTACTCGGACACGGTGAACGCGAAGCCGTTTTC
Source organism: uncultured Eubacteriales bacterium (assembly GCA_900317595.1). Classification (GTDB taxonomy): domain Bacteria; phylum Bacillota; class Clostridia; order Oscillospirales; family Acutalibacteraceae; genus Ruminococcoides. The sequence continues at coordinate 832 of ONHJ01000065.1, read as the reverse complement.
GCTGACAGCCCTTTCGATAACACTCTCAATTGAATCGTCCTCACCGAGAGCCACCTCGACGTCAAGCAGCTTTCCTTCCCAAGGCGCGCCGTCGGATACCGCAAAGCGCTCGTTTTGCACAGTCACCCTGACGGTTTTTTTCTCCTCGGCGCCGGCGTTCAGCGTAGCGGCTGCCGTCAGCAGCAGCGAAACGGTTGTGATGATCGATAAGATTTTTTTCATAAAAATTCCTCCAAATAAAAAATGCTTTTCTATACAGAAAAGCACAACACAATAAACCGCATAAAAATGCGGTCGTTTCGGTTGCGCTTCTTCTTGCCCAAGAAGACAGATCCAAGCCTGCGCGGAAGTAACCCGACTTAATCAAAAATGACATACGGTAATGACAGTTGCTGCGGATTCACACCGCATTCCCTATTACCCGCCCAAAGGACGGAACACACAGACTGTTTGTTATTCGGTTGTAATTCGCGTGGAATATTGTAAACTAAAGCAAATCGCAGGGCGATTTGCAAAAGCGACAGGGGTCCGGGCAAAGCCGTATCGTTCCCCTCACTGGTTAATCGAGCTTTTCTATCCCCGCAATCCGTTGCGGGGATAGAAATCATAAAAACCATTATTTGTTGACATTCTTATTTCCCGAGATCGAACTCGGAGAAGTCAAAGGTGGCGAAATAATCCTTCGGTGTTTCGGCGCGGCGGATAATCTTGTGAGAGCCGTCCTCGCAGAGCAGCACCTCGGCACTGCGGAGCTTGCCGTTATAGTTATAGCCCATTGAAAAGCCGTGGGCGCCCGCGTCGTGGATGTAGAGTATGTCGCCGATATCTATCT
>ONHJ01000072.1 GCA_900317595.1 uncultured Eubacteriales bacterium | reverse complement strand
GGGCTCAACGGCGTAACGGAGCAGATAGGCGGCAGCGGCGTAACCGTCAAAGCGCAGTATTTTGATATGTTTTCGTCGGGCTTTACCGGCGATCACGGTGAGGTCGACCAAGCCGAATTTTTGCGGGAGTTTTTTGAGTTTGCGGGTGAGAACATCAGCCGCGACCGCTACGCTGACGATCTGCAGCAGCCGGTTATGAATGTCAGCGAGGTATTCTTCCAAAAGACACTGGAGGAACGCTCTCAACTCAGCGAATATATGACTACGGTAACGGAGGAAGCGAACTCCGATATAGGCATGGTGCTGGTCTCGCTTCCGGTGTGGATGATGCCTGAGTCGGATTTCGCTGCGGACAGCCTCACCAACCATTATTATAAGCACCTTGACAGCGTGCGCGAAAGGACAGACGTGCCGCTGACCGACGATGAATATCAGCTCTTAAAGGACAGCTTGAAGCCGCTTGTGAGATGCTACCTGCACCTGCTTTCGTCCGACAAGTCATACACACGTCAAGACAGCGACGGCAAAACCGAAAAGCTGCCGCTGTTCAGGCTTTTTACCTTCGCGAATCATATGGAGGAATTCATATCGCCGCATTACTGCGAAAACATCCTTGAGAAGCTTAAGGCGCGCGACGATTACTACAGCAGCCGCTTTACCGTACCGATGGGTGAGGTGTTTTGCGGCGGGCGCTATACCTTTGAGGAATACGGCGATCAGCTTGCTCAAAAGGCGGCGGAGCTCGGCTTTTCCGAAAATGATATAGTCAGTCTGAAAAACGGCTACAATATCTCCGTTGAGAGCAAGATCATGCCCTTGACCGAGGACGATATCCCCGACGCAATCAAAAACGCCGATAACGTAGCCGCGCAGTACCGCTGCTACAGCATCAGCCCGATTAAGCAGATCGGTTTCAGAACACAACCTGCCGACGCGCCGTTTTCCGGGAACACCGCGACGGTCGTGGTGGAAAACGAGGATAACCGCGACCGCGATTATACGGTCTATATCGGCAAAGGCGCTGAAAAAACCGAGGTGACCGTAAACCGTCAGGACGGCGCCGATGTGCTGACGATATCCGCGCCGACCGCGGATGTTTATGTCGTCGCCTTCAACGAGAGCGGTCGGGGCAGCACCATTGACGAGCTTTCGGGCACAGCCGCACCGATAATCATAACCGTTGCTGCGGTCATCGTGCCTGCGGCGGCATTCCTGATTATCTACAAAAAACGAACAGCAAAACACTGACAGCCGAAGCACTCGGCTGTCAGTGCGTTTATTGCGGTCTGATTATTGCGTTGTTTCGTTCTCTTCGATCCAGTAAAACGAAATGCGGCGGTTAAGGTCGGTGAACAAAAACGACAAAACATAGGTGAAGCTGTAAATGAAGCAGCCGAAGCAGATCATATACCAAATCGGGTGGGTGCGGTAATCAAGAAAAGAATATGGTATTTTTTCCTGAGGTATCCAGCCCACCACAATCATCGTTATCACTATGACCGCGTAGCAGGTTATCAGCCAAGCGCAGTTGAAGCGCAGCAGCGGACTCAGGCGCTTTTCGGGCGTTTTGTCAGCCAAAAAAGAGAATATCGTCAGCGGCGGGATTATGACGTGCATATTGAACGACTCAAAGGTCAGGATATTCGGGTTGTCAGGCACAAAGGGCAAAAAGGACATCGCCACCACCACCGCGATTATCGTCTCGGTCACAGCGCTGCAAAGCCGGAAATAATAGAGCTTTTCATGTACGACCCTGCTTTTGCGCTTATTTTTCAGCTCCAAAGCGCTGACGATCAGCGTTATCAGCGCAATAAGCGTTGTGAAGATGGTGCCGTTCATTGTCATAAAGCGAAACTCCAGAAAGAAATCCGCTTCGTTTTTATCGGCAAGCGACACAAAAACCGACGCTGTGCCCAATACGAAAACACAGGCGGCGATGACCAGATTGACGCGTGCGTTTATTTTGCCGCGTCGGGTCAGCGGCTTTTGCGCGGATGTGCTTGTCATATTTACCATCTCCCAGTTGTCCGAAAATGATCGCGGCGGCGCTGTTTATGCGGCGCTTTCATTAAGATTGACTGAAAACGGTTTTATATGCACGGTTTCAAATTATTCATTTTACTTCATGGTAAATCTGTGCTATAATGAGAAAAACTACTTTACTATCGGGCGGTGATACAATGAAAAAAATCGCCATAGGCGTGCTCGCACATGTGGATTCGGGCAAAACAACGCTTTCAGAAGCGCTGCTCTACTGCTCGGGCAGCATCAGCAAGCTCGGGCGCGTCGATCACAAAAACTCATTTCTGGATAATTTTGCTTTGGAGCGCGACCGGGGCATCACCATTTTTTCAAAGCAGGCGCTGCTCAAATACGGCAATACGACGTTTTTTCTGCTCGACACACCCGGCCATGTGGATTTTTCCGCCGAAACCGAGCGTACGCTCCAGGTGCTCGACTACGCCGTGCTGGTCGTCAGCGGCGCCGACGGAGTGCAGAGCCACACCGTAACGCTATGGCGGCTGCTGCGCAAATACGGCGTTCCGTGCTTCATTTTCGTCAACAAAATGGACCTTGCGGGCGCTGACAAAGCAATGCTGCTCAACGAATTAAAGGGAAAGCTCAGCGAAAGCTGCGTCGATTTCACAAATGACGAGAGCGACGAGTTTTTTGAAAACATCGCTTTGTGTGACGAAAGCCTTCTCAGCCGCTATGAGGAGGGCGGGCTTGACCGAAACGACGTCATCAGCGCGATCGCGGGGCGCCGAGTTTTTCCGTGCTGCTTCGGCTCCGCCCTGAAGCTGAACGGCGTAGACGCGTTTTTGGAGGCCTTGGAAAAATATACGAAAATGCCCGAATACAGCCGCGAATTCGGCGCGAAGGTCTTTAAGATATCGGAGGACAGGCAGGGCGCGCGGCTGACCTTCCTAAAGATCACAGGCGGCGCCCTCAAGGTGAAGGAGGTTCTCAAAAGCGAAAAAAACACCGCGCAGGAAAAGGTGAACCAGATCCGCGTTTACTCCGGTGAAAAATTTTCCGTGCAGAACGAGGCTGACGCCGGCACGGTCTGCGCAGTCACCGGCGTGACGTTCACGCGCTCGGGCGACGGGCTCGGCGTTGAAGGCAATTCCGCGCTGCCGATGCTGGAGCCGGTTTTGACCTACTGCGTGAATCTGCCCTCCGGCATCGACGCGCATACCGCGCTAGCAAAGCTGAGGATCCTTGAAGCGGAGGACCCGATGCTGAACGTGGTGTGGAACGAAAGGCTCTCGGAGATACAGGTGCAGTTGATGGGGGAGATACAGCTCGAGATTTTGCGCAGCATCATACACGATCGGTTCGGATTCGAGGTCACCTTCGGCAAGGGCAATATCATCTACAAGGAAACGATCCAAAACACAGTTGAGGGCGTCGGGCATTTTGAGCCGCTGCGGCATTACGCGGAGGTTCATCTGCTGCTTAAGCCCGCGCCGCGTGACAGCGGTCTGCGGTTTTCCTCAAGCTGCCGCGAGGATCTGCTCGACAAAAACTGGCAGCGGCTGATAATGACGCATTTATATGAAAAAACGCATATCGGTGTGCTGACGGGCGCTCCGATAACGGATATGGAGATTACGCTTGCTTCGGGCAAGGCGCATCCCAAGCATACCGAGGGCGGCGATTTCCGCCAGGCTACCTACCGTGCCGTAAGGCAGGGACTTCGGGAGGCGAAAAGCCTGCTGCTGGAGCCGGTCTATGATTTTACGCTGGAGCTCCCGGCGGAAAACCTCGGCAAGGCTATGAACGATATAACGATGATGCACGGCAGCTTCGATCCGCCCGATCAAAACAGCGGCACGGCGATCCTCACCGGCACGGCGCCCGTGTCGGAAATGCGCGATTACGCGTCCGAGCTGACGCAGTACACCCACGGAAGCGGCCGCATCTCATGCAGCCTAAAGGGCTACGCGCCCTGCCACAATGCCGAGGAAGTCATAGCCGTCTCGGGCTATGACCCTGACGCCGACGTGCTCAATCCCGCCGATTCTGTCTTTTGCTCTCACGGAGCGGGTCATAACGTAAAATGGAACGAAGTCAAGCGGCAAATGCACCTTTCAAGCGCGCTCAGCCCGGTTTCCGCGCCGATATCCGACAGCCGCGCCTACTTTTCGCGGCGCTGCTCGGAGGAAGATATTTTCGCCCTCGACAAGGAGCTGATGCGTATTTTCGAAAGCACCTACGGCCCCGTCAAAAAGCGGACAAGTCAAGCGCAAAAGCGCCGCTTTACCGCGCCGAATGACGCTTCTCGCCAAAAAAGCCGCAAGACCGCCGATTTTGACGGTACGGAATACCTGCTTATCGACGGCTATAACCTGATTTTCGCGTGGGATATGCTCAAAGAGCTTTCTTTCGACGGCGCGCGTGAAAAGCTGATAAATATCCTCTGCAATTATCAGGGATATAAAAAATGCGAGGTCATCGCGGTTTTTGACGCGTATAAGGTCAAGGGCGCCCGGCGCGAGGTGGAGCGGGTCAACGACATCAGTGTCGTGTATACCAAGGAGGCCGAGACCGCCGACATGTATATCGAAAAGACCTCTCACAGGCTCGCCAAAAACCACCGCGTCAGGGTAGTCACCTCAGACGGATTGGAGCAGCTAATAATCCTCGGCAACGGAGCGCTGCGTGTGCCGTCACGCGCCTTTATTGAGGAGATAAAGGAAGCCGAACAGGAAATAAGAGAGATCATTTCCGAGGAAATAGTTTAGCAGAGGATTGATTCTTTTGCTGTTTTATGATAAAATCATATAAAGACAAAATCACAACCAACAAGGAGGAAAACGATGGGACTTTTTGATAATCTGAAAAAACCTGCCGCACAGCCCGCAGCGCCCGCTTCATCGGGCAACAAAACCGTAGAGGTGGTGTTTGCCGCTCTGCCCGAGAACGCGGCGCAGTTCAAGGCGCTGCCGCAGGCGGCGATGACTTCGCCCTTTGACACTGCCGCGCTCACGGTGCTTGCGCTCTGCTTTTACCCTCAGGACAAAGACGCCTCGCTTGAAATGCTCGATTTCCTGCGCGGTCCGCGTCCTCTCAGCACCTATGACAAGCAGTTCATCCGCGACCGCTTTATGGACAAGGACTATGTTCCGCGCTCCTACTTCAACGGAGCCACGCCGCAAAACGACTATCTGCCTTCCGAGCCCTACACCGTGAAGGTCAGCGAAAACCCCTATTCATATCAGAATCAGGGCTATGCCAAGCTGTTTGTCCGTTCCGGCGGTGCCGACAGCCCGCGTGAGATCACACTCCGCATGGCAAAGGACGGCAAGTGGTATCTGTGGGAGCAGTTTATTCTGGCAGGCATCCGCGAACCCGAAAGCTCAAACCCATGGGCTTAAGCTCAAAAAGAAAAGCAGCCTCGGCGCTGCTTTTTTCTTTTGCGGTAAACGACGCCGATGAAGAGTCGGCATGAGTTCCGGTTTTTGCAAATTGCCCAATATTACGTAAAAATCGACAAAATTTTTTCCGTTTACAAAAATCGTTTTTTATTGACAGCAAATCGGATTCATGTGTATAATATGGAAGGATAAAAGGGATAGAATACAACCATGCTTTGGAGATCGGTATGACAAAAATCAAGAAATTTCTTCTTAACACTTCCATGTTCCGCCAATGCTACATCATCTGTCTGCTGGCGTGCAACATATCTTATCTGCATTACGCCGCCTACGCCGCGCTTGCGGTCATGTTTATTTGGGGCTCCTTTTTGTGCGTTTACAACGAGATCACCCGGCGGACGATCCTGAAAACGCGATACGGCTTTTGGCTAGGCGCTTTTTTCCTTGTTTCGGTGATCACGCTGATGGTGAATCTGCTGAACAATTTCGCGATAAACTTTGTTTTTGTGCTGCATCTGGCGATCTGCTTCTTTATATTCTACGCCGTGCATACCGAAAAGCAGCTCAATTTCCGTCACGAGCTGTTCAACATTTCAAGGATCATCATTTATGTAACCACCGTATTGGGCATAGTCGGGCTCGCTTGCCTTGTGTTGGGCATCAATTTTGAGTTTTTGTCCGTAAAATTCATTATATATGAAAACCGCTATACCGGTCTGTTTCTAAACCCCAACCAGCAGGCTTTTATATCGTCAACGGCGCTGTTCGGCTGCCATCTGATGATGAAAAAGGACTTTGTGCGGCTCTCGGGCTGCCGCCGTGTAAGCCGGATATGGATCGCCTCCTGCATCGCGATCAACAGCATCGCTATCTTGCTCAGCGATTCAAACGGAGCGCTGGTGCTTATCATCGGATACGCGTTCAGAAGGTCACAGCCCCAGTTCAGATAGCTCCCGACCAAACAAAGCGAAATATCGCGACCTTCGGTCACGAGAACACCAACGCCGATTCCGGCAGATTCATTCTCTGGCAGCAGGGCTTGGAGATGTTCTCAAAATATCCCGTTGTCGGCATCGGCAAGGGCAATATCCATCAATACGGTCAGCAGATGTTTGAAAAGGGAGTCAAATTCTCCGATCATTACGGCGACCTCGCGCCCGTGCTGGTCGACTTCCATAACGGCTACCTGACCATACTGGTCTGTGCCGGCGCGATCGGTTTTATTTTGTTCGCGATTTTCGGCGTGCGGTTCTTTATCAGCACCACGCGCCATGTGCTGCGGGACGAAAGCCTGCAGGAAAGCGAGTTCCCGTGTATGTACTCCTTCCTGTGCGCTTACCTGATTTATTCTTTTATAGAAGTAACGCTGCTTTTCAATCTGATGTATACGGTGGTGTTTTTCTGGCTGATCTTGGGCTACACCTCTTGCTGCCTCACCAAAAACATTCCCGACCATCCAATCGACCATGTTACCGTCTTCGGCAAAAAATTCAGAAAAACGCTGTTCTGATACAGCTTAAGGGGCAGGCTCAACGCCTGCCCCTTAGATTATTTCACTGAGAATTGAGTTCGACACCAAAAATCCCTTGGGTGTAAAGCTGACGCGGTCTCTGTTCATCTTCATATAGCCGAGCTCTGTGAACCGCGCGATTTTTTTCATTGACAAAGGGGATAGGGGCTTTCCGAATTTTTTCTCGTATTCCTTTAAATCAAAACCCTCGCTCAAACGAAGCGCGAGCATCACGGTCTCGGCTTCATCGCCGCCTTCGCCGTCATCGATCAAATCGTTTTTATAAAACCGCTCAAAATCTCGCGGATAATAAAACCGTCTGCCGCGGTAAAAAGAGTGAGCGGACGGACCGATGCCGATATACTCGCCGCAGCGCCAATAGTGAGAATTGTGGCGGCTTTCATAGGAGGGAACGGCAAAATTCGAGATCTCATACTGCCTGAACCCCGACCTTTCAAGATGATCTGCCGCGAAAAGATAAAACTCAGCCTGTTCGTCCTCGTCGGGAAGCTGTAATTTTTCTCTTTGAGAATAAAAGCGCGTTCCCTTTTCGATTTTCAGAATATAAGATGAAATGTGCTTCACGCCGCATGCCGCGCAAAAGTCGATGGAGCGTTTCAGGCTGTCCTTTGTCTGCAAGGGTATACCCATCATCAAGTCAAGCGAGATGTTGTCGAAGCCCTCTTTTTGCGCGTATTTGACCGTAAGCCTCGCCTGCTCGGGCGTGTGGATCCTGCCGAGGAGCCGCAGCTCCGTTTCATCAGTCGATTGAAGTCCGACGGACAGCCTGTTGAAGCCCGCGCTTCTCAGCTTCGCGAAATCGAGCGAAACGCCGCTTTCGGGATTCGCCTCAAGGGTGATCTCAGCCGTCGGCAAAATATCAAAGCAACGCTTGGCTTGCTCAAGCACGCCGCACAGCCGCGCTGTTCCGAGAACGCTCGGCGTACCGCCGCCGAAATAGACGCTTGAAACGGGTTCGGCCACCTTTTCGCCCCAGAAGGAAATCTTTTCAAGCAGCTCATAGGTATATCGCTCATACTCGGACTCATCGGCGGCGCTGCTGAAAAAATCGCAGTAGGCGCATTTGCTCCTGCAAAACGGCGTATGCAGATATAAGCCGACCGTTTTCATTCCGTCACCTCGATCGCTTAAATGTTTTGAGGCAGAAACAAAAGTTTCTGCCTCAAAGTTGGAAGGTATATGAAAAGATAGGAATAATCTCTTTACTGACTTTATATTACAATAATTTAACATTTTTGTCAAGCTTTTGTATTAAAATTATTTAAAAAATTTTTTGTGACAAGTATCGTGATATTTTTTGAAACGCCGGATCATCAATTATTGCTCACTTTTTTATTTTCTCAGATTTTGGCGCGAATAGGTTGACAATGGCGTAAGGAAAATAGTATTATAATAGGAGTAATTGGAAAAGGATTGAAAATATGAGCACATTACAGGAAGAAATCAGCAAGCGGCGCACGTTTGCCATTATTTCGCATCCCGACGCGGGAAAAACCACCCTTACCGAAAAGCTGCTGCTCTACGGAGGAGCGATCAATCTGGCAGGCTCCGTCAAGGGCAAGCGCACAGCGCGCCATGCGGTATCGGACTGGATGGAGATCGAAAAGCAGAGAGGTATTTCGGTGACCTCCTCCGTTCTGCAGTTCAAATACGGCGGCTATTGCATAAATATCCTCGACACCCCCGGACATGAGGACTTTTCCGAGGACACCTACCGCACGCTTATGGCGGCGGACTCCGCGGTCATGGTCATCGACGGCTCCAAGGGCGTTGAAAAGCAGACCATCAAGCTTTTCAAGGTCTGCGTTATGCGCAACATACCTATCATCACCTTCATCAATAAAATGGACAGAGACGCCCAAAGCCCCTTTGATTTGCTCGAGGACATCGAAAACGTGCTCGGCATCGCGACCTATCCCGTCAACTGGCCGATCGGCTCCGGAAAGGAATTCAAGGGCGTTTTTGACCGCAACACCGAAAAGATACTTGCCTTTACCGCAAACAACGGTCAGAAGGAGGTCGAAAAGCGCGAATACGCCCTCGACGATCCCGCCTTGGATGAGGTGCTCGGAAAATACCTGAAGGCTGACTTCATGGACGAGGTCGAGTTGCTCGACGGCGCAGGCGATGAATTTGATTTGGAAGCCGTTCGAAACGGCAAGCTGACCCCCGTGTTTTTCGGCTCGGCTCTGACCAATTTCGGCGTTGAGCCGTTCCTGGAGCAGTTTCTGCAACTGACCACCTCGCCGCTTTCACGCGAGACCGTCAGCGAACAGGTCGACCCTATGAGCGATGATTTTTCCGCCTTTGTCTTTAAGATTCAGGCGAATATGAACAAGGCGCACCGCGACAGAGTCGCCTTCATGCGCATTTGCAGCGGCAAATTCGAGAAAAACATGGAGGTTTTCCATGTTCAGGGCAACAGAAAAATGCGCCTGTCGCAGCCGCAGCAGATCATGGCGCAGGAGCGCGAAATCGTCGACGAAGCCTACGCCGGCGACATAATCGGTGTGTTTGACCCCGGCATTTTCTCGATAGGCGACACTATCTGCTCCGCAGACCATAAGGTGCAGTTCAAAGGCATCCCGACCTTCGCGCCCGAGCATTTTGCGCGCGTCCGCCAAAAGGACACCATGAAGCGCAAGCAGTTCATCAAGGGAACCAACCAGATCGCTCAGGAGGGCGCTATCCAGATCTTTCAGGAGCTTGACGCGGGCATGGAGGAGGTCATCGTCGGCGTTGTCGGCGTGCTGCAGTTCGACGTCCTCAAATACCGCCTTGAAAATGAGTATAACGTCGACATCATCATGGAAAACCTTCCTTATGAATACATCCGCTGGATAGTCAACGATGACGTCGATCCGAAAACCCTCGATCTGGCGTCCGACACCAAACGCATCCAAGACCTGAAGGGCAATCATCTGCTGCTGTTCACAAGCCTTTGGAGCATAGATTGGGCGCTCGACCATAACAAGGGCTTGGAGCTCAGAGAATTCGGTACGAACTGATGCTGTATGAAAAGCTGAAAGCCTACGCTGAAAGCGGCGTTTATCCTTTCCATATGCCGGGTCACAAGCGACAGAAAATCTGCGGGCTGCCTTATGACCTCGATTTGACGGAGATCGACGGCTTCGACAACCTTCACCATCCCGAGGGATGTATTCGGGAAATCGAAAAAAGAGCGGAAAGGCTGTTCAATGTCAAAAGAGCGTTTTTGCTGATAAACGGCGCCACCGGCGGCATTTTGGCTGGGATCCGCTCCCTGACCTCACCCGGCGATACAGTCATAATCGCCCGCAACTGCCACAGATCGGTTTATAACGCCGTTGAGCTCTGCGGCTTGAACACGGAATATATCTATCCCGAAAGGCTGCCGGAGCATCCCTCGGTCTGCGGCGGCGTCACCGAAAAAGAGGTATATGAAGCGCTGCAGGCGCACCCCGATGCCAAGCTGGTCGTGCTGACCTCGCCGACCTATGAGGGCGTCGGGTCGGATCTTGCATTGATCGCGGAGGTCTGCTTTAATCGCGGCGCAAGGCTGTTTGTTGACGAAGCGCACGGCGCACATCTATATTTTGACAACAAAACAGTCACCGCTATGGCGGCTGGCGCCGATGTTTCCGTTGTCAGCCTTCACAAAACCTTGCCGTCACTGACGCAGACCGCGCTTTTGCTGACAAATGACGATCCGCTGATCCCGCTGCTTCAAGAGAATCTCTCGATGTTTGAAACCAGCAGCCCCTCTTATTTGCTTATGAGCTCTGTTGAGTGGTGCCTGCGCTACATCGAGGAAAACAAAAGCGGATTTGAAAGCTATGAGAAAAGGCTTGACACCTTTTACCAAAGGACAGAATCGCTTCAAAATCTTCAACTTTTGTATCAGCGGCTGCCTGAAAGCGTCTATGATAACGACAGGGGAAAGCTTGTGATAATGACCTCGGGAACGGACTTGAGCGGTCACGCTTTGGCGGAGCTTCTGCGGCGGGAATTCAAGCTGGAAACGGAGATGTCAGCCTGCGATTATGTAATTGCAATGAGTTCCGTCTGCGATACCGACGAGGGCTTTGAGCGGCTTGCCGACGCGCTTTTGAAAATTGACAAAAGGCTGCGCCGCGATAATCCAAATAAATTTTCCGCAAAGGAAATAAAACTCAAAAAAGCGTACAGCTCCTGCGATTGCTTCCGCCATGCTTCGGCGGAAAGGCCGTTAAACGAAACCTCAGGCACGGTCACACATGAAGATGTTTTCGCCTATCCTCCGGGCATACCCCTCGCTGTAAAAGGAGAGATCATTTCCGACGAGCTTTTGAGGGAGCTCGAAGAGCTGGAACAAAACGGGGCAAACATCTTTTCAAGCCGCAATACTTACCCTCACGGACTGATTACGGCAGATTTGTGATTGACAAATTTCGCGGTGTATGATAAAATCAATATAAAGAATTCCGAAAGGAGTATGCTATTATGAAGAGAATTAAAACCATCGAAACTCGTGACCTCAAAAAGAGCGTTAAGAGCGGCGGCTGCGGCGAGTGCCAGACCTCTTGCCAGTCAGCCTGCAAGACTTCCTGCGGTGTTGCCAACCAGCAGTGCGAGAAGTGCATCGAGAAATAATTTTCTCAATCCAAGGAATTTCGGCCGTTATCCCATAGGGCTAACGGCTTTCCTTTTGTTACGGAGTTGAAAAAATGATCCATCAGTATAAACTAAACGGCTTCAACATCGTGCTCGATGTCTACAGCGGCAGCGTTCACAGCGTAGACGATTTGGCGTATGATGTGATAGCGATGTTTGAAAACAACAGCAGAGAGGATATCGTTTCCGCTCTGCTTGAGAAATACAAGGACGCGCCCGATATTGACGCGGGCGAGATAAACGACTGTATCGACGATGTGCAGGAGCTTAAGGAGCAGGGAAAGCTGTTCACCGAGGATCAGTACAAAGACCTCGCCTTTGACTTTAAAAAGCGCAACACCGTCATCAAGGCGCTGTGCCTGCATATCGCGCACACCTGCAACCTCAACTGTGAATACTGCTTTGCGAGTCAGGGCAAATATCACGGTGAGCGCGCGCTGATGAGCTTGGAGGTCGGCAAACGCGCCGTCGATTTTCTTATCGAAAACTCAGGCAGCCGCGTCAACCTAGAGGTTGACTTCTTCGGCGGTGAGCCGCTGATGAATTTCGACGTGGTAAAGGGCATAGTAGCCTACGCGCGCAGCATCGAAAAGCAGCACAACAAAAACTTCCGTTTTACCCTCACCACAAACGGCATGCTGGTGGACGATGACGTAATCGACTTCGCCAACCGCGAGTGTCACAACGTGGTACTCAGCCTCGACGGCAGAAAAGAGGTACACGACAATCTGCGCAAGACAGTTAACGGCAAGGGCAGCTACGACATTATCGTTCCGAAATTTCAGGAGTTCGTTAAACGTCGGGAGGGGAGAGGTTATTACGTTCGCGGCACCTACACCCATAACAACACCGACTTCACCAACGATATTTTTCACATGGCTGATCTGGGCTTCACCGAGCTTTCGATGGAGCCGGTCGTATGTTCGCCCGACGACCCGTACGCGCTGACCTACGATGATCTGCCGATCCTCTTCGAGCAGTATGAGATACTCGCGAAGGAGATGCTGAAGCGCGAAAAAGAGGGCAGACCGCTGACCTTCTATCACTACATGATCGACCTCACGGGCGGCCCCTGCATTTACAAGCGTATTTCGGGCTGCGGCTCCGGCACGGAATATATGGCGGTAACGCCTTGGGGCGACCTTTATCCCTGCCACCAGTTTGTCGGCGATGAGAAATACAGGCTCGGCGATATCTGGAAGGGCGTGGATAACCGCGAAGTCCAAGACGAGTTCAAGCTGTGCAACGCCTACGCCAGACCAGACTGCAAGGATTGCTGGGCAAGGCTTTATTGCAGCGGCGGCTGCGCCGCCAACGCGTATCACGCCACCGGCTCCGTCACAGGAATCTACGCCTACGGCTGTGAGCTGTTCAGAAAGCGCATGGAGTGCGCCATAATGATGAAGGTCGCTCAATCAGCAGAGCGGGAAAAAGAATAATAAAGAAAAATAGCAGAAGCGTTTCCATGTCCGGAACCGGCTTCTGCTTTTGCTTTTGTCAAAGCGGTTTAATCGATTTATTTATGATCTTATCGATACCCAGCACATAATCGGCGGAAACGCGGTAGAGGCAGCATAGAGCTATCAAATGCTTTATCGGCAGCTCCCGCTTTCCGCTTTCGTATTTGCTGTACTGCTCCTGACGGGTGTGCAGGATAAATGCGATCTGCTCCTGCGTGTAGCCGTTTTTGATCCTGAGTTCCTTTAATCGCTTGCAATAATCCATAAAACCACCTTATTACTATCTGTATATTTTTTCTTTCAACACTATTATAACACGTTAATATGTCCGATTGCAACTAAAATTTATGTTGAATGCGATGTTAAAAAGCAGCTTTTGAATTATACAAAATATTTTCCTAACGTGGAAAACACTCTTCAAAACGAAGTGGCAGGGAATACAACTTGAAAAAATTGACGGTAGATAAGGGGGTCAACTTGCAAAATTCGTGCAAATTGCGAAAAAGAGCGGCTTTTGATTTGAAAATATGAATTTTTTTCAAAAAAACTTGCAAAAAAGACTTGCAAAATCGCATTTGATGGTGTAGAATAGGAACGTCGGTGAAATGAAGGCTTCATTTCCCTGCAAAACTTTCCAATTGAATATTTTTAAGGGAGGATACTAACAAATGTCATACGTTAGCGAACAGCTTGAAAAGCTGGCATCCAAAAACCCGAATCAGCCCGAATTCCTTCAGACCGCCACTGAGGTTCTGACCTCTTTGGAACCCGTGTTTGACGCGAATCCCCAGTACGAGAAGATGGCCAACAGTGCGCTTGGTCCGTACAAGGGCGGTCTCCGTTTTGCTCCCAATGTAAACATCAGCATCATCAAGTTCCTCGGCTTTGAGCAGATCTTCAAGAATTCCTTGACAGGTCTTCCCATCGGCGGCGGCAAGGGCGGCGCTGACTTCGATCCCAACGGCAAGTCCGACATGGAGATCATGCGTTTCTGCCAGTCCTTTATGACTGAGCTGTTCAGACACATCGGACCCAACACCGACGTTCCCGCAGGCGACCTTGGCGTAGGCGGCAGAGAGATCGGCTATATGATGGGTCAATATAAGAGAATCCGCGACAGCTATGACGGCACACTGACCGGCAAGGGCGTGCCTAACGGCGGTCTCGCGGGCAGAGACGAAGCTACCGGCTACGGTATCGTCTTCTACGCAAGAGAAATGCTCAACCACTTCGGCGAGAGCCTTGAGGGCAAAAAGGTCGTTATCTCCGGCTTCGGCAATGTTGCATGGGGTACCGCCAAGAAGCTCGAGCAGCTCGGCGCAAAGGCTATCACTATTTCCGGCCCCGACGGCTACATCCTCGACGAGGACGGCGTGACCGGCGAAAAGATCGATTATCTCCTTGAGCTCCGCTCCTCCGGCAAGAACATCTGCGCTCCTTATGCCGACAAGTTCCCCGGCGCAAAATTCTTCCCCGGCGAGAAGCCCTGGGGCGTTAAGGCTGACCTTTACATTCCCTGCGCTACTCAGAACGAGATCCACACCGTTGACGCCGAGAAGATGGTCGCAAACGGCTGCAAATTCCTCTGTGAAGGCGCAAACATGCCCACCACCAACGAGGCTATCGAATATCTGCAGAAAAACGGCGTCGTTGTCGGTCCTTCAAAAGCAGCAAACGCCGGCGGCGTAGCCTGCTCCTGCATCGAGATGGCTCAGAACGCCGAACACCTCATCTTCTCCGAGGATGAAGTATTCGAGAAGCTCGAAGGCATCATGGTCAACATCTTCAAGCAGACAATGGATGCCTGCAAGAAGTACAACCTCGGCGACAACCTCATCGCGGGCGCTAACATTGCCGGCTTTGAGAGAGTTGCAAAGGCAATGATGTTCCAGGGCATCTGCTAATGCGGCAAGGCACAAACAATTATTTACGTTCATAAAATCTACCATATATAAAAGCGGCGTCCGGGAATACTCGGGCGTTGTTTTTATTATATAGAAAGGATGTGACTCAATGGAGCACCTCGGAACCAAAACTCTTGAAACCGAGCGGCTGATACTGCGCAAAACCATCGGCAGCGATGCGGAATATATGTTCGAAAATTGGGCGAACGATAGGCGAGTGAGCAAATATTTGACTTGGCAGGTATATGAGAGCGCGCAGCAGCTCAGAGATACTTATCACAAATATTTAACAGAAAACCAAAGCAGAAAAGATTTTTATGACTGGAAAATTGTTCTGAAAGAAATCAACGAGCCTATCGGCAGCATAGGAGTTGTAAGGCTGCGTGAAGATACCGCCGAGGTCGAGATCGGCTACTGCATCGGATTCAAATGGTGGCATCAAGGCTATATGACCGAGGCGTTCAGCCGGGTCATAAGATTTCTGTTTGAGGAGGTCGGCGTCAACCGGATCTCCGCAAGGCACGATCCGAACAATCCGCATTCGGGCGACGTTATGAAAAAATGCGGCTTGCGATATGAAGGAACACACCGACAGTCCGGCAAAAACAATCAAGGCATCTGCGACGAATCGATTTACGCCATTTTAAAAGAGGATTATTTAAAGGATAAATAATCATACAGCCGACAGCAGCTTTCCGAATATAATGTCCTAAAGCGCTCTGTTGGCTGTATTTTCGTTAGATTACGGTTTATTCCTCCCCTCAATTATACAAAATATTCATTTTGTATAATTATTCCGATAAAGAATCATAACTCCCCCAAGCTGTGTTATAATAGCTGTAAACAAAGGTTTTCCGTTTTTTCAAAAAGAGGTTTTTACAATGGCAGTACGTTTTCAGGACGAAGCTTTTCCTATTTTAAAAGAATATCTTTATTATCAGCAAACAATTCGCCAAAAATCGACCAAGACGATCGACGAATACTTTTTGGATCTGCGCACCTTTTTCCGTTTTATGAAGGTTTATCGCGGACTTGTTCCCGCCGGCGCAGAATTTGAGGAGATCGCGATCGATGATATCGACTTGCCGTTTCTGCGCAAGATCGACCTGACCGACGCCTATGAGTATATGAACTACCTGCAGCGCGAACGTCAAAACAACGCCGCCTCACGCGCGCGCAAAAGCTCAAGCATCAAGGGCTTTTTCAAATACATCACAAAGAAAAAGCATTACCTTGACAAAGACCCCCTTGAAGAGCTTGAAACTCCCAAAAAGAAAAAAGCTCTGCCAAAGTATCTGACGCTTGAACAAAGCATGGAGCTGCTGAACGCCGTTGAGGGCGAAAACCGCGAGCGCGACTATGCAATCATCACGCTCTTTCTCAACTGCGGCTTGCGTGTTTCCGAGATGGCAGGCTTGAATTATACCGATATCCGCAGCGACAACACGATCCGCGTGCTCGGCAAGGGCAACAAGGAGCGCATCATCTATCTCAACAGCGCCTGCCTCAACGCCGTAAACGACTATATGCGCGTACGTCCGGTCGACGGCGTCAAGGACAAAAACGCGCTATTTATCAGCCGCAACCACCGCCGTATGTCGGTCAAGACCATTCAGGCTATGGTTTACAAATACCTTGAAAAAATCGGATTGAGCGCCCAAGGCTATTCCTGCCACAAGCTGCGCCACACCGCCGCAACCCTGATGTATCAGCACGGCGGCGTTGACGTCCGTGTGCTAAAGGATGTTCTCGGACATGAAAACCTCGGCACCACCGAGATCTATACCCACCTCAGCAGCGAGCAAATGAAAAACGCCGCGGACAGTAATCCGCTGGCGCAGTTCAATCTGAAAAACAGGAAAAAATGACCGCTCCGCCGATATCAGTCAGCGGCTCTTCCCTGCATAATATTTCTATTTTAGAATGATACTTATCGCAAAACGCCTTGATTTTCTCAAAATCAGGGTGTTTTTTCGCGTTTCCGAAAAAGAAAACCGTGTTATCGTCCGCAAAGGACGCTCCGCCGATGAAGCCGTAATCATAGCCCTCCAAGCGGATATGCCCCTCTTTTATCCGCAGCACCTCTGCCCCGCCGCTTTCCAGCGCTTTTTTTATAGAGCTGTCCGAGGTTATCACCGCGTGATCGTTCAAAGCAAGCGCAGAACAGCGCGTATAGCCTTGATTGACGTTGACACATTCTATCCCTTCCGATCGGCAAAATTCCAGCACAGAAGGATCTGCGGCTCTTAATTTGCCGTACAGCCTGCCGCCCAGAAAAAGGCAGTTGAGCCGCACGTTATCGGGATATCCGCAAACCTCAGGCAAAGCGCAGCCATCAAGCGTGAACACCCTGCTTCCGACGCGCAGAAGCTGCATATCGGCGTGGCGCTGTTCGGGCTTCGGGAAGCTTTCTATTTTCTTTGCGGGAATTATATCATAGCCGAAACGCGCCAGCTCGCGGCAAAAGCACGGATTTTCGTCATTCATCAGCAACCGCTTCATCGGGAGACCGCCTCAAACGCCTCGCGGATGTTCTTAACGCCGACCAGCGTCGCGTCCTTACAGCTAACGCCCTTAAGGTTGTGATACGGCAGCACGATTTTGGTAAAGCCGAGCCGCACCGCCTCGTTTATGCGGAGCTGCGCCTGCGAAACGGAGCGTATCTCGCCCGCCAAACCGATCTCGCCGAAAACCACGGCGCTCTCGTCCACGGGCGTGTCCTTAAGACTGCTTATCAGCGCCATCGCGATGGACAGATCGATCGCAGGCTCGTCCACCCGCAGACCGCCGACGATGTTGATGTAGGTGTCACAGTTGGAAAAAAAGTAACCGGCACGCTTCTCAAGCACAGCCAGCAGCATTGACAGGCGGTTGTAATCATAGCCCGTAGCCATCCTGCGCGCGTTGCCGTAGCCGCTTTGGGTCGCAAGCCCCTGTGTTTCAGCCAGAATAGGCCGCGAGCCCTCGATCGTGCAGGTTACACAGGTACCTGAAACATTGGTCGGTC
>ONHJ01000068.1 GCA_900317595.1 uncultured Eubacteriales bacterium | reverse complement strand
CCCCCCGATCGGTCATCTCGGTCAGGGGGTTGACAAATTTTCGCTTATAATATATAATGCTGTTGGATTGTTCAAAGCCAACATATACCCATCAAAAAATGAACAAAGAGGGAAAATATGGAGTTAACACAAAAGCAATTTGATATTTTGGCGGCGCTGGCGACCGCGGACGCTGTGATGACGCAGCGCGGCATCGCTGAGGCTTCGGGTCATTCGCTCGGGACCGTAAATAAAATCTACAACGGGCTGCTCAAGGACGGCTTAATCGCTGACGGCAGGATCACCGAGGCGGGCTTGGCGGCACTGGAGCCGTTCCGCGTCAGGCGGGCTATATTTTTAGCGGCGGGCTTCGGAAGCCGCATGGTGCCGATCACCTTCAACACGCCCAAGCCTCTGGTGCGCGTGCGCGGAAGACGGCTTATCGACGGGCTTATTGACGCCTGCCTTGCCGCAGACATCGAAGAGATATATATCGTGCGCGGCTATCTTGCGGAGCAGTTTGACCAGCTCCTTTATAAATACCCGATGATAAAATTCATCGACAACCCGCTTTACAACGAGGCGAACAACATTTCCTCGGCGGCGGCGGTCAAGGATCTCATTTCAAACGCCTATGTTCTGGAGGCTGACCTTTATCTTACCAACCCCGACATCATCAAAAAGTACCACTACCGCTCCAACTTCCTCGCCATCAAAAAGGACAGGACAGACGACTGGTGCTTTGACGTCAGGGACGGCGTCATCGTCAGGGAAAAGGTCGGCGGGCTTGACACATGGCAGATGATCGGCATTTCCTACTGGAACCGAAAGGACGGCGCTCAGCTTGCGCTCGATATCCCCGAGGCGTTCGCGATGCCCGGCGGCAAGGAGTACTACTGGGAGCAGGTGCCGCTCAAGGTCTTTAAAAGCAGATACAGGGTCGCCGTGCGCGAGTGCTGCGACGACGATATCGTAGAGATAGACACCTTCAACGAGCTCAAGCAGCTCGACCCCACCTATGACGTATAGGAAAGAAAGCGCTTAACAAATCTCCACAATTGAAAATAAACCGTTTGCTTAAGAAAGGAATGGCAAGCTATGGAAATCAAAGTACCCTATAAAGTAAAACGCAACGTATTGCTGAATCCGGGTCCCTCCACCACGACCGACACGGTAAAATTCGCCCAGATCGTTCCCGACATCTGCCCCAGAGAGGCAGAGTTCGGCGGACTTATGAAAAGTCTGCGCGAGGACCTGGTTAAAATCGTTCACGGCGACACCGAAAAATACACCTCGGTGCTGTTCTGCGGCTCCGGCACTGTCAACATCGACGTCTGCCTCAATTCGCTGCTGCCCGAGGGCAAAAGGATACTCGTCGTCAACAACGGCGCCTACAGCACGCGCGCGGTCGAGATCTGCGAATACTACGGTCTGCCCCACATCGATCTGCAGTTTCCCGTTGACGAGCGCCCCGATTTGGCGAAGGTCGAGCAGGTCTTAAAGGAAAACCCCGACATAGCGCTTGTTCACACCACCCACAACGAGACCGGCACCGGCATTTTGAACCCGATCCGCGAGATCGGCGCGCTGGCGCACAAATACGGCGCCGTTTTCACCGTTGACACCACCAGCACCTACGCTATGCGCCCGATCGACATCGAGCGCGACAACATCGACTTCTGCATGGCTTCGGCGCAGAAGGGCTTGATGGCGTTCACGGGGCTGAGCTTCATCGTCGGCAACCGCGGCATCATCGAAAAGAGCGCCGGATATCCCAAGCGCTCCTACTACTGCAACCTGTTTTTACAGTATGACTTTTTTGAGCGCACCGGCGAAATGCACTTCACGCCGCCCGTTCAGACCATCTACGCCACCATTCAGGCGATAAAGGAGTACTGGGCAGAGGGCGAGGAAGCGAAGTGGGCGCGCCACACCCGCGTTTTCAACGCTATCCACGAGGGCTTGGACGCGCTCGGCTTCAAGGACGTGATAAAGCGCGGTGAGCAGGCGGGACTTGTGGTTTCCGCCATCTATCCCGACGACCCCAACTGGAGCTTTGAAAAGGTACACGACTACTGCTACGAGCGCGGCTTCACCATTTATCCCGGAAAGATCAGCACCACCAACACCTTCCGCCTTTGCGCGCTCGGAGCCATCGACGAGCAGGACATCCGCGACTTCTTCGCGGTGTTCAGAGAGGCGCTTGACAAATACGGCGTCAGCGTTCCCGTGCGCTATGATTCCTGACTCGGAGGTGCCTGAATGAAAACGGTTTACACCTGCTTTTGCACAGACGTCATTCACGACGGACATCTTAACATCATAAACGAAGCGAAAAAATACGGCGAGGTGATCGTCGGCGCGCTCAGCGACAAGGCGCTGATACGCTACAACAAGTTCCCGACCGTCAGCTTTGACGAGCGCGTCAGGCTGTACAGCGAGATCGACGGCGTTTCAAGGGTGGTCACTCAGAACAGCATGACCTATGACGACGTTATCCCGGCGCTCAAGCCCGACTATGTCGTCCACGGCGACAACTGGGGCAACGGTCCCGAGGCGGCGATCCGCAGGCACGTCATAAAGCTGCTTGAGGAATACGGCGGCAAGCTGCTTGAGGTGCCGTACACCTACAACGAGAACGTCAGAAAGATAGATCAGCGGCTCAAGGAAAAGCTCGCTATGCCCGAATACCGCAGAAAGCGCCTGCGCGACCTGATAAAGATGTGCCCCATCGTCAAAACGATCGAGGCGCACAGCGGTCTGACAGGTCTGATCGCCGAGAAAACCGTGGTTGAAAACGGCGGCAAGCTTGACCAGTTTGACGCGATGTGGGTTTCCTCGCTCTGCGACAGCACCGACAGGGGCAAGCCCGATATCGAGCTGGTAGATATGTCGGCGCGCCTGAAAACCATAAACGACATCATGGAGGTCACCACCAAGCCGATAATCCTCGACGGCGACACCGGCGGGCTGACCGAGCACTTTGTCTACAACGTGAGAACGCTGGAGCGCATGGGCGTTTCCGCGGTCATCATCGAGGACAAAACCGGGCTGAAAAAGAATTCGCTGTTCGGCACCGAGGTGGAACAGACTCAGGATTCTATCGAGAATTTCAGCGCGAAGATCGCCGCCGGCAAAAAGGCGCAGCTTACCGACGACTTTATGATAATAGCCCGGATAGAAAGCCTGATACTTGAGCGCGGCATGGACGACGCGCTGGAAAGGGCAAGGGCGTTTGTCAAGGCGGGCGCGGACGGCATTATGATCCACAGCCGCAAAAAAGACCCCGCTGAAATATTTGAGTTTTGCGACAGGTTCCGCGCCGAGGACGCCGAAACGCCGCTGGTCGTGGTGCCTACAAGCTTCAATTCCGTCACCGAGGAGGAGCTGGCGTCGAGCGGCGTAAACATAGTGATCTACGCCAACCAGCTTATGCGCGCGGCTTTCCCCGCGATGAGACAGGCGGCGGAGCTGATTTTGACCAGCCACCGCGCGCTTGAGGCAGACAGCATGCTTATGCCGTTCAAAGAGATAATCACACTGATAGACGAACTATAAGGAGAAGAATATGAAAGCGGAAAAATTATTGGAGATCATCGGCGCGGAGTTTTATACCGGCGTGCCCGACAGCCAGCTCAAGGCGCTGTGCGATTACCTGATGAACACCTACGGCATCGACAGCCGTCACCATATGATCGCCGCCAACGAGGGCAACTGCGTCGGTCTTGCCGCGGGATATCACCTCGCGACCGGCAAAACGCCCGTGGTGTATATGCAGAACAGCGGTGAGGGCAATATCATCAACCCCGTCGCCTCGCTGCTCAACGACAAGGTCTATGCGATACCGATGGTGTTCGTCATCGGCTGGCGCGGCGAGCCCGGGGTACACGACGAGCCCCAGCACATCTATCAGGGCGAAGTCACCGTAAAGCTGCTCGACGACATGGACGTCGCCTCGTTCGTTATCGGCAAAGACACCACCGACGCCGAGGTCGCCGAAAAAATGGAGAGTTTCAGGGCGCTGCTTTCAAAGGGAAAGCAGGTCGCCTTTGTCATCCGCAAGGGCGCGCTCTCCTATGACGAAAAGGTAGTTTACAAAAACGGCTTTGATATGAAGCGCGAGGAAATAATCAGGCACATCGCCGCGGTCACGGGCGACGACCCCGTCGTATCGACCACAGGCAAGGCGAGCCGCGAGCTGTTTGAGATACGCGAGGCTAACGGTCAGGGGCATCAATGCGACTTTTTGACCGTAGGCTCAATGGGTCACAGCTCCTCGATAGCGCTCGGCGTGGCGCTCGGCAAGCCGGAGCTTAAGGTCTGGTGCATCGACGGCGACGGCGCAATGCTGATGCACATGGGCTCTATGGCGGTGCTCGGCGCAAACGCCCCGAAAAATCTGGTGCATATCGTTATCAACAACGGCGCCCACGAAACCGTAGGCGGAATGCCCACAGTAGCGTCAAGGACGGATATCGTGGCGGTCGCAAAGGCGTGCGGCTACCCGAACGCCGTGTGTGTTGACAGCTTTGACGCTCTGGACAGAGAGCTTAACGCCGCCAAGCAGCGCGACGAGCTCAGCCTTATCGAGGTGAAGTGCTCCATCGGAGCGCGCGCCGACCTCGGCAGACCCACCACCACAGCGCTCGAGAACAAAGAGAACTTTATGCGTCACTTAGCAGCAAAATGATATGGGCTGACACTGTGATGTGTCTGCTTGCTTAAGAGCGGAGTTTTTGCGAAAGAAAGGCTCCCCTGCGTAAGGGGAGCCTTGGTGCTGACAAAAGCGTTCTGCGCTCAAAGATTGTGTCATTCCTTTCCCCGCAATGAATTGCGGGGACGGAGCGGCGAGGGCGCCGCTCCCTACAATCATATTGAAACGTCGGGTTTACCGATGCAGGGAGCGGTACGGCTTTGCCCAGACCTATCAGGCAATGTCGTTTTAAGCGCATCATCAAACCTTTCTGCGCTTACGTACACAGTAATCATAATCAAAACATGGTCTTGGCTCTTACCCATTATGAGTAAGAGCCAAGACCGTTTCTTTATATTCTGTTTAAATTTTTACCCCGCAAGGGTGACGCTGAACAGCGCCAGATATTGCTGCAGCAGCGTGGCGTCATCGATGGTGACCTCGCCGTCGCCGTTTGTGTCGGCGGCTTTCAGCGCGTCGCCTGTCAGCAGCTCATACTCCGCGATATGGCGCTGGATCGCGGTGACGTCCTTGATATCTATCCTTCCGTTGCCGTCAACGTCGCCGACGATATACCCGGGCTCAGGCTGATCGCCGAGAGTGACCGGAATGTCGAACACGAGCAGGTCGTATCTCATGTATTGCGCGTATTCGGGGTTGGTGATGTAGAAGCCGAGCACGCCTTTGTCGGTCAGCGCGCGCACATAATAGTTCTCAGGCGTCCAGCCGAGGCAGTTGTCCTTTATATCCGTCAGGCGGATGTTCTCCTTAGTGCCGTCGTCACAGGTCACCTTAATCAGCATATTTTGCGCCGACATGGTGAAATCCTCAACACCTACATCTGTCACGGTTTTGTCCCGGCGGAAGCGCAGCCCGGTGATCTTGCTCTCAACGCCGGCATAGCTGACGATAAAGCTGCGGTCGTTGTTCATTTCGCGCTCGGTGATCACCACTTCGGAACCTTTATATTCAAAGCCGACATAGAAGCCGACGTTGCCGCTGAAGCCGTAGATCATGTTGTCCGAGGTGAGGGTGACGGTTTCGGACGTGCCGTCGCTGCCGATCAGCTTTAGCTTCATGCCGGTGAAGTCGGGGCTGTAGTACTGAGAATACTCGGGGTTGTCGGGCAGCTTTACCACCTCGATACCGGAAACGGGGTTTTCCCTGACCGTCACGTCGTAATCGGCTGATTTGCCCATGTAGCTGAATGTGACGCGGTTCGCGCCGACCGTCTGCTCGAAGGGATAATCAAGCATATAGATATGACCGTCGATCCGACCGTTTACGATGTCGTCGTCGGTATAGGTCTTTTTCTGACCGTTCAGATAGGTCACGGTGAAGCGCAGACCCGCGGGATCGTCGGGGTGGAAGTGATTTATGCCGCCGAAAAGCGGGTCGCCGAGGATATACTCACGGGTGGGCGCTCGGTCGATCACAAGGCTTTTCAGCGGAGTGGGAACCACGGCGACCGGCATTTGAGCCTCTCTGCCCATGAAGGTCACGGTCAGGAAATTGTCGCTTCCGACCGTCCACGGGTGCCGCTGCTGGTCGCTCTCGGTGCCGACCCTGTAGCCGTTGACATTGTCGCCGATATGCGCGGTGGCGGAGGTGCCGTCGGCATAGTCGATGCGGATCACGGCGTCGCTGACGTCGCCCGGATCATAGATGAACACACGGTCGCCGTTGTATTCGGTATAATAGCCGTCGCCGTTTTCGATCACGGTTTTGTCGGTATTCTTTATCACGGTTATGCCCGCGACGGGATTGGGCAGGATGATCACCGGAACCTGTGCAGTGCAGCCCATATATGTGACGGTGAAGCTGTTGTCGCCGCCCGGCGTCCACGGGTTATCATACTGATTCGTGCTCTCGGAAACAGCGTGACCGTCGAGCACTTCGCCGGGGCTGACGATAGCCGAGGCGCCGTTTTTGTAGCTGACACGTATCCTCATATCCGAGATATCGGGCAGAGAATAGTTGAAATAAGGCACATATTCGCCGCTCGCTTCGTCATATCTCTCGTTAATGAAGCCGTCGGCGTTTTCATAGCGTCTCACGCTGTAGCCGTCGAGCACCTCGATGCCCGCTACCGGGTTTTCGGTCACGGTCACCGTTGCTTCGCAGCTTTGTCCGAGATAGGAGATGCGGTAGGTGTTTTCGCCGAGGGCAAAGGGCGTTTGAGCCTGATCGTCGTTGTTGACGACATAGTATCCGTCGACATAATCGCCCGGATGCGCCGTTACGCTTTCGCCGTTCTTGAAGAAGATCCTCACCGTCGCGTCGTTCAAAGCGCTTAAGCTGTAGCGGAAGTACGGCACAAAGCTGCCGGTCGCGTCGTCATAGCGGCTGCTTTGATAGCCGTCGGCGTTCTCACAGAGCACGTTTGCCGAGGGCGAAACAAGCTCCAGCCCCATCACGGGATTTTCGGCAACGGTGATATACATGACGTCGGTCTTGCCCATGAAGCTGACGGTGAGGGCGTTTTCGCTGCCGACCGTCCACGGAACGCTTTCCTGATCGCTCTCGCAGTCGATGGAATAGCCGTCGATCCAATCGCCGTATCTTGCGTTCTTCACAGTGCCGTCCTTATAGGTGATGCGCACGGGAACGTCGGAGAGATTTGACAGCCAATAGTAATAATACGACTCGCTCTCGCCCGTTTCCGGGTTGAAGCGCATGCGCCATTCGCCGTTATAATGCTCGATCAGGCTTTCCTCGGGAGCGCCGAGCACCTCAATTTTTTCGACCGGGCTCTCGAGCACCGTGACCTGAATGTCGGTCGTTACGCCGAGATAAGACACTCTTACCGAATTGTCGCCGCCGACGGTGAAGTGTTCAATATGCTGCGGGTCGGTGTAGGAGGTGTAATAGCCGCCGACCTTGCCGCCCAAGCTGACCGTGGTGTCGGTGCCGTCCTTGAAGTGAACGGTGAGTGATGGTTTTCTCAACGCGCTGTAAAGGCTGTAGTGGAAATAGCGCACGCCGGTATTGTCGGTACGCCATTCGCCGCCGGTGTTCTCCATCAGGACGACGGGTTCGCCGGTGATCTCAAGGCTCTCGACGGGATTTTCAAGCACCTCGACATCGAAGCCGACCGATTCGTCGCCGCAGGTTACCGTGATCCGGGCGCCGCCACTTGTTCAACGCGGACGGTCATGCTGCCGCCGTATGCCCACTCGGTCACCTCGCCGTCCGACCAGCCTATCCTCAAGGACAAGCCGCGGTAGTCAACGTCAGGCGCGCCCTGATAGCAGGTGGTGTTGTCGGGAAGGGTGAACAGCTCGAGCGAGGTCACATAAACGGTCTCGTCCATGGAAACAGGGAAGCTGCCGGTCGCGCCGCTGAAGAAGCGCGCCTCCAGATAATAGGTCTCGCCCGCGGTAAGCGACGCCGAAATGCGGAAGTTGTTGCCTGCGCCGCCGTCGTCGTCGTCGGCTATCTCTGTCATGTCCGAATCATAGAGCGTGGCTTTGGTATCGCCGTCCGAGGACGACCGGAAGGCGTAGCGGCCGTCCTTTGCGGGAACTATCTTATAGAGCACAGTGTCGCCGCTGTTTTCGATGACCGCCGTCTTGGTCTCGCCCGCGGAAAGGGTCTCGTAATCCTTTACATTGACGGTGAACGCCGCGGTCAGACCGTTTTGGGAGGTAACGGTGACGGTGGCGGAGCCCGTCGCCTTGAAGCTCAGATCGGCAATGCTGTTGTAGCTGTCTTTGATCTCAACGACGCTGTCGTCAGAGGAAGTCCATTCAAGCGCCTCCCTGACCGCGTTTTCGGGAAGGAAGATCGCCTCCACCGCCCTTTCGGTGTTGACGAAGGCGGTCATAGCGTCGCCGAAGGAAAAGCCGATCTCCTCGGCAGGCGGGCAGAGCGCAAGCGAAAGGGTGAAGCTGCCTGTCTGACCGTCGTCGTTGAAGCCGCACTCGATATAATATGTTCTGCCGCCGGTGAGCGAGCGTGATATCGAAACCGAGGTGCCGTTGTTGCTGTTGAGCATCATCATATTGTCGTTGTACATCGTGACGCACTGATAGGCGTTAGAGCGCGAGGTGGTGAAAACATACTGCGCCGTAGTTGCGGGCGTAAAGCGGAATAACACCTTTTTGCCAGCGCTGTCGATCTCCGCGGTCTTGGTTTCGCCGACCCCGATGACCGTCGCCAGAGTCTCGGGCGCCTTGGTCAGCAGCACGCTGAAGCTGCCGGTCGCGTCGGGATCCAAAAGCTCGGCGCGCAGGTAATAGGTCTCGCCCGCCTCAAGGACGGTTTTGATGTTGAAATTGCCGCCGCTGTTCCATGAGGACGCGACTTGGTACATATTGCTGTCGTAAATCGTGCCTTTAACGCTCTCGTCGCCCTTGGAGCTGAACACATAGCTGAGAGTTTCCTCAGGCACGAATTGATATATCGCGTAGTCGCCCTCGCAGCCGGTCGTGAAGCCTTCCTCGACGTCGAGCGCGATCGTGTCATAGACCCTTTGGGTCACGGTGGCGGTGATGGAGGCGGTCAGGCCGCTCTCGCTCGTCGCGGTGACGGTCGCGGTGCCTTCGGAGCGGAGAGTCACAAAGCCGTAGCCGTCGACGTCCGCGACCGAATAGTCGCTGCTGCTCCATGTAACAGCCTCGGGGATCGCGCCGTCGGGCAAGAAGTCAGCGTGAAGCTGTCCGCTGTCGCCGACATAAGCCTCGACTTCGGTGCCTTCACGGATAACAAGCGCGTTAGCCGGCAATCTCTTTTGAACGGTCAGCTCAAAGCTGCCGACGGCGCTGCCGTACATGCGCGCCATGATGTAATAGGTCCCGCCCTTCGTCAGCTCACGCGCAATGCTGAAATTGCTGCCTTCGCCGCTGTCGTCGTTGCTTTCGAGTTCATCCATTTCGGCGTCATAAAGGACGCCGTAGGTGTCGCAGTCTCCGCTGCTGAAGAAGTTATAAACGGCGGTTTCCCCGGGAACGAACGCAAAGTAGACCTGACCGCCGTATTGGCTGATCGTGACCTCCCTGGTCTCGTTCAAAACGATGGTGTCAAAGCCCTTTACGGTCACGGTGCATGACGCGCTGAGTCCGCTTTCGCTTGTCGCGGTGATCAAAGCGGTTCCCTCGTCAAGCAGCTCCAGCCTGCCGTTGTCGTCGACCGAGGCAACGCTTTCGTCAGAGGACGTCCATGTGATATCCTCCGAAGCCGCCCCTTCGGGCGTGAAGGTCACGCTCAGAGAGATGACGTCTTTTTTGCTGCCCTCAAGCGCCGTGCCCTGAGTTATCGAGAGCCCTTTCGCCGCAGGCGCCTTGATTACGCCGACCTGATAGGCGCCTGTTTTCGCGTCGGTGTCAAAGCCCGTGCGCAGATAATAGGTCTGACCCGCCTCAAGCCGGTAACGGAACGAAAAATCGTTGTCCGGTTCGCTGTACAAATAAATCTCCTGATCCTGATAGTCGTCATACAGCTCGCCGAACTCGGCGTAGGTTTTGCCGGATGCGCCCGAGGAGCTGAAAGCATATTCGCCTTTCTCGGAGGGAGTGAATTTTATCAAAACATAGCTGCCCGCTGAAACGACGTCCGCCGTCACCGAAGCTTGCTCGGTGAGTATCTCATAGTCCTTTACGGTGATTTCAATCGACGCGCTGACTCCGTTTTCGGTGGTGGCGGTGACGGTCGCGGTTCCCGGGGAATTTAAGCTGACCGTGCCGTAGCTTACGGACGCGACATCGGGGTCGGAGCTTTCCCAGCTTATGCTCTCCACCGCCTCTGACGGAGAAAGCGCTGTGCTGAGATAGAGCCTGTAGCCCACATATCCCGTAAAAGCGCTGCCCTGCTCTATGGTCAGCGCGGTGGCGTAAGGCACCTCGGCGACAGCGACGTTGTAGCTGCCCGTATAATCCTCGCCCCAATCGGGAATGGTCGCCTCAAGGAAATAGCTTTTGCCCGCCTCGAGCTTCGCCATAACGCGGAAGTCGGTGTCCCTGTCGCCCGCGATCTGCACGTCGCCGCTGATCACGGCGCCGGAGGTGCAGCTTCCGTAGGTGTTTTCGCCGCCCGTGGCATAGAAGAGATAGCGGCGGCTTTCGGGCGCGGTAAAGGCAAAGCGCACGACGTCGCCGTGATGAGCGATATTGACCGTCTTGGTCTCGCCCACGGATATATTCTCGGCTTCGATGACATTGACGGTGATCCGCGCCTTGAGTCCGCTCGGGACAGACGCGGTTATCACAGCGGAGCCTTTGGCAAGCAGCGAAACCAAGCCGCCGGGATTCACAGAGGCTATCGAACCGTCGGAGCTCGACCACGCCACGGCTTCATGCACCGAGTTTTCGGGATCAAAACGCACCTGAAGCTGCACATTAGTGCCGGCATAGCCCGAAATGCTTTCGCCTCTGTCGATGCTGATGCTGTCGGCATAAGGCACTGTCTCGGCGTGCAGCTCAAAGCCGCCGGAGCCGCTGTAGAGCGAGGCTCGGATGTAATAAGTCTTTCCGGCGTCAAGTACGGCGGTTATCCTGAAATTGTAATCCTCGCCGCCGTCATCGTTGTACGCCATCTCACCCATGTTTTCATCGTACAAAACGCCTTCTGTGTCGCAGCTTCCCGTGGAATAAAACGCGTACATTCGCGTTTCGCCGGGAACGACGCGGTAGGTCGCGCCGTCATCGGGAGCGACGGTGACAGACGAACCGATCTCAAGGAGCTGATACTCCTCCGGCTCTGCCTCGTCGTCGTTCGAAACGGCTTTTGATCCCGTTTCGGCGGCAAACGCCTGCATCGCGCCAAACGGCACGATGCCGAAAACCATCAGCACTGCCAGCAAAACGGAAACTGTTTTTTTGAACATGAAAAAACCTCCTTCAAAAGATTTGATTCTCACAATAGCACGAAAAAACGTGAAATATGTTATTTTTATTGTACAATAGTGCAGAAACTATGTCAAGGGCTTTTTCAATATATATATTTACCGCCACGCTTTATGCTTGCCGCTTTTTGACGGAATCGCGCGCGTTTTTGAATTTTTTTGCTCAATATTGAATAAAAAAGCTTGACTTTGCACAATAACGTGCTATAATATGAGCAGGGGTGATTGAAATTGCTTACGCAAGAGAGATATCAGTCAATTTTGAGCATCATCAACGAAAGAAACGCCGTCACCGTCGCGGAGCTTGCCGATATGCTGGCGATCTCGGAGTCGACCGTGCGGCGCGATTTGACTGCGCTTGACGAGCTGGGCAAGC
This sequence comes from uncultured Eubacteriales bacterium, assembly GCA_900317595.1. GTDB lineage: Bacteria > Bacillota > Clostridia > Oscillospirales > Acutalibacteraceae > Ruminococcoides. The sequence goes on along the minus strand of ONHJ01000068.1, from coordinate 8,659 downwards.
TGAAAAAGGTTTTCGGCGGCGCCACCTCGCTGACAAAGCCCGAGGGCATGCTTGAGGACAGCGTCAGCCTGCGCGAAAACCTGATGAAGGCGGAAAAGACCGAGATCGCCCGCTATGCCGCGAAAACCATCAACAACGCCGACTTTGTCTATATCGACTCCGGCACCACCACCTCGCGGCTGATCGATTTTATCGAAAACGATAAAGCTACCTATGTAACAAACGGCATTCTTCACGCGCGCAAGCTCATATTAAAGGGGCTGAACGCCTATGTCCTCGGCGGCAAGCTGCGGCAGTCGACCGAGGCGGTCGTGGGCGCCGAAGGGATAGCCGGTCTGAAAAATTTCAACTTTTCCAAGGCGTTTTTGGGCACCAACGGCATTGACATCGACGCGGGCTTCACGACCCCGGACGTCGAGGAGGCAATGATGAAGGAGTCGGCGGTCAGGCACAGCTATATCGCCTTCGTGCTTGCGGATCACAGCAAGTTCCGCCGCGTGTTTTCGGTGACTTTTTCGCAGCTTAAAAAATGCTGCATCATCACCGACAGCCTGCCCGACCAGCGATTCGCCAAGGAAACGGTCATTAAGGAGGTCACGAAGTGATTTACACAATTACGCTGAATCCATCTATCGACTACATTGTGCGCCTCGACAAGCTTGTAACGGGCATCACCAACCGCACCTCAAGCGAGGAATACTACTACGGCGGCAAGGGCATCAACGTGTCGCTGGTGCTCGCGGAGCTCGGTCTTGACAGCACCGCCTACGGCTTTGTGGCGGGCTTTACAGGCAAGGCGATCGAAAACGGCATCCGCAACGACCATATCATCACCGATTTCATCAAGCTTAAAGAGGGCATCTCGCGCATCAACATCAAGATCAAGGCGGGCGAGGAAACCGAGATCAACGGTCAGGGTCCCCACATCACCGAGCAGGAGCTTGAGCGCCTGCTGCAGAAGATCGACCGCCTTTCCAACGGCGACACGCTGGTGCTGGCAGGCAGTATTCCCAACACCATGCCCGACGACGTTTATGAGCGTATGATGGAGAGGATCAGATTCAAGAGCGTGCGCATCGTTGTCGACGCCACCAAAAAGCTGCTAGTCAACTCGCTGAAATACAAGCCCTTCCTGATCAAGCCCAACCGTCAGGAGCTTTCGGAGATATTTGACGTCGAGGTCAAGACCGAGGACGACATCGAGCGCTACGCCAAGGAGCTGCAAAAGCTCGGCGCGCGCAACGTGCTGATCTCGCTGGGCGGCGAGGGCGCAATGCTTATCGACGAAAACGGCAAAAAATACAAGGCAGGCGTGATGAAGGAAAAGGTGCTCAACACCGTGGGCTCGGGCGACTCAATGGTCGCGGGCTTTGTTGCGGGCTACGAAAAGTCGGGCGACTACGCCTACGCCCTTAAGCTGGGCAGCGTCTGCGGCAACGCCACCGCGTTTTTGCCGGGTCTTGCCACAAAGGAAAAGATCGAGGAGCTTCTCGAGAGATTCGACAAAGAGGCAGGTCTGCAGTAAGAGCTTCGGCTCTAAACCTTATTATTTATGGCAGTAAACCAAAAACCGTATCGTAAATGGATAGTTCGCGCAGCGCGTTTCCTCCGGCAGCGCAAAGGCGCAAAAAGGAGCGGAGCGGCATTTTCCAAAGCTATTCATTATTATTCTTAAAATTCTTAAAGGAGGTAAATCTATGCGTATCACCGACCTGTTAAAAAAACAGGGCATCACTCTCAACGCTTCACCGAAAAGCAAGAGAGAGGCAATCGACATCCTTGTGTCGCTGCATGAGAAGTGCGGAAACCTGAAAGACACAGCGGCTTACAAGGAAGGCATACTTGCCCGTGAGGACATGGGCACCACCGCTATCGGCATGGAGGTCGCTATTCCTCATGCCAAGAGCGAAGCGGTCAAGGCTCCTGCTCTTACCGCCATCACCGTTCCCGGCGGCGTTGACTATGAATCTCCGGACGGCGCGCCCTGCAAGCTTATCTTTATGATAGCTGCCACTACCGACGGCGACGTCCACCTCGAGGTGCTGGCGCGTCTGATGCAGATGCTTATGCACGAGGACTTCACCGCGAAGCTCAAGGCGGCAAAAACGCCTGCGGAATTCCTTAAGATCATCGACGATCAGGAAACCAAACAATTCCCGGAGGAGGCGGCTGCTCCCGCTCCTGCCAAGGAAGGCTTCCGGGTTCTGGCTGTGACCGCCTGTCCTACCGGTATCGCTCACACCTACATGGCTGCCGAGGCGCTTGCCAAGGCGGGCGACAAGATGGGCATCACCATTAAGGTCGAAACCAACGGCTCCGGCGGCGCGAAGAACAAGCTGACCGCCGAGGAAATCGCGAACTGCGACGGTATCATCATCGCGGCGGACAAGAGCGTTGAGACCGCGCGCTTTGACGGCAAGCCCGTTCTCTCCACCAAGGTCGCCGACGGCATTCACAAGCCCGAGGAACTGATCAACAAGATCGTCAACGGCGAAGCGCCGATTTTCCACTCTGATAAAAAGGCGGAGGCTTCCTCCGTAGCTTCGGACGCAAGCTCTATAAGCACCTGATGAACGGCGTATCGCACATGCTCCCGTTCGTTGTGGCCGGCGGTATCTTCATCGCCATCGCCTTCCTGATCGACTCCTTCGCGGGTGTTGACGCCGCGACAGCGTACGATGATCAGGGCAACAATATTTTCGGTACAGTAACGCCTGTTGCCGCTTGGTTTAAAACTATCGGAGGAACGGCATTTAACTTTATGCTGCCGTTGCTCGCCGGCTTCATCGCGATGTCCATTGCCGACCGTCCCGGTCTGCTCGTCGGTTTTGTCGGCGGCGCTCTGGCTGCCGCAGGCTCGACCTTTAATGCTCCCGGCGGAGACAGCAAAGCTGTTTCCGGCTTCCTCGGCGCACTGTTTGCCGGCTTTATCGCGGGCTTCCTGCTCAAGCTGCTTGAACAGGCTTGCGAGCATATGCCGCGCGCATTGGAGGGCATCAAGCCCGTTCTGATCTACCCGCTTGCGGGTCTGGGTCTTGCCGGCGTCATGATGTGCGCTGTCAACCCCGTTATGGGCATTATCAACAACGGCTTGGTGGACGGCGTCACTTGGATGGCTGACCAGCCTGCGCTCCTCGTTCCCGTCTGCGCGCTGCTCGCCGGAATGATGGCGATCGATATGGGCGGTCCCTTCAACAAGGCTGCTTACGTCACCGCGACCACCCTGCTCTCCAGCGGCACCGATGCTTCTCATAAGATTATGGCTGCCGTTATGATCGGCGGTATGGTTCCTCCGCTCGTTATCGCGCTGAACACCGTTATCTTCAAGAAGCGCTGGACCGCTGAGGAAAGAAAGAACGGCCCCGTCAACTTCGTTATGGGTCTGTCGTTCATCACCGAGGGCGCTATCCCCTATGCCGCGGGTCATCCGCTCCAGGTCATTCCGTCCTGTCTTGTAGGCTCCGCCTGCGCAGGCGCGCTGTCCGCGCTCTTCGGCTGCACACTGATGGCTCCTCACGGCGGCATCTTCGTGCTCCCCACCATCGGCAATCCCGCTCTCTACTTCCTCGCGCTGGCGATCGGCTCCGTAGTCGGCACTATGCTGCTCATGCTCCTGAAAAAGCCCGTTGAGGAATAATGTCGATCCGTAACACGTAATTGATTTGACAGAAGCGTTTGGTTTATTGCGCAGCGGCGCACCCGCGATGTCAATAAAAGCAACGCTCTCACAAACACTTTTTACTAAAAACTAAACATTAATCATAAAGGAGTAATGTCTTATGGTATCCAAAAAAGTAACACTTGTAAACGCACAGGGCTTTCATATGCGTCCGGCTTCCGTTTTCGCCACCGCTATGGGAAAATATCCCTGCAACGTGACCATTCTCTTTAACGGCAACACCTACAATGCAAAGAGCCTGCTCAACATCATCGCCGCCTGCATCAAATGCGGCAGCGAGATTGAGATCATCTGCGACGGTCCCGAAGAGGACAAGGCTTTGGCGGACGCGGTCGAGAGGATCGAGAGCGGTCTGGGCGAGTGATACGCAGAATGACGCAGCGTGACGCAACGTGGCGTTGCATCCGAAGCCGCCTTTGGAACACTTTAATCTGAATCAAGCGTTTCCGCAACGGCGGGTCATACAAAGGCTGTGACCCGCCGTTATGCGGTGGTTTTGAAAAGCCCGCGTCCAAAGGCGCAAATAAAAAAACAGAGGTGATTTTATATGCTTAAAGGTATAGGCGCGTCCGACGGCATCGGCGTCGGCAGAGTCATGCTTATCGCCGAGCAATCGCTGGAATACACGCCGCGTGAGATCGCGGACGTGAACGCGGAGCTTGAGCGTTACAAAGCCGCTGTCGACAAATTCTGCGACAGCACCATGGAGCAGGCGGACGCAATCCGCAAGTCCACCGGCGAAAAAGAGGCGGAGATCCTGCTCGGACACATCGCCATCATTCGCGACCCGTTCATGGGCGGCGAGATAGAGAACCTGATCAAGGCGCATCAGTGCGCCGAGGCGGCTGTTGACCAGATCTGCAAGATGTTTATCGATATGTTCTCGGCGACAGGCGACGACCTGACCATGCAGCGCGCCGCCGACGTGCGCGACATACGCGACGGCGTTATCGGCAATCTGCTGGGCATCCAGGAGGTCAAGATCAGCGACGCTCCCGCAGGCACGGTTCTGGTGGTCAAGGAGCTGACCCCGTCGATGACGGCGGGCATCAAAAAGGAAAACATCGTCGGCATCGTCACCGAGACCGGCAGCCAGACCTCGCACTCCGCTATTCTTGCGCGCGCGCTTGAGATACCCGCCGTGCTGAGCGTTCCCAACGCCGTTACCCAGCTTTCGACCGACGAGCTTATTATCGTCGACGGCGGCTCGGGCGATGTTATCACCGCTCCCTCGCAGGAGCAGATCGGCGAATACACCGCCAAGCGCGAGGTTTTCCTGCGTGAAAAGCGCGAGATGGAGACCTTCCGCGGCAAGCCCACGGTCAGCGCGGACGGCGTTGAGTATGAGCTTTTCTGCAACATCGGCACGCCGAAGGACGCGACCAAGGCTATGGAGGCTGACGGCGAGGGCGTTGGACTTTTCCGCACCGAATTTCTGTTTATGGACAGAGACCGCCTGCCCACCGAGGACGAGCAGTTTGAGGCGTACAAGCAGGCGAGCCTTATACTCAAGGGCAAGCCCCTCATCATCCGCACGCTTGACATCGGCGGCGACAAGGAGATCCCCTATCTCGGACTCGCAAAGGAAGAAAACCCCTTCATGGGCTTCCGCGCGATACGCTACTGCCTGAAAAACCGCGATATGTTCAAGAGCCAGATAAAGGCTATCCTGCGCGCCAGCGCGTTCGGCGACATTCGCATCATGTTCCCGCTGATCACCGCGGTGGAGGAGCTGCGCGCGGGCAAAGCGCTGGTCGAGGAGGCGAAGGCTGACCTCAAGGCGTCGGGCATCGCGTTTGACGAAAACATCAGTGTAGGCGTTATGACCGAAACGGCGGCGTCGGGCGTTATCGCAGACCTGCTCGCCAAAGAAGCGGACTTTTTCAGCATCGGCACCAACGACCTCACGGGCTACACTATGGCGGCTGACCGCGGCAACAGCGACGTCGGCTACCTCTACTCTCCCCTGCAGCCCGGCGTTCTGCGCATGATCCGCCGCATCATCGAGTGCGGCAGAGCCGAGGGAATACCCGTCGGAATGTGCGGCGAAGCGGCGGCAAGCCCCGTGATGATACCGCTTTTGATGTCCTTCGGGCTTACCGAGTTCAGCGTTTCGGCTCCCTCGGTGCTCAAGGTGAGAAAAAACATCGCAAAGTGGACAAAGGCAGAGGCGGACGCCGTGGCGGAAAAGGTCATGGCAATGACCACCGAAGCCGAGATAAGCGCTTATCTGAAATCGATCATCTGACAAAACAATTATCGGGAAGCTCAAAAGGCTTCCCGGTTTTTTCGGTGCAAGTGCGATCAAGGATCGTGTCATTCCTTTCCCCGCAATGAATTGCGGGGACGGAGCGGCGAGGGCGTCGCTCCTGCAAATCGCCCCGCGATTTGCTTAAGTCAAAAATGGGCGTCAAAGGGGTGACAAATCCGTTTTCTTGTGCTATAATATTATAAGTTATTTCGGTCGCCCGCACGGCGGATGACCGCGAAACGGCAGGGAATATTTATGTCTGGTTCAATCAAAAATCGGAAACGGCTGACTTCGTTTCAAATAATCCTTCTGGGATTTGTGGGCGTGATCTTGCTGGGAGCGCTGATTCTGACGCTGCCCTTTTCCTCAAAAAGCGGGAGGTTCACGCCGTTCAATCAATCGCTGTTCACGGCGACCTCGGCGGTCTGCGTCACCGGCTTGGTGGTTCAGGACACCGCGACCTACTGGTCTGGCTTCGGGCAGGCGGTGATACTGCTGCTTATCCAGATCGGCGGTCTGGGCGTTATCACGATGGCGGCGTCGTTCGCGCTGCTTTCGGGCAAAAAGATATCGTTCAGCCAGCGCAGCACCATGCAGAGCGCCATCTCGGCGCCGAGCGTCGGCGGCATAGTCAAGCTGACAGGCTTTGTTATCAAGGGGACGCTGATTTTTGAGCTGGCTGGAGCGCTGGCTATGATGCCCGTGTTCATCATCGACCACGGTCCTCGCGGGATCTGGATGTCGTTTTTCCACTCGATCTCAGCGTTTTGCAACGCGGGCTTTGACCTGATGGGAAAGCCGGACGCAAAGTTCTCGTCGATGACCGCGTATTCCGCTCACCCCGTCATCAACATCGTCCTCATGCTGCTTATCATCATCGGCGGCATCGGCTTCCTCACATGGAGGGACGTGGTGACGTACAGGTTCCGCTTCAAGCGCTACCGTTTGCAGAGCAAGGTGATACTGCTCACCTCGGCGGTGCTGCTCGTTCTGCCCGCGATCCTTTTCTTCTTCAACGATTTTGCGCAGCTTCCGTTGGGCGACAGGATATTCGGGTCGCTGTTCCAATCGGTGACCACGCGCACCGCGGGCTTCAACACCCTCGACCTCGCCTCGATGACCAAGGTCGGTCAGGCGGTGTTCATCGCGCTTATGCTGGTCGGAGGATCGCCCGGCTCGACCGCAGGCGGCATGAAGACCACCACGATCGCGGTGCTTATCTTCAACGCCGTCGCGTGCTTCAGCCGCAAGGAGGACGCCGAGTGCTTCGGCAGAAGGATAGAGCCCGGCGCCGTGAAGATCGCGTCGACGGTGTTTTTGATGTATATAACGCTGTGCTTTTCGGGCGCGGCTGTCATAAGCGGCATTGAGCAGCTTCCGCTTGGCATCTGCCTGTTTGAGACCGCGTCCGCCGTCGGCACCGTGGGGCTTACCCTCGGCATAACGCCGTCGCTCGGCGTCGCGTCGCAGATGATACTTGCAGTGCTGATGTTTTTGGGCAGGGTCGGCGGTCTCACCGTGATCTACGCCGCGATCTCGTCGCCGCCCAAAAAGCTGTCAAAGCTGCCGCAGGAAAACATTACAGTCGGATAAGGAGACTTTACATGAAATCTGTATTATTGATAGGACTCGGAAGATTCGGAAAACACATTGCGATCCAGCTCAACAAGCTCGGGCATGAGGTGCTGGGCATCGACACCAGCGAGGAAAGGGTCAACGACGCGATGGACATCGTCACCGACGCAAAAATCGGCGACAGCACCAACGAGGCTTTTCTGCGCACGCTGGGCGTCAGGAATTTTGACATCTGCTATGTGACAATCAGCAACGATTTCCAAAGCTCGCTTGAGACCACATATCTGCTCAAGGAGCTGGGAGCAGGCTTTATTATTGCGCGCGCCGAGCGCGACGGTCAGGAGCGGTTCCTGCTGCGCAACGGCGCCGACAAGGTGGTCTATCCCGAAAAGCAGATCGCGAAATGGGCGGCGATACGCTACAGCTCCGACCATATCCTCGACTATATTGAGCTTGACAGCAGCCACTCTCTTTACGAGGTCACCATGCCCGACTCTTGGATAGGCAAGAGCATCATACAGCTCGACATACGAAAAAAATACGACCTTAATATCATCGGGCTTAAGCAAAATAACGACATGGATTTCATGGTCAAGCCCGAAACCGTTCTGACAAAGGACATGACGCTTCTGGTGCTGGGCGAATACAAGGCGCTGCAAAAATGCTTCCGCATTTAGCACCGAAAAACACGAAAAATGATTGACAACGCCTTTTTGATTTGCTGTACCGAAAGCAGCAAGCAGAAAGGTACGGCAGGTACAGGAAATACGGCGAACCGTATTGATTGTACCTGCTTTTTTGATGTCAAACATTTTTCCTCCACTGTTTTGCCATGTATCGCCCTTTAAAGACGTATGATATTCAACATCACGCAAATCCGAAGAATATGAGTCCTGACATTTTTGGCGCCGAGTATATCGCGTCGATACGGAAGGCTTGTCCTGCAAAGCGATAAAAAAAATAAAAAAATTTTCAAAAACTTAAAACCTTTTTCAAAAACCATCCGTTATATAAGTGACCGAACAAAATCGGCGAATAACAAATTATTATTTTTAAAGGAGAATCATTATGAAAAAGGTTAATCTGATTGAGGAAACAATGTTTGACAGTGTCGAAACGGCTCAGAGAGAAATGAAATTCGCAAAGGTCAATTT
>ONHJ01000165.1 GCA_900317595.1 uncultured Eubacteriales bacterium | reverse complement strand
CGAAAAGCCGCCCTCCTTGCTTATCAGATCCTTCTGATAGCGCATTCCGATCTCATCGCCGTAATACAGGAACGGCACGCCCGGCATCGTGAAAATGAACGCGTTGATAAGCTTGATAGCCTGCTTGTCGTGGTACGCCGTCACACGCGGCATATCGTGGTTGTTGGTCATAAAGCAGATGTAGCCGTTCTGCTTTGTGCGGTTGTAGGCAGGCAGATATTCCTCGGCAAAGCCCTTGAGGTCGCCCAAGCCGTTCGGATTGAACACCGAGAGGTCGCCGAACTCGCCGAAGCGGAACAGACGGCTGTAGCCGTTGCCGTAGTGGTCAAGGTAGAAGTCCATGTGGAAGCCCGCGTTGTTGATCGCGCGGTCGGGATGGCACCATTCGCTCACCATCGCCGCCTCGGGATATTCCGCGTCGAGCATTTTGCGGACGCCGCGCCAGATCTTGGCGGTGGCGATCTTTTCGTCGTCGTTTTTCACGAGAGAGTCAGCCATGTCCACGCGGAAGCCGTCGGCGCCCTTGTCAAGCCAGAAGCGCATTACCGCCTTGATCGCCTCGGCAGTGCGCAGACAGTCGGGATGGTCGGGCGGAAGCTGCCACTCAGGATGCGTGATCTCATAAAAGCCGTAGTTCAGCGCGGGCTGAGAGCTGAAATAGTTGACCATGTAGTTGCCGTCGCGCTCACAGATGCCGCACATAAGGCGGTACTCCGGCGGCGCGTCCCATACGCTCTTGGTGAAGATGTAGCGGTTGCTCAGGTCGGTCTCTCTCGCGCGCTTGGCTATCTGAAACCACGGGTGAGTGTCGGAGGTATGCCCCGGCACAAGGTCGAGCAGGATCTTTATATCCTTGCGGTGCGCGGCTTCAAACAGCCGCACCAGATCCTCGTTGGTACCGTAACGCGGTGCGACCTTGTAGTAATCGCGCACATCATAGCCCGCGTCCATGAACGGAGAGTCATACACGGGATTCAGCCAGATCGCGTTGCAGCCCAAGCCCTTGACGTAATCGAGTTTTTCGATGATACCGTTGATGTCGCCGATACCGTCGCCGTTGGAATCATAAAAGCTCTGCGGATAGATTTCATAGAATACTGCGTCGTTCAGCCATTTCGGCATAATACAACACCCCTTCGGTCAAATTATACAATTTCAGTATAACACCCATATTCAATTTTGGCAATATATTTTCCAAGAAAAATCACTTGCATTTTTAATTTTTTAAGCATAGTATAGTAAGAGTAGTCAGGGGTTTAGTTGTCAGGGGTTTAGTTGTCAGAGGTTTAGTTGTCAGAGGTTTAGTTGTCAGAGGTTTAGTTGTCAGTAGTCAGTTGTCAGTTGTCAGTTGTGGGTCGCTTCGCTCCGGATTTATAATAGTGCGTGCTTGGAAAAGGGCGTCGCTCCTTATACTGTCATTCCGAGCGGTGCCGAAGGCAAAACCGCGAAGCGGTTTAGTCGAGGAATCCCCTTCGGCAATGTGTACACAGCTTTCAGACCCCCTTTCCCAAGGGGGTCGACGCCGAAGGCGTCGGGGGGTTCCTGCACCGGGTTTTCTGACAAGGCGCGGTTAGGTAGGACAGCACGGCGCAGGAACCCCCTGCGCTGACGCGCTTTCCCCCTTGGGAAAGGGGGACTTCACTTTACAGCGACGTTTTGCTAATCGCCGAAGACAATGCCGTCAACTTAAGCAAATCCCTCGTCGCTCCGTCCCCGCAATTCATTGCGGGGATAAGGCTTATACAATCCTTAAGTTGACCACATTGACGCCGCAGAGGATTCCTCCACGCGCTTCGCTTGGTCGGAATGACAGCGAGGGGAAACGCCCTCTCCCAAGCACGCGGCATTACAAATCGGAGCGAAGCGACCATTCATTATTAATTATCAATTGTTAATTCAAAAAAAGGGGGCTTGCGTTTGACAATCAATAAGCTTGACAGCAACCGTGTGCTGGTGACGCTGGGCAACGATGAAATGAACGGGTTTGAACTGGATTTTGCGCGCATGAGTCTGGAGGATGACCGTTCCCGCAGGGTCATTTTGCGGCTGACGCGGCTTGCCTGCCGTAAAACCGGCATCGAGACCCGGGGCAAGCGTCTTAATATCGAGGCTTTGATGATGGGCGACGGCTGCTATCTGCTGGTCACCGTCAAAAGTGCCTCCAAGCAGTACCGCCGCAAGCGTGCCGGAGCGCTTTGCTTCCGCTTTGAAAGCGCCGGAGCCTTTTTGGGCGCGGTCGAAGCCGCCTACCGCCACTCCTGCCAAATGCGCAAAAACGCCGCCTACGAATGGAACGGCGCTTATTTCCTTCTGTTTTCATATCCAGCCATACCAAAAGCCCTGCGGCTGACCCTTGCCGAATTCGGCGAAAAGCACGGCGGCGCTCTGGCTTGCGCCCGCGTCAAAGAGCACGGCAGGCTGCTCTGCCCTCAAAGCGCCATCGAAACAATAGGAGCAAAGTTGGTGTGAGTTTTTACGCCTTTAAGCGAAAAGGGTTGGGCTCAAAACAAAAAGAAGGGCACGGTCTTGACCGTGCCGCAGATAAAGGCTGAAACAAGAC
>ONHJ01000164.1 GCA_900317595.1 uncultured Eubacteriales bacterium | reverse complement strand
CGCCTTTGAAAACGTGAACCCGTGGCGGTGTAAAATATCTTTGATTGTACCGATGTCTGATAGTTTGTTCAATTTATTATATCCTCATTAGCGGTTGATATTGCAAGCATTTCCGTTATTCGTAGGGGCGAGCATTGCTCGCCCGTCAAGCCGACCTTTCCTATCAAACCGATTTATTATTCGGAAAACAAGGGTTTCCTATCTGCGGGCGTGCAATGCACGCCCCTACTATTTTCATCACAACGTCCTAAGCCCTTTCGGATACTTGTTTTTAAGCCTTCCGTTTGACGCCTTGCCAAAGCCAAGGGTGATGCCGTTCACGCACACGGCGCAGTAGCCCTTTATGGTGTTCGGCACGGCGATCTCTTCCCCGTGGAGGTATGCCTTTATCTCTGCGCTGTTGACGTCAAAATCAACGCTTTGCGCGCACTGTTCCGCCTTGGCGGCAGCGAACGCGCTGTGGTGGGGCTCGATGCGGTTTTTTAAGACCTCGCCCAAAACCACGCCTGCCCTGAGTATCGGCAAACCGCGCAAATCTATATCATAATTCTTTGGGAGAATTATGATTTTGTTGTTCTTTATCTCGATATTCTCCCCGAACGGTCGGTTTTTGAAAACCGAATCGTAAAAATCCAAAGCCCTTTGGTCGGGGGTGTTTTTGTTCGGAAGCGGCTCGGTTTTAAGGGCCTGTCCGCTTTTTCTGAGGCGAGCGGCAAAGTGACCCTCGCCGCCGTCCATAGGGAATATCCTGCGGGCGAAATCCATCGCAGGTCTGCCGAAGCTTACTCCCGCGTCCTCGAGCGAAAAGTCGGGGTTCTCCTCCAAAAACCGGGTGATGACGCCCTCGTTCTCCTCGGGAGAAAAGGTGCAGGTGGAGTAAACCATAACGCCGCCGTCCTTTAGCGCGAGCTTTGCGCTGTTAAGGATATTGAGCTGGCGCTCGGCGCAGCTCTCAACGTGGGCAACGCTCCACTCGGTCTGAGCGGAACCGTTCTTGCGGAACATTCCCTCGCCGCTGCAGGGCGCGTCAACAAGCACCTTGTCAAACCTGCCGCTTAGCCTTTGGCACAGCAGGTCGGGGTGGGCGTTTGAGACTACCGCGTTGCTTATCCCCATTCGTTCAATATTCGATAAAAGAATATTAGCTCTGCTTTTTACGATCTCGTTGCTCCAGAGCAGCCCTGTGCCGTTCAGCTTCGCGCCTATCTGCGTGCTCTTGCCGCCGGGTGCTGCGCAGAGATCGAGGACTAAATCGCCCTTTTCTACCCCGAGCATCTCGACCGCGGAGGTCGCGGACGGCTCCTGGATATAGAACGCTCCGCAGTGGTGCAGCGGACTGTTGCCGAGCGACTGAACGCCCTCGGGTATGTAGAAGCCTTCATTGCAAAACGGCGTGGGATTTAGCTCAAAACCGATAAGGCTCTTTAGTTTTTCGACAGAGCATTTGAGGGTGTTTACCCTCAGCCCCCTGAAATTTTCGCCCTCATAATATTCTAGAAAAGAATTATACTCGTCACCGAGCAGGGCTTTCATCCTGTCTAAAAATTCTTGCATATATGATCCTTAACTGTGTAGGGGCGAGCAGTGCTCGCCCGCTGTTTACCTCTACGTTTTCCTTTAGCCCGCGGGCGAGCAGTGCTCGCCCCTACAACTCTTTATCCAACGTTAGTAAACACCACGGAAAAGCTTATAGTAACATCTGTTAATACCCGAGTTCTTCATTAACAATAATAACTTTGATCCTGTTGACGTGCCTCTGCTGTGCGCAGACAACGTAGTTGCAGCAGATCCTGCCGTCGCCGTGGCAGCCCTCGCAGAGCTCAGGGTTCTCTTTATTCAGCGAAACGCACTTGCCTGCCTTGGCACAGTAGGTGTCGATGCCGAGACGGACGGTATTCGGCGGCGCCGCCTTGGTCTTGACGCGCTCGATCGCCTCGCCGATATTGCGCACCAGCTTATTGACGCCGCAGACGACGACAACGCTCTTGGGACCGTAGAGGATCGCGGCGACGCGGTTGGAATTGCCGTCGACGTTATACAGCTCGCCGTTTTCGGTCAGGGCGTTGGTGCTGGTGAAGAACGCGTCCGCGCTGAAGGTCTGACGGTAGACCTCCTCGACCTCCTCACGTGTGATCCCCGGACGGGAACGGTCGAGATAGTTGTAATCCGCCGAAGTGATGATATCGTAAACGCCGGTCTCCTTCAAGGTCACGGAACCGCCGCTGGAGATGGTGTCTCCCGGCTTGATCAGGGTCTTGACCAGTTCGCAGGCTTCTTCCTTCGTCTCGCAGAAATACGGCTCCATCTTGTTGCGGCGGAGATTTTGCATGGTTTTTTCGATTCTTGCTTTGAGTTCGTCTGTCATAGCGCACACTCCTTTGGTTTTTTCTTAATTATAGCGCAAATCAGAGAAGAAAGCAATCGAATTTTTACTTCATTTCATTATCATTTCCTTGAACGGCACGCCGAGGTATTCCGCGACTGCCTGCGATAAGGCGCGCGCGATCGTGTCGATATTGCTGCGGATCCAGGTCGCGTCGTCGCAGTTGTCGTGGAAGGCGGTCTCGATCAGCACCGCCG
>ONHJ01000085.1 GCA_900317595.1 uncultured Eubacteriales bacterium | reverse complement strand
CGCTGAAAATGAGCTGCAGCTTTTTTGAATAGTCGGCTGTGGCGATCAGTACGCCCGCCAGCAGCGTGAGCTCCACGCCCATGGAGTCATAGCTGAGCGCCATGATATTATACGGCGTGAAGATGAAATAGAGAACTCCGGCGAACACCGAGAGATAGCCGTATTTGCGCAGCTTTATATAGATCAGCGCCGAGGCTCCGCAGTGGACGAACACATAGAAAATGCGCGCCGCCAGAATTATTCCGTCGGTGGAGCCCATGATCGTCGTGTATACCCACACGAACGGAAGCTGCAGTATCGAGCACATCTGCGCCAGGTTCCATTCGTCGCGGAACAGCGCGTCGCCCTTTGTGAGGCGGTGCGGGATAGTCAGATAGAACGGCTCGTCGTTGCCGCCGAAGCCGTAGGGCGCCTTCCACAGCGCGAAAACGACCGCGCCGAGCATCAGCGCGATGAACAGAAAATCCTGCCACTTTTGCTTGTCGTCACGCTCGCGCTGGGCTATTGCGAACGCCTTTGTTTTCTCATAAAGAATTATAATGCCCTTCGCCGCCAGATTCGCGATGATCGAAGCGATCATCGACAGCACGAAGCACAGCGGCACCGTGACAAAGTAATAGGGCAGCTTGTCAAAAATATCGGGGAAATTCTTGTTTAGCTCGGTGTAGATCAGCTTGTCGAAGAAGAACGACAGCAGATACATTCCGTAGGTCAGATCGGATATCTTCCAAAGCACCGTGCGCACCGTCGGGTGCCAGTTGTTCGCCTTGATGCGGCTGAGCATCACAAACAGCAAGACCGAGATAACATAGGGCTGGAAGCCGTTCCAGTAAAGCCAGTTGCCGGACTGGAACTTTCCGCCCTTGCTGCGGTAGAAGTCGAAGGCGGTGAACAAAAACAGCGCCGCGAAGAACAACGCCAGCATCGACCGCGTACGCAGCTTGAAGCCGTATTCGCGGATATACGCGCCGGTGAAATAAAAGGCGATGGGGTAGGCGCTGACCCAGAACGCCGGGATCAGCTTTTGGTAATGTCCGTCGCTTGCGGGATTCATCCACCATGCGCCCGAATCGAGCTTGAAGATGTTGAACAGCGACGGCAGTATCATCAGGAACACGCAGGTCGCTACCAGCACCTGCTTTTTGCGCTTGGTTTCAAGCTTGTTGTAGCTGAGATTGAGGAAGGGAGCGATCAGGAACAGCCCGATATACATCTCCACATACCACGAGTAATTCGCGCCGGAAAAATCAAAAATACTGAACAGGTAGTTTTTAAAGGTAAATTTCCCGGTTTTGCCTATCGCGTCGAACATCGTCTGATAATCGGCGGCGTAAAACGCGTCCTTTGCCGCCTTGGTGTCGTGGATAGACTTGAAAAACATACACGCGAAGGTCGCCAGAACAAAGACGATCAGGGTCTTTCGAATACCCTTGTAATAGCCCTTGCTCAGGGTTTTTCCGCTCATAAGGTAGCCTGTCAGGATAATAAACAGGGGAACGCAGGCGGAAAACAGCACCTTCATCAGTATCATAAGGTAGAACAGCGGACCCTCAAGCAGCTTCGGGTCGCCCTGCTGCCAGTATTTTATCACGCCGTCGATGGGGCCGTAGCCGTTCACCGTGCGGTGATAAAATCCGTCGGTGCCGCCTATCGCGGGATTGTTCGCGTAGGTGTGAAACAAAAAGTGTACCGAAATCACCAAGAAAACAGCAACTATTCGGATGATATCCGCCGAAGTGTTGCGCTTTTCCAACTTACTGAGATTCATATCAACGCTCCTTGAATCATATTCCCGTATATTGTACCATTATTCGCGCAAAAATGCAATGTTTTTGTGAAAACAGTTGAGGATGACGCTTTGGAGCGGTGCTGTATCATCATATCCCCGCAATGAATTGCGGGGACGGAGCGACGCCCTCGTCGCTCCTGCAAATCGCCTTGCGATTTGCATAAGATTACATCATTACCCTGCCTGCGTTCCTGCATGATCCCGGGCATATTGCGAAATCAAAACCGCTTTCATAAAAAAATGCCGCCGGAAAACCGGCGGCGGGAAGAATAAAAATCAGTTTTTAAGCGCCTGCAGGGGTGCGGGGATCCTGCCGCCGCGGTTGATGAACACGG
This sequence comes from uncultured Eubacteriales bacterium, assembly GCA_900317595.1. Taxonomy (GTDB): domain Bacteria; phylum Bacillota; class Clostridia; order Oscillospirales; family Acutalibacteraceae; genus Ruminococcoides. The sequence continues at coordinate 4,818 of ONHJ01000085.1, read as the reverse complement.
CGGGCGAGCCCTCTCTTACGGGCATCACGGGGCCGGAGCCGAGCAAGCCGCCGAACTCCAGCATATCGCCGGCTTTTCTGCCGACGGCGGGGATAAGGCGCACGGCGGTGGTTTTGGTGTTGACCATGCCGATAGCCGCCTCGTCCGCGATGATGGCTGAGATGGTCTCGGCAGTGATATCGCCGGGTACGACGATCATGTCGAGTCCCACCGAGCATACGGCGGTCATCGACTCAAGCTTGGTTATGTCGAGCCTGCCGCTCTTTGCAGCGGCGATCATGCCCGCGTCCTCGGAAACGGGGATAAAAGCTCCGCTCAGACCGCCGACATGGCTGGACGCCATTACGCCGCCCTTCTTCACAGCGTCGTTAAGCAGCGCCAGCGCCGCTGTGGTGCCGTGACAGCCGCAGGTCTCCAAGCCCATCTCCTCAAGGATATAGGCAACGCTGTCGCCGACGGCAGGGGTAGGGGCGAGCGAGAGGTCGACGATGCCGAACGGCACGCACAGCCTGCGGCTTGCCTCCTTGGCGACGAGCTGACCCATTCTGGTGATTTTAAAGGCGGTTTTCTTGACCATGTCCGCGATCTCGGTGATGTCCTTGCCGGCGCCGTTTTTCGCGAGCGCCGCCCTGACTACGCCCGGACCCGAAACGCCTACGTTTATGACCGTGTCGGCCTCGCCGACTCCGTGGAACGCGCCCGCCATGAACGGGTTGTCCTCGGGAGCGTTGCAGAACACCACAAGCTTTGCCGCGCCTATGCAGTTGCGGTCGGCGGTGATCTCGGCGGTCTGCTTGACAATCCCGCCCATCATCTTCACCGCGTCCATGTTGATGCCGGCCTTGGTGGAGCCGATGTTGACCGAGGAGCACACAAATTCGGTTTCGCTCAGCGCCTGCGGAATGCTCTCCATAAGCGCGTAGTCGCCGCTCGCGAAGCCCTTCTGCACCAGCGCCGAGTAGCCGCCGATGAAGTTGACGCCGAGCTCCTTCGCCGCCCTGTCGAGCGTGTGGGCAAAGCGCACCACGTTCTTGCTTTGGCAGGGCGCCGCTATCATAGCGATCGGGGTGACCGAAATGCGCTTGTTGATGATCGGGATGCCGTATTCTCTCTCGATATCCTCGCCTGTCTTAACCAGATCTCCGGCGCTGCGCATGATCTTGTCATAAACCTTGCCGCACGCGCGGTCAATGTCCTCGTCCATGCAGTCGAGCAGCGAAATGCCCATCGTTATGGTGCGCACGTCAAGATTCTCGTTATCTATCATATTGATGGTTTCAAGTATATCCTTGGTTTCCAGCATAGATCGTTCCCCTCTTAAATCCTGTGCATACTGTTGAAGATGTCCTCGTGCATCAGGTGGATCTTGGTGTTGGTCGCGTCGCCCACGGCGTTCAGATTCGCGCGCAGCTCCTCAAAGCCGACCGACGCCTTGTCGATCTCCACCAGCATTATCATCGCAAACATATCCTGCAAAACGCTCTGGGTGACCTCCACGATGTTGACGTTCGCCTCGGAGCAGGCGTTTGATACCTTTGCAAGGATGCCTACAGTGTCTTTGCCGATAACCGTAATGATCGCTTTCATAATGTCCTCCTAAAAATCTAAAGATACGGTATGATTATACCCTTTTTTGTCGGCAAAGTAAAGTTAAATCTTGCATAAACTTGCGGAGTATGCTATTATTTTTGAGGGAGGAATGGATATGAAGGCATTATGCGATATGCACACCCACTCGAATAATTCTTTTGACGCAAAAAACACGGTCGACGAGATGTGCCGGGCGGCGATCGACAGGGGCTTGTACGCGCTTGCCGTCACCGACCACTGCGAGGCGCCGTTCATCCGCTTCGGCGACGACTGCGAATTCGGATGCTTTGACAGGCTTATCCCGAAATCGTACTCGGAAGCCTGCGCCGCGCGCGAAAAATACGCGGGAAAGCTTAAGGTTATCCGCGGGCTTGAGCTTGGCGAGCCCTGCCATGACCCCGCCGCCACCGAGCACGCGCTTGCCTACGGCGACTTTGACTTCGTGCTGGCTTCGGTGCATAATCTCAAAAATATGCAGGATTTTTACTACATGAACTACAGCGGTGTGGACGTCGACAAGCTTCTGGCGAAATATTTCACCGAGCTTTGCGAAACCGCCTCGTTCCCGCATTTCGACAGCCTTTCCCACCTGACCTATCCGCTGCGCTATATCGTGGCAGGCACTGGCAGATTTCCCGATCTGTCAAAGCATATGGACCTCATCGACGAGGTGTTTAAAATTCTAATCAAGAACAAAAAAGCCCTCGAGATCAATGTTTCGGGGCTGTTCAAAGAGCTGAAAAGCACGCTCCCGGACGAAAAGCTGGTGCGCCGCTTCAAAGAGCTCGGCGGCGAATATGTCACTGTAGGCACCGACGCGCACTCAGCGGACATGGTCGGCAGGGGCATAGAGCAGGGGATAGCTGTTGCGAAGGCTGCCGGCTTTGATGGCTGTGTTATCTTTGAAAAGCATAAACCCGTGTTGATTCGCAATGCGTAATTGTTCTAATATCGAAAAATAAAAGCAGGGATCAGTCCGTTTTCGGAAACGCATCCCTGCTTTTTAATTATTTACGCTTTTTCCGCTGTCTCAAAGCTTCGCGGCAAGCTCCTTGATATACGCCTTCAGAGCGTCCTTCGTTTCGGGGTGGTTAAGACCGACCTCGATCTGCGCCTGCAAAATGCCGAATTTGTTGCCCATGTCATAGCGCTTGCCCTCAAACTCAACGGCGGTCATGCCCTTGGTGACGGCGATCTCGCGCATGGCGTCGGTGAGCTGAATCTCGCCGCCGACGCCCGGCTCGGTGCGCTCGAGGATATCAAAGATCTCGGGCGGCAGCACGCAGCGGTCGATGATGGAATACAGCGACAGCACCTCTTCCTTTGTTTTGGGCTTTTCTTTCATATCGGTGCAGCCGAACACGTTGTCGTGAAGATGCTCCACCTTAAGCGAGCCGTATTTGTGTATCTCGCTCTCGGCTACCTTCTTGACGCCGACGACGCCCTCGCCGAATTCGCCGTAGTGCTCAATAAGCTGCTGTATCGCGGGCTTGGTCTTGCTGACGATAACGCCGTCGCCGAACAGCACCGCGAACGGCTCTCTGCCCACGAAGGACTTTGCCTTGAGTATCGCGTGACCCAAGCCCTTCATCTCTTTTTGGCGGATAAAGTTGATGTTAGCCAGCTCGGAGATGCTCCTCACGAGATTAAGAAAATCGGTTTTGCCGCTTTTTTCAAGAATCTGCTCCAGCTCGGGTGAGCGGTCAAAGTGGTCGGCGATCAAGCCCTTTCCGCGTGTGGTGATGATCAGGATGTCGGTGATGCCGGCGTTGACCGCCTCCTCAACGATGTATTGGATCGTGGGCTTGTCAACGATCGGGAACATCTCCTTGGGAAAGCTTTTCGTAGCGGGAAGAACGCGGGTGCCGAAGCCTGCCGCGGGAATAACTGCTTTTGTGATCTTCATAAATCCTCCTAAATATTCTGTCAGAAAAAGAAATTCGGTAAATAGCCGCAGATCGTCATAGCGGCAAAGAAGCTTGCCGCCATGGGCAGGTTGACGCCGCCTTGCTCCTCAAGCGTTTTGTTGAGCGTCTGCGGCGACTGAGCCTTGATGCGGCGTATGCTTTTGGTGCAGTGGCTGTAGTAGAAGCGGTTGGAAGCCAGTCCGCTGAAAACGCGGATGCCGATCTGAGCCAGACTCATGGCGCCGATTATCCACAGCCGTATCCAGTCCTCCGATGTGAACCGCGAAAGCGCGCTGTCGGAGGCGGAAGAGGAAAAGGTCGAGAAAAGAGAGGTGCTTTCCGTCATCGCTTCGCGCACTGTCCTGAAGCTGTCCGAAAGGAGCAGGAACGACGAGCCGACGGTCAGACCGATCATCATCAGGCAAAGGGCTATGCCAAGCGCGTACATCTTGCGGTAAATGAAGTATGAGCCCGTGAAAACGAACGCGGAAAAACAGAATTTTCCCTTGGCGAAATCCTTGAGGCGCTTGAACACCAACAGGAAATACTGCGTGTTTTTGCCGATGAATTTTGCCGCTTCGCCTACCTTTACGCCCTCGGCGATCTCGTCCTCGCTGTTCATGCCGGCAAGCGGGTCTGCAAGCGCGAACCCGATGTTCCCAACTCCGAACTGCGTGCTTTGAGCGCTGTTCTCCTGACCGTTTCCGGGCATTTCGCCGCGGCGGTCGCGCTCATTCAGCGGAAAGCCGCATTTGCTGCAATAGAAGTTTGTTTTTTCGTTTTCGGTCTTACAATTGGGGCAGACAACGGTCTCGACGCCGTCGCTGTCCTCTGTGTCGACGTCGGTTTTCTCAAAATCAAATCCCGCGCCGTGCTTGTCCTCAAAGGCGCAGCGTCCGTTTTGCTCAAAGCACTCTCTGTGGTGAGGCGCTCCGCATTCGGGGCATACGACCACGTCGTCGCCCAAAACAAAACGCTTTTGGCACACGGGGCAGGTGTATTGCGTAAACTCCATATTCTCCTCCATAGTCTTTCGTATTTTACTATTATAACAAATATTTTATCCGATTGCAACAACTCCGCTTTATTTTTAAAAATTTGTTGCCGGAGTTGACGGTTACGGTGAATAGCGAATGGCGAAAGGTGAATTGTGAAGGGCGGGCGCTGCCAGCACCCGATTTATAATAGTGCGTGTTTGGAAAAAGGCGTTGCTCCTTATGCTGTCATTCCGACCAAGCTCAGCGCGTGGAGGAATCCTCTTCGGCAGTGCGCCGAGCGTTGCTCTTAAAGTGAAGACCCCCTTTCCCAAGGGGGAAATGCC
>ONHJ01000163.1 GCA_900317595.1 uncultured Eubacteriales bacterium | reverse complement strand
GGCTCGGCGCTGTCGTCCTGCTTATTTGAATTGACAAGAAGCGCCGTTACTACTCCGATTATCGCCACGGCGAGAACCGAAATTACAACGAGCGTTACAACAAGCGCCGTGTTGGTCTTTTTCTTCTCGGGAACGACCGGCTGGAGCTGCACGTTTTCCTGTCCGCCGGGAACCGCGGCCAAACCTGAGCCTTCGCCGAACATCGTCTTGTACCTCTCGTCGGTGATACGCGTGCGGTTGATATCGTCGCTGACGCCGCTGTTGATTATAAGCGTCTGTTCCTGACCCGGGTTTTGCAGAGCCGCCGTTGATAATTCAATAAGACGGGTCATATTCTGACAGCGGTTCTCGGGGTAGATCGCAAGGCCGTACATCAGCACATTCTGCAGCGGTTCGCTGATCGCGGCGCCGAGATCGGAGGGCGTCTGAATCGGGTCGCGCTGAGTTCGGTTGAGCGAATCAGGCGGAGTTTTGCCGGTGATACATTTATAGATCGTCGCGCACAGGCCGTAAACGTCAGTCCACGGACCCTGGTTGCCGGTTGTGCTGTACTGCTCGTAAGGCGCAAAGCCGGGCTTGAGCATGATCGACATGGTCTTTTTCTGCGCGCCGGTAAAATACCTCGCGGAACCGAAATCCATCAGCGTAAGGCTGCCGTCCTCCGAGATCTTGATGTTGTCGGGAGAGATATCGCGGTGAATGATCCCCTCGCTGTGGATCTTCTCAAGTGAGCGCATGATAGGGAGCATCATCCGGAACAGCTCGTCAGGCTGAAAAACGCCCTGCCGTTTAAGGCGCTGAGAGAGCGTTTCGCCGTCGACGTAGTCCATGATTATGTAGGCGGTGTCGTTCTCCGTAAAGAAGTCCCTCACGTCGACAATTCCCTTTTCGCGCGAGAACTTTGCAAGGCTGCGCGCCTCGCGAAGGAACTGCTCCTTGCCGTTCTTGAAGTATTCTCCCTCTTTCTGGTAATTGAGAGTGACCTTGTTTGTCACCTTGTTGTTTCTGTTGGCGTAGCCGTTCGGAAAAAACTCCTTGATCGCGATTTTCAGGTTAAGGTTGAGGTCTAAGCCGACATAGGTTATGCCGAAGCCGCCCTCGCCGATCGAGTTTCCGACAAGATACTTGCCGTTAAGCACCGTCTGCGGAGCAAGATGATGCGGTATTTCATCGGGCACGGCGCTTTTGCCGCATTGCGGACAAAACTCGGCTCCGCCCGGAAGCTTGGTCATGCAGTTGTAGCAATACATATTATCCCTCTTTATCTGCGCAGCGCGTCGTTACTGCGCGGCGGTTTTATCAGGTTCGATAAGAATGCAGGTGATGTTGTCCTCGCCGCCGCGTTCCTTAGCCTTGCTGACCAGCTGGATCGTATAAGGCTGCTCAGGCACCGAGAGAACCTCAAAAATCTCTCTGTCGTTACACATATTATAAAGACCGTCGCTGCAGATCAGCAGCTTGTCGCCCTTGCCGAGACTGACCTCGCGGTACGCTTCGGCGCAGAAGTCCTCGGAATCCTCGTCCATACCCAAAAATCTGGTCAGAATATGGCTTTCGGAGCTTTCGTCCGCCTCCTCGCGGGTAAAGATGTTTGCCTCGTACTTCTTTTGAGCGAGGGTGTGGTCTCTTGAAACGCGGATAAGACAGCCGCGGCGGTACAGGTAAATACGCGAATCGCCCATTGTGAAAAGCTCGGCGATACCGTCGTGCAGATAAACCATCGCGAACGCGCAGCCTCCGCGCTTGTACTTATACTTTTCCATGAACAGGCTGATCTGGCTGTTGCAGTTTGAAACGTAGTCCTGAATATTGTCGGCAGCTCTGAGGTTGCCCTCGGCGAGGTACTCGTAGAACTTCAGCGCAACGCGCGCAGCTATCTCCGAAGCAGCCTTGCCGCCCTTTTCGCCGCCCATTCCGTCAAAAACGGCGCAGAGAATCGGTTCGCCGGTATCTCTCGCCCTGAAATGCTGCGCCTCATCGCCGGGTCGTTTTATCGTGCCGTTAAAAATAAAATTGTCCTCGTTGGCTTCTCTGACGCTGCCGCTGTCGGTAGAGATCAGAATCCTGTATCTATTGCTCATAATTCACCTCAGAATATGAATTCGTTATTTATTCGGCTAAAATTTCCATTGCTCTGCGGTATTTTTCAACACGCGCGAGCGCATTATCGTCTACGTAATCCAGCCGGCTAAGGTCGCTGTTGTGCGCAAGATCCGCCGCCTTGACCTTTTTCGCGATAGGATTGCTGCGCAGATTTTTTACGTACTCAAAATACGGCGTGCCGTCGTCGTGAGTCATAAGAGCGACCGCGTCGGTTACCTCCTCCGGGAAGCCCTGCGCCTTTAAGTCCTCAAGCGTGATACCGGTATCCTCAACAACGTCGTGAAGCAGCGCGACGCAGGTCGAGTACTCGTCGTCCATCTGCTCGGCCAGATGAAAGGGGTGAAACACATAGGGCAGGCCGCTTTTGTCCTTCTGGTCTTTATGGGCGTCAAAGCAAAGCTGCATGGCTTTTTTGGTCAATGGGGTGTAGATCATGGACGGAGCTTCCTTTCGCTTTTCTGTCAGGAGACGGAAGGA
>ONHJ01000143.1 GCA_900317595.1 uncultured Eubacteriales bacterium | reverse complement strand
TTACAAATCCGGAGCGAAGCGACCCTTAACTGACTACTAACAACTGACTACTGACCACTAAACCTCTGACTACTGACTACTGACCACTAAACCTCTGACATCGCCGAATATTTAATTAATTGTTGCGAACCAACTTGACATATTCGTGAAAAAAGACTAAAATATGAGTATATAAATCCGCTGTTTTGTGTTTGATTTTTCCAACGAAGGAGGAGTGATGATGGTTCAGGTTAATGTTACCTTGACGCAGACCATTAAAAAGCTGCTCGACGAAAAGAAATACGCGACGCTTCGCGACATTCTCAGCACCATGATGCCCTATGACATCGCCGCGGTGTTTGAGGAATTGCAGGATGAAAAGCTGCCTATTTTGTTCCGCATCCTGCCCAAAGAGCTTGCGGCGGAGACATTTGTTGAGATGGACGAGGAAACTCAGGAGTTTCTGATCCACGGCTTCTCCGACAGCGAGCTCAAGGAGGTCGTGGACGAGCTGTTCGTCGACGACGCCGTCGACCTTATCGAGGAAATGCCCGCAAATGTCGTCAAGCGCATACTGCGCACCGCCGACAAGTTCATCCTGCTTCGCCCCGACATGACCGCCGAAATGGCGATCAAGCGCATCAGGCGCACCGGCGTTGACAAGGAGACCATCTACACCTGCTATGTCAACGACGAAAACAACCACCTTATCGGCATCACGACCGTAAAAGACCTGCTGCTCGCCAACGACGACGACGTTGTGAAGGACATGATGGAGGAAAACGTCATCTCCGTCCACACCCTTGACGATCAGGAGCAGGTCGCGCAGATGTTTTCAAACTACGACTTTCTCGCTCTGCCGGTCGTCGACAACGAGCAGAGGATCGTCGGCATCGTCACCATCGACGACGCGATCGACGTTATCCAGGAGGAAGCCACCGAGGATATCGAAAAAATGGCGGCGGTTCTGCCGTCGGACAAGCCCTATATGAAAACGGGCGTGTTCGGCATCTACCGCAAGCGCGTGCCTTGGCTGCTGATCCTCATGCTCTCCGCCACCTTCACCAGCATGATAATCACGTCCTTCGAGGGCGTTTTGGCGCAGATCATCATTCTGTCGTCCTTCATTCCAATGATAACCGGCTCAGGCGGCAACGCTGGCTCTCAGGCGTCTGTGTCGGTCATCCGCGCCCTGTCGCTCGGCGAGATCGAGTTCAAAAGCATTTTCAAGGTGCTTTGGAAGGAGCTGCGCGTTTCGATCCTCTGCGGTCTCACCCTCGGCGCCGCCAACTTTTTGAAGCTGCTGCTGTTTGACCTGCGCAACTACGGCAACGCGCCGGGCGAGGCAGGCGACAAGGTGCTGATAGCGCTGGTGGTTTCGCTGACGCTCGTAGGCACCATCGTAATGGCGAAGCTCGTCGGTTCGGGGCTGCCGCTTCTGGCTAAGAAGGTCGGCTTCGACCCCGCTGTCATGGCTAACCCGCTGATCACAACTGTCTGCGACTCGCTCTCGCTGCTTATCTATTTCGCGGTCGCGACTTCGGTTCTGCCGGAGATATGATTCATTATGAAACCCGGGACCCCGCACCCGTAACAAAATCCGGGAAAATGCGCAAAAACCTCTGGAGAGATTATTATGACAAAAACCGAAACAATTCAAAAGCTTAAAACTGCGTATTCGTATGTCTGCTCGAATGAAAGAATAGCCGGATTAAAAAACAGTTTTCATGAAGAGCAACCCAAAAGAGTCCAAAAGATAGAAAAACAGAAAAAACTGTGTACCGTACTGCTCGTATTTGCAATACTCGCTCTCGGCTATGGCGTATTATCATCTATCTTGCATTTAACCGGGGTTGTAAAGTCGAATGGTTTTTTATCCGGGCTTCTTGGATCTTGGCTTATACCCTTGGCCGTGTTTTTTCCGGCGCTGTATCTCAGGAGCAAAGAGGAAGCCGAGTTAAAAAGAGTTGAAAAAGAAAAAGACGAAGCGTGGGAATTGCTTAAGCAGGAAAATACAAAATACGATCAAGAAAGTAAAACTGAGAAGTACAAAGCGGGCAAGGCGGCGTATGAAGAACTGTTTCCCACCGTCAAATATACAACCGACGAGATCGACTTTATGATATCCGCGCTTTTGAACAACGAGGCAGATGATCTTAAGGAAGCGATCCGGATTTTAAAATCGCAGAAGCATATGAATTATGTGGAGAAAAACGTCCGTCAGACAAACATAAACGCGGCAGCCGCCAGAGAAGCGGCAGAGGAGGCTCGCGACAATACCCTTTGGATATAACTGTTATCAAATAATAAGCGGCACGCAGATTTCTGCGTGCCTTCTTTTTGCTGTTGATTCTGATGATTTTCGCCTTGCGCGCAGCTGCCGAGACCCTGCCCGCAGGTCGCTTTTTCGGAAACAGGATTGCCCTGACGGGACCTGCCGCCGCGTAGCAAATAAAAGTGGTGATGCAAAAGTTGATCAAAAAGTTTAACATTTTCAAAACCTCCCTCATTGGTATATTTTAATTATACACCAATCATTGTCCCATAAAACGGACAATGCTTTCGGGAGGAGCGTGAGTTGTGAGAGGGCGTTTCCTCTCGCTGTCATTCCTCCACGCGCTCCGCTTGGTCGGAATGACAGAATAGGGAGCGTGCAATTCGACTACTGCCTACTGACCAAACAGATACCCCGTAATAAACCGCTTTTCGCTGATTTCGTCGGGCGAAAAATCGGTGGCGCTGTCGCAGTTGGAGTATTGATTCAGCGAACGGCAGCCTTCGGCGGTGCGAATCACGGCGAAGAAGTGTATGCCGTTGGTCTTGGGCTCGTTCCACGCGCAGATTATCGCGCAGCACGCGGTCTTCAGACCCTCGCGAAACCGCGCGGCACTGTCGGTTTGCATGTAAGCCACGCCCTTTTTGTCAAAATAGCGCCCGAGCGACCTCGGCTTGGTGCCGAACATCCCGAAAAGCCACGGCATTTTCAGGCTTTCCGCCTCGCGGATGATATCGGGAATCGCCTGCGGCTTGCCCAAAAACAGCATCACATTGTAGATCGCCGCCACGCCGCAGCCCACGTCCGCAAAGCGTCGGTGAAGTGCGCCGTAGCGCAGATCGGCGACCGACGGATGGCTTTGGCGGAAAATATAGGAGGTGTCAGCTTTTGATTTTTCCATAGCGGAATAATTATTGCTCATAGGTTTACTTTTCGTGCACGCGCTTGCCGCTGATATGCTCGATCTCCATATAGAGCACAAGCACTCGTGCGGCGTGTTGGGCTATCGTGTTCTCGGTGGTCAAGGCGTCGGGGTAATACTTTGAGCCAAGCATCCGCAGCGTTTCCAGCCGGTCGGCTTCCTCGCGAACCACGCGCACCCTGCCGAACACCGTCACGCTGTTCCAATAATAAGACCAGCCGTCGTCCGACAGTTTTGCCTGCTGCAAAACGCAGAAGGAGGCTTTCGGGTCACGATTGATCGCGTCGATCTTGTGTCCTTCGGCGGCGCTGTGAAAACGGAGCCTTCCGTCGGCATAAACATAATCCATCGGCACGGCGTAAGGGTAGCCTTCGTCGCCATTCACAGCCAAAACGCCGCGCTTTTCTTCTTGTAAAACAGCAGCACATTCCTTCTCGGAAAGCTGTTGCTTGCCTCTTCTCATTTTTCTAAACATAGTTTT
>ONHJ01000160.1 GCA_900317595.1 uncultured Eubacteriales bacterium | reverse complement strand
GTAATGAGCAAGTTGGATGGCAGCGCCAAAACCGACCTTGTGTTTGCCATACTCGCAATGAACGCCTTCCGCAAACTAAGGGAGGATTTATTGCGCTTGCTGTTGCACTATTGCCGTTTATTGGTGATTAAGCTGCATGTTCGTCAGAGAGTTTTTCAGTAGACTCTATTTATGCAGGCTGTTTGCCGAGAACCACGTCATATTCCGCGAGATACATCTGCAAATGGGACGCGTCAGCAATAGTCAAAACACCGTCGCCGTTCGTGTCAGCCAATGCGAGCTGTTCATCGGAAAGCAGCTCATATTCGGCAAGGTGGCGCTGTATGGCGGTCACGTCACTGATGTTTATATAACCGTCGAGAGTCACGTCGCCGATCTCATAGCTTGTCAACGCGAAACGCATCTTATGTTCGGCGAGCTGTTCGGCGGAAGACGCTTTAACTTTACCGTCGTCCTCAAGCAGCCAATCGGTATAGAGCTTGTCGAGATCGACAAGGTCCTCGCAGCCGTCCGCAACAGAGAATGTAAATGTTACAGGCTTTGTCACGGTCGCGTGATCCTCGCCCGTCGGCATTTTGTACATGGTGACAGCGGTAACGCGCTTGCCAAGGGCGCCGGTTATCGCATCCGCAAACGAGGTGTAGCGGTAGGTTACGCCTTTGAACACATATGAGGCGACAGCGTCGCTTTGGATATCGAGCGTGAACTCGGAATATCCGTTCGGATTATCAAATGTCGCAGTATAGCCGTCGGTATCGTTTCCGCTGATTATCGCCGGATACTCGTAGGTTTTTCCGTTATGCGCATGCCGAACATAAACGGTTTTGCCCGCGCCGCCTGCCGCCTGAGCCATCTCGGAGGGAACGCCCACCGTCACTTCGGTCATCTCTGTAACATCAACAGCCTGCGCCGGAGAAAGCGGAACGCTGTTTTCGCTGTTGAGCTGTGAACCTGCCTCCTCGACAGTGGCGACAGTCTGCTTCATCGGGGTGATGTCAAAGGTCATCGTAAAGCGATCGCCGTTCTGCCAATAGTCCTTGACTTCAACCTTCAAATAGGTCTTTTCAACGATCCTGATCTCGGCGTCACTGCCGTCGCCTTTCTTGACGGAAACATTATCTCCGTCGCTTTCGACAACGATCATACCCGCCTGAGACAGCGCCTCGACCGCCGCAGCCTTTTCATCATCGGTGATGCTTCTGCTGCCCTCCGCGGTCAGCTTTACGTTTACCGCTACCGCCGCCGCTCGGAGCGTTTGCGCTGCAGTTTCATCAACCGCGATGCTGATTTGAGCTTCGCTTTTGCCGATCTCGGAGGTCGCGCTGCCGTTCACGCTGTCAAGAGCGTCGGATATTGCAGCGTCGGCGATGAAAGCCGCCCTGACCGTTGTGTTTCCGGCAGGCATGATAAAGGTATATTCTGTTTCGCCGTTCTCGTTGACGCTTACGGTAACAGGCTTTTCGGCGCCGTTTGCCGTATAGGTGACGGCACCGGGCTTAAATCCGTCCGCAGCGGCAGGAGTGACGGTGATCAAGGTTCCCTCCGCCGCTTTTTCGGCGGAAACGGCGATGTTGCCGTTTCCGGTCGTCACGTCATAGAGTTCGCCCGTTACCGCTTCGACCGTGATATCCCGCTCCGGCATATCGAAGGTGAAGCCGCCGTCCTTATCGGGCGCGATTTCAACGATTGTCGCGGATTCGCCGAAGCTGTAACGCCAGCCCTTGATAGCCGCTGTGCCGTCCGTATCGGCAGTCAGGGCGATACGCTCACCGTAATGCGCCGTTTGGGGCAGATCGGCGGCATAGGTCACGCCGTCAACATCCGCATAGGCTATGCTGTATTCGTTTTGCGTGAAGGTCGCGCTGACGGTCACATTGCTCTCCGGCATTGTAAATCTGCCGTCGGTCACCTCAAAGGTTTTGTTGGTGGTTTCGTCAGTATATGTCACCTTGTCGAGCGAATAGCCGGGCTTTGGCACGGCGGACACAGTGACCTCGCCGTCAGCGGCGGCTTTCGCCTTGTTCACGGAAACGGTTCCGTTTTCAACCGTATCTATATTGACGTTATAGCCGTCCTTGGCGATAACAATGACAGAGGCCTGACACGCCTCATAGTTGGCTGTCTCGGGGAGCGCAAAGGTCATATTGGTGTAGCCCTCGCCATTAAAGGCGACCGCTGACATCAGAACATTGCCGGACTTGTATGACAAGCCCTCGCCCTTTGCTGCGACAGCGGCATTTTCTGTCATTACGATCACATCTTCGGCGCTTGCGGAATCGTCATAATCCGAGTTGAGCCTGAGCGCCGCCGCTCCGTCCTTGCCGTAAAGCTGAAGAAAGGGATTAACGGTGATCGTTCTTGCCGCCTTTTTAATGGTCAGCGCCGCCGTTTTGCGCCCGACATATCTTGAATCCTCATAGATCACGCGCACCGTATAAACGCCCGCGTCGGTCGGCGCTTTCGCCATAAGTCTTTCGGGATCGGCGGCTTCGCCCTCAAAATATTCATACGTTACGGCAGGATTGGAGCCTTGTGTTAAGGACGTTCCCTCAAAGCTGATGACCGCCTCCGGGTGCTGTTCTTCGTAGAGCGTCATATTCTCCTGATCGGCGGAGAAATAGATTGATGATTTATCATAATAGGCTCTTGCGCCGTCGGGCGTGAGCGACCAGAAGTTGAATACAAGGCTCTCATGGCGGAAGGCGTTCGGATCCAGATAGCCCCTTGTCTGGATAGGTATCTCCTGAGGCTCCATCGTGCCGTAGCCGCCGTTGGGGTCATAGGTGATCTTGACGTTTCTCTTCCAGATCGCGTAAAGCGTGGTGTCGGCGCTCTTGCTGATCTCAGCGCCGTCGGAGTACGACGCGTAGGACGAGGTGCTGTTCGTGTTCCAGCCTGCGAAGGTGTAGCCCTCGCGGGTGAATTGATTCTCATTCAAAGGCGTCGCGACATTATTTTTGAGCTTTTGCGGCTCCATAACGCCCTCGCCGCCGTTCGCGTCAAAGGTTACGAGACAGGTGGTCGGCGTCCACTGCGCGTACAGCGTCATGTTCTCCTTTAAGGAATATGAGCTGAATGAGGAACTCGCGTAAACGGTCGTGCCGAAGCCGTCGGGAGCGGTGTTCCACTTGGAGAACGCGTAGTCCTCGCGGGTGAAGCTGTTTTCGAGCGGCTTGGGATTCTCGTAAAGACTGCACCGTCCGTAGACCTCAAGTGAAGCCTCGACGCCGTTCGGCAGCTCCATGCCGTAAACGGTGGTCAGATAGAGAGCGTTAAGATCGCTCAGCCAGAGGGATATATTGCCCTCAGCGTCGACGATCAGGAACGCAAGGAGGGTCGTATCGGTGACATCATTTTTGAACGCGTACGGGAACACAAACGAGCCGCTTTTCGTATAGACCGCGCCCTTATATTTCAGGCGGTTAGCGAGGGAATCCGTATTCGCTCCCGCTTCATTGGCGATATAGGTTGAGGCTGCGCTCTCGGCATAGCTCAGGAAGGTCGCCGTATCGTCATAGCCGAAGAGCCGTGCGACCGCAGAAAGCGTATCGTCGATATCAAGCTCGTTGGCTCCCGGAGTGAGGACAAATCGGTCGGTCACTCCGACGATGGCGGAGGTGCTCATAGAATAGCCTGGCTCCTTGGTGACATTGGAGAGCGAGGCTTCCATAATCTGTCTGCCCTTGTTGAACAAAGCGGTATAAGCCGCGTATTCCTCGGTTCCGTCGTCCGATACGACAGTGAAATCCTTATCGGGATAGCAGGCGATCAGCGCGGCATAGAGCGAAGCGAAATCGTCGAACTTGGCGCTTGCCGTGTAATCGCTGAGTGAGCGGTAGGAGCTGTCGGCAAGTCCGTCAGTCGAGCCCTCGTCATGCAGCACCCTGCCGAAGCCGCAGCAGTCGCAGAACCGCACAGTCAGATCGGGCGCGGTTACAGCGGCGGATAACTCAGCGGAGCAGCGCGGACAAACGCTGGAGGTGCCGGTGGCGAAGTCGACGATCTGCGCCATAGGCTCGTCATCGCCGCCGTTGGGGTCGTAGGTGACGGTGAAGCGCGTCTGCTTCCACTGAGCGTAGAGCGTTATGTCTTCGGTGAACTGCTTGAACGCCTTATCGTAATACATTGTTCCGCTGCCGTCGGGCTCGGTGTTCCAGCTTTCGAGCGACCAGTCTTGCTTGACAAAGCCGCACTGAGGCAGATAAATATAGCTGTTTTGGTCTATGACGACCGGCTCCATCTCTCCCTCGCCGCCGTTTGCGGCAAAGCTGACGGTGCAGGTCTTTTGCCAGACAGCGTAGAGGGTGGTATCTCTGTTGAATTGCGGCGTCGCGTAGCCGACATAGCGGTTGCCGGAGCCGTCGGGCTCGGTGTTCCACTCCTTGAAGCGCCAGCCCGGACGGGTGAACCGGTTTTCATTGAGCAGGCTGTTCATGCCGAGGGTGAATACCTGCGGCTCCATCTCGCCGACCGCGTCGTCGGCGTTCTTGTCAAAGGTGACATTGAATTTATTTCGCTCCCAACCGGCGTAGAGCGTGATCTCGCCGTCGGAGGCTCGCAGCTCGTCGATCGGCGAAACGCCTCCGTCGGTAAACGACCTGCCGGTGCACTCGGGATTGAGATACCAGTATGTGAACCTGTAGCCCTCGCGCTCATAGCCGTTGTTTAACAGGCGCTCCTGATGCACATACCAGGTGCCGTCGTTCAATCGGCTGACCTCGTGCTTCTGCGGACCCGTCGTGCCGGTCACGCCCTCGGCGTTAGCGTCGTATTTTATCACATAGTCCTTCAGCCACAGGGCGTACAGGTCGATGTCGGTGCTCAGGTC
>ONHJ01000130.1 GCA_900317595.1 uncultured Eubacteriales bacterium | reverse complement strand
CTTACGTTGATATACGCCGCTTTGCCGTCGTCAGGCGACAAGCACTCACGTTTGCCTCTTGAATCAATATCAATAGGATAGGAGAATAATTATGAAATCAGTTTTGATAATAGGCGCGGGACAATTCGGAACACATATCGCAAAGCGCATGGAAGAGCTTCGCTGCGAGGTTATGGCAGTCGACATCAATGAGGATTGCATAAACGAAATTATGCCGTATGTAACAAACGCGAAGATCGGCGACGGCACAAGCGAGGCGTTCCTTCGTAATTTAGGCATAAACGATTATGACGTATGCTTCGTTACTTTGGGCAGACACTTTCAGTCGTCGCTTGAGGCGACCTCGCTTTTAAGCGAACTCGGCGCAAAAAAGGTAATATCCCGCGCGACTAACGATGTGCAGATGAAGTTTTTGCTCAGAAACGGCGCCGACGAGGTGGTTTACCCCGAAATGCAGACCGCCCGCCGTATCGCTACAAAATACGCTTCCGATAATATTCTGGACTTTTTCCCTCTTGAAAAAGACTACTATATTTACGAATTGAAGGTTCCCAAGGCATGGCACGGAAGGTCGATCGTTCAGATCGATGCCCGCAAAAGATTTAATATCAATATTCTTACTATCAAGCGCCGCGGTGAGGTGCTGGTTCCGAGGTGCTGGTTCCCACAGCGGAAACAGTGATAGAGCCCGACGACGTGGCTTTTGTCCTCGGCGAATTTGAGAACGTTCAAAGGGCAATCAATAAAGGAAAATGATTATCGTGCCCCTCACGGCGGCAGTGAGCTGTAAACGGTTATCATGGAAAAAGAGGATTTAATGTTTCGGGAGTAATAATATAAAAATACGGAGGACTATATGAAACGAATAGCGGTAGTTGTTTTTTCAGCCATGATGATTTGCCTGAGCGTATTTTCAGCCTCGGCTGTAGATTACGGGTTCGATATTGATACCGTGTCGAAAGCGGTGTATCTGGAGAACCTCAATACGGGTACGGTTGTTTACGAGAAGGATTCCGGTCAGAAGATGTACCCGGCTTCCACCACCAAGATAATGACGTTCATCATTACGGCTGAGAATGTCAGCGATTTGGATTCGACTAAGGTTACTATAGAGCAGGAAGTTATCGACGGGCTCGACCCCGAGAGCACGGTGATGGGGCTGGCTCAGCATGTAGGTGAGCAGGTCTCTGTCAGAGATCTTCTGTACGGTCTTATGCTTCCGTCGGGCAATGACGCCGCGCTTGTGCTGGCGGATCATATCGGCGGCGGTATTGAGGGCTTTGCGGAAAAGATGAACGCCAAAGCCGCCGAGCTGGGCTGTAAGGATACGCATTTTGCCAACCCTCACGGGCTTTACGATCCCGACCACTATACCACTGCCCGCGATATGGCGCTGATCGCAAGGCACGCCATGACGATCACGTCGTTTATGGAGATATGCAACACCGTATCCTACACCCCGAACGGCTTTGAACCCCTGCGAAACACGAATTTTATGATCGATTCGGAAGCTATGGGCGGCATGTACTACTACGAGTACACAAAGGGCATAAAGACGGGTTATCTTGATGAGGCGGGCAAGTGCCTTGTGACCTCGTCCGATAAAGACGGCGACAAGTATCTTTGCGTCTGCTTCGGAGCCGATTATGACTACGAGGAAAACGTGAACTACGCCATGCTCGACACCGCAAAGCTCTATAAGCAGGCATATGAAAATCTGGGTGTGCAGACGGTTTACGGCGCAAACGACAGCGTGACTTCCGTTGACGTGAAAAACGCCCGCGACAAAAGGACGCTGGGCGCGATCCCGCAGAAGGAGATATCAGCCTTTCTTCCGAAAAATTACGATAAAAACAAGCTTAAAACAGAAATAAACTGCCCCCAACAGATTGAAGCGCCCGTAAAAAAGGGCGACGTGCTGGGAACAGTCAGCGTTAAATATGAGGATCTGGATTTGGGCTCAACAAACCTTCTCGCCGCCGAGGATATCGAAAGCGACGTTTCTTCCGCGGAGAAGTTTGTCAAGGATAATCTGACTCTAATCATTGTTATTGCGGCGGCGGTTTTGATAATCGCGCTGCTGATTATTCTGATTACGGTCCTCTCCTCGCGCAAGCGCCGCAAGGCACGCGCGGGCAAAGGCAGCAGATACAGAGATTGATCTGTGTCATGGCTGGCTGAACAAAAATTGAATGTCCCAAAAAGGTAAAACCCGTCACAACCGGAAGGCTGTGGCGGGTTGCTTTTACGCGGCTTTTCTGTATCATTTAACCCAAACGATAACGACGGCGTGGCAAAACAGCTTTATAATACTATTCTTAAATAAAAGGCTTTAAAACAGATGTTAGCGGAAAATTTCGCAGAACAAGGCGGAGGACGCCGCAAGGCTGACGCCTTGCAAGGACGACAACGCAGTATTGCGGAATTTAACGCAACAGATGTTAAAGCGTTTTATGCGAGAATAGTATAAAATACACTGCGATCGGCTATTCGACAGTCACCGATTTTGCGAGGTTTCTCGGCTTGTCGACGTCGTTGCCCTTGTTGACCGAGGTGTAGTAGGCGAGCAGCTGCATGGGCACGGTGGCGACCATCGGCATCAGCATTTCGCTGATTTTGGGAATGCGCACAAGGTAATCAGCCGCTTCGGCGTCTATGTCGGCTTCTTCGTCGCAGATAACGATCGTCATCGCGCCGCGCGCCTTTACCTCTTTTATATTTGAAACGGTTTTTTCGAGCAGCGTGTTCTGCGTTGCTACGGCGATAACGGGCATACCCTCGGTGATAAGCGAGATAGTGCCGTGCTTCAGCTCGCCTGCCGCGTAGCTTTCGGAGTGGATGTAGCTGATCTCCTTTAGCTTTAATGAACCCTCCATGGAAAGCGCGTAGTCAAGTCCCCTGCCGATATACAGCAGGCTGTCGGCGGTAATGAGCTTGGTGGAGATGTACTGGCACCTGTCAATCACGCCTTCGATCGTCCGCCCGATGACCTCGGGCATTTTTGTGAGCTGGGCGGTGAGCTGACGGCATTTTTCTTCATTGATTCTGCCCTTTGCAAAAGCCATTTCAAAAGCGAGCAGGTACATAACGCTGAGCTGCACCATGTACGCCTTTGTAGAGGCAACGGCGATTTCGGGACCGGCGTGGGTGTATATCACCATATCGGCTTCTCTTGCAATAGAGCTGCCTTTGACGTTGACGATCGCAAGTGTTTTGGCGCCCGTCTGTTTTGCTAAAGTCAGCACTGCCTTGCTGTCGGCGGTCTCGCCCGACTGACTGATGATTATTACCAGATCTTTCGTTGTCAGCAGCGGATCGCGGTAGCGGAACTCGGACGCGATATCGACGGTAACAGACACGCGCGCCAGCTTTTCAATGACGTATTTGCCGACCATACCCGCGTGCATAGCGGTTCCGCAGGCGACAATAAAGATGTTCTCAAATTCCCTGAGCGTTTCGGGAGTGATCCCGCACTCGCTGAGATCGGGCAGCCCGTCCTCAATGCGCGGTGTGATAGTTGTTTTTACAGCTGTGGGCTGCTCGTGGATCTCCTTTAACATGTAGTGAGGATAGCCGCCCTTCTCGGCGCTGTCCTCGTCCCAGTCGGCTGTCAGCAGCTCTTTTTCGAGCATTCTGCCGTGGAGCGAGCAGAAGGTTACGCCGCCGTTTTTCAGCACGGCGATCTCGCCCTGCTCCAAAAGGTAATAGTCCTTTGTGTATTTGATAACCGCCGGCACATCGGACGCGATAAACACCTCGCCCTGTCCCTGCGCGACGATCAGCGGGCTTTCGCAGCGAACGGCGTAAACGGTTTCGGGACGGTCGGCAAAAACGATACCCAGCGCGAACGAGCCGCGAAGCTCGTGAAGCACCTTGCGGATGCAGCGGATAGGGTTGCCGTCGTAGTAGAAGTCGAGCAGCTGAGCCACGATTTCGGTGTCGGTGTCCGACAGGAACTCATCGCGCTCGTTATCGATCAAAAACTGCTTTAGCTGCTTGTAGTTTTCGATAATGCCGTTGTGGACGATGGTGACGCGTCTGCCCGAGTGAGGGTGCGAGTTGACGTCTGACGGCTCGCCGTGAGTCGCCCAGCGCGTGTGGCCTATTCCGGCATGACCGTGAGGTTTGCCCTCGCGCTCCATTTTTGCCGTCAGATCGGTTAGCCTGCCCTTTGTTTTGGC
>ONHJ01000158.1 GCA_900317595.1 uncultured Eubacteriales bacterium | reverse complement strand
AGCCTTGGCAGCGCCGGTGGAGTTGGGAACGATGTTGGCAGCGCCTGCTCTTGCTCTTCTGAGGTCGCCCTTTCTGTGAGGACCGTCGAGGATCATCTGGTCGCCGGTGTAAGCGTGGATGGTGCTCATGATGCCGCTCTGGATGGGAGCGTACTTGTTGAGAGCGTCAGCCATGGGAGCGAGGCAGTTGGTGGTGCAGGAAGCAGCGGAAATGATGGTGTCCTCAGCGGTGAGGGTCTTTTCGTTAACGCTGAAAACGATGGTGGGAAGATCTTTGCCCGCGGGAGCGGAGATAACGACCTTCTTTGCGCCTGCGTCGATGTGAGCCTGGCTCTTCGCCTTGGAGCAGTAGAAGCCGGTGCACTCGAGAACAACGTCAACGCCCAGGTCGCCCCAGGGAAGCTCGGCAGCGTTGGGCTTTGCGTAGATGGGGATCTCTTTGCCGTCTACGATGATGGAGCCTTCGCCCGCCTCTACGGTGTGCAGGTTCTCGCCGATGGTGCCGCAATAGCCCTTCTGAGCGGTGTCATACTTGAGCAGGTTTGCGAGCATCTTGGGATTGGTAAGGTCGTTGATTGCGACAACCTCATAGCCCTCTGCGCCGAACATCTGGCGGAATGCAAGACGTCCGATACGGCCAAAGCCGTTGATTGCAACTTTTACTGACATAATAATTCCTCCTAAATTTTTAAGGTACTTCTATTATATTACATTTTTTGGATTTCTTCAATAGTTTTGCGGTAAATAAACCGAGGATTTTGAAAAAAATTCCCACTGAGCTTCCAAAATCGCGCACAAATGAGAAGAATCCCGCAATTCGCCGCGTGCAGCTTCGAAAAGCGAACGCTTTTTTTCACAAAACCGTCAAAAACTTATTGACATATTCTTGTTTTTATTATAAAATTACATTAGACTCCATATCTATGGGGTTTGCAAGGGCGCGACTGTTGAATGCTTGCGTTCAACATGCCGCAGTTTGCTTTTTTTAATCAGACTCTTTCGGGAGCCGTTATATATAGATATTATTTTTTATCCATTATTTGCATCTTTTACCATAAAATAATATTGTATATGAAAATTGAATATCATGTAACGGCACCCTAAAGTTATTTGATTGGATGTTTAGGTTAATTATCAAAAACAAGGAGGTGTCAGGGAGATGAACGCAGTCGTTTTGATTATCAGCATCGTTGTCGCGCTGATCATCGGCGGAGCAATCGGCGTTTTCATCGGCTTTACGGTGAGAAAGAACACCGCGGAGAAGGAAATCGGCAGTGCCGAGGAGGAAGCCAGACGCATTGTTGCCGACGCGATCAAGAACGGAGAGGCGAAGAAAAAGGAGCTTGTCCTTGAGGGTAAAGAAGAGGTTCACCGTTTCCGCAACGAAAGCGAGAAGGAGATCGCAGACCGCCGCCGCGAGGTGCAGCGTCAGGAGCGCCGCATCCAGCAGAAGGAAGAAACGCTCGACCGCAAGCTCGACAACGTAGAGAAAAAAGAGGATCGCGTCTCGAAGAAGATCAAAGAGGCGGATGCCAAGCTGGAAGAAATCGAAACCATCAAGAAAAGCCAGTTCGAGATGCTCGAAAAGATTTCGGGCTACACCGCAGAACAGGCGAAAAACTACTTACTCTCCCAATTGGAAGACGAGCTGACACACGAAAAATCCGTGAAGATCATGGAATATCAGGAGCAGCTCAAAGAAGAAGCAGACGAAAAAGCAAGAAACATCATATCCCTTTCCATTCAGAAGCTTGCCGCCGAACAGGTGGCGGAGGCGACCATATCCGTGGTACCGCTTCCCAATGACGAAATGAAAGGACGTATCATCGGCAGAGAGGGCCGCAACATCAGGGCGATCGAGACGCTGACAGGCGTCGACCTGATTATTGACGATACACCCGAGGCGATCACACTGTCCTGCTTCGAGCCCGTGCGGCGCGAAGTGGCGCGGATCGCGCTGGAGCGGCTGATCTCCGACGGCCGTATCCATCCCGCCAGAATCGAAGAAACCATCGAAAAGGCGCGCCGCGAGGTGGAATCCACCATCAAACGCGAAGGCGAACGCGCCGTGCTCGAGCTGGGTATCCACAACATCCATCCCGAGCTTGTCAAGCTGCTGGGCAGACTGCGCTACCGCACCAGCTACGGTCAGAACGTGCTCAACCACTCCATCGAGGTCGCCTACCTCGCGGGCATGATGGCGAGCGAGCTGGGACTCGACCCCACGCTGGCAAAGCGCGCCGGTCTGCTGCATGACATCGGCAAATCCATTGACCACGAGGTCGAGGGCACCCACATCCAGATCGGTGTGGACCTCGCCAGAAAATATAAGGAGAGCGACGCGGTCATCCACGCGATCCATGCACACCACGGCGACGTCGAGGCAAAAACCATCGTCGCGATCCTCGTGCAGGCAGCCGATGCGCTGTCAGCCGCCAGACCCGGCGCAAGACGGGAGAACGTCGAGAACTACATCAAGCGTCTGCAAAAGCTCGAGGAGGTCGCTTCCTCGTTCAACGGTGTGGACAACTGCTATGCCATCCAGGCGGGCCGCGAGGTGCGCGTGATGGTCAAGCCCGAGGTAGTCAACGACGAGCGCATGATCCCGCTTGCCAGAGAGATCTGCAAGAAGATCGAGGAGGA
>ONHJ01000115.1 GCA_900317595.1 uncultured Eubacteriales bacterium | reverse complement strand
AAACACCGGGCATTAAACCCACGGTCAGGGTACGGCTGTGCCCGGACCCCCTCAGTCCCCCTATTAGGGGGCAGAAACAAGACCTGACTCTACAGTACAATGAATTACAACAAAATGGGTTGGCTCGTACTCATTACAATGAGTACGAGCCAACCCCTTGTTTTTCAGTTTTGTTTTCTCACGATTTTATATTCGTCGTAGAACTGGAAATAATGGCAGCTTTTTACGTTTTGGGTGAGGAATTTTTCCATTTCGTCCTCGTCAAGACCGACGTCGCAGTAATCGCCGAATTCCTCGTCAACGACATAGTGAGAGCACTGTTCGCAGCAATCCAACGCGATACCTCCCGCTATTTTTTATACTTATTATATTGAAACGCCGAATAGTTTTCCAGTTGGTCAAACACCTCGTCGATGCTTTCGGCCACGCTGAAGAGCCGGTGGACGTCCTCAGACATGAACTGCTGGGCGCAGCACTGCTCCATCATGTCGAGCATCGGCGTGTAGTAGCCGTTGGTGTTGAGAATGATTATCGGCTTCTGGTGCCTGCCGAGCTGCTTGAGGGTGATGACCTCAAAGAACTCCTCAAAGGTGCCGATGCCACCCGGACAGATCACAAAGGCGTCCGCCTTGTCCTCCATCACCGCCTTGCGCTCGCGCATGGTCGGGGTCAGAAGCAGCTCGCCGTAGTCCTCGGTCAGCACGTCGAGCTCCACAAAGAAATCGGGGCTTACGCCGATCAGAGCGCCGCCCTCGGCGCGCACGCCGCGCGACACCGCGCCCATTATGCCGTATTTTCCCGCGCCGTAGATAACGCCGCAGCCGCGCCGCGCCGCCTCTCTGCCAAGCTCCTCGGCAACGGCGATATAGGAGCGCTCAATGCTCTCGCTCGAGGAACCGAATATACATAATTGTTTCATTAACAAGGACCTCACTCGTAATTACGCACCAACGAAATAACCTTACCGAGCAGAATGACCTCGTCGACAATGATCGGCTCAAAGCTGTCGTTTTCGGGCTGGAGACGGAAGTGACCGTCCTCCTTGTAAAAGCGCTTTACGGTGGCGGAATCGCCCACCAGCGCCACGACGATCTCGCCGTTTTCCGCAACGGGCGTGCGGTTGACGATGACGATGTCGTTGTCAAAAATACCCGCCTTTATCATGCTTTCGCCCTGAACGCGCAGCGCGAACAGCTCGCGGCCGCGGCTAAGCTGCTCCGGGACAGGCACATAACATTCCACGTCCTCGATAGCAACGATCGGGTTGCCTGCCGCCACCCTGCCCAGCACCGGCACGCTGGCGCTTTTTTCCTCGCCGGCGATGCGGATGCAGCGGTTGACGCCGTGCTCACGCGCTATAAAGCCCTTTTCCTCCAAGGCGCTGAGATGATGATGCACCGTTGAGGTGGAGCTGAGACCTACCTCGTCGCAGATCTCTCTCACCGAAGGCACTCTGCCGTCGGCGGAGCATTTTTTTAAGTATTCCAGAATCTTTAGCTGGTTTTTGCTTAACGGTTTCATAGCGACACCTGCCTTTATGCGTATTATACCACATCTTTTCTAAAAAATCAAACATTTATTCTAAGAAAATCGAAAAAATTTTTTAAAATTTTTTCGATTTCAGGCAGTTTTCAAAAATATTCAACTCAAATTCAGGCTTATTTCACACAGTTTTCATAATAATAGTGTTAAATAATAACGTACTCAAAAGACGGGACCGCAACCGTCGAGTATATTGTTCTACCCTCCTCGATATGGGCTGACGCAGAAGCTCATATTTGTACCCCTCATTTTTTACAGACAAACAAAGCGCCGTGCATCAAACGATGTGCGGCGCTTTGTTTATGCTGCTTTTTCAGCGGTTGTCAACTTTTTCGGGATACATGTCGTGACGCGCCAGCCGCTCCCACGCAAGCTGCTCAAATTTTGTGCCGGGCTTGCCGTAGTTGCAGTAGGGGTCGATCGAAATACCGCCCCGGGGCAAAAACCTGCCCCAAACCTCTATATATTTCGGATCCATCAGAGCGATAAGATCCTTCATTATGATATTGACGCAGTCCTCGTGAAAGTCGCCGTGGTTGCGGAAGCTGAAAAGATAGAGCTTAAGCGACTTGCTCTCCACCATCCTCTTGTCGGGGATATAGGCGATCGTGACCGTCGCAAAGTCCGGCTGACCCGTGATCGGACACAGCGAGGTGAATTCGGGGCAGTTAAACTTGACAAAATAGTCGTTGCCGGGGTGCTTGTTTTCAAAGCACTCCAAAAGCGACGGGTCATAATCAAAGCTGTATTTTACGTTTTTGTTGCCCAAAAGGGTCAGATTTTCCTGTTCTCTCAAGGTAAGCTCTCCTTATTCGGTTATGCCGTTCGCGGCAAACGCAGCCGCCCTGTCACGGCAGGTGCCGCAGACGCCGCAGGGTTTTTCGCCGCCCTCATAGCAGCTCCAGGTCAGGCGGTACGGCACGCCCAGCTTAAGACCCCTCGCGACCACCTGCGCCTTGTTCATATCGATAAAGGGCGCGACCACTCGCAGACGGTTGCCGCTGCCCAGATAAACCGCGCGATTTATGCTCTCGTTGAACTCAGCGCTGCAGTCGGGATAGGCGTTGCCGGCGGCGTCGTCGCTGTGAGCGCCGTAATATATCTCCTCACAGCCGTTTGAGAGCGCTACGCTTGCCGCGCAGGACAGAAACAGCCCGTTGCGGAACGGAACGTAGGTCGACACCGGCGCACCGTTGGTCTTTTTGAGCTGTTCGCTGTAGCTTTCGGCAGGTATCTCATTTTCGGAGCCCTTGAGCAGCGAGCAGTCGCTGTCCTCGAATATCTTCGCCAGATCAAGGGTTTTCAGAGCGACGCCGTAGTAGTCGGCGACGGCTTTTGCCGCCTCAAGCTCCCTGCTGTGCTTTTGTCCGTAGCTGACGGAAAGCGCCAACACCCGGTCGGCGCCGTATTTATCAACAGCGATGGCAAGACAGGTGGTGCTGTCCACGCCGCCGCTGCACAAAACCAATGCTTTCATATCAATCCTCAGATAAAACGAGTTTTTGCAGGTCTTTGTCCTCGCGGAACCTGCCCTTGAATGTGGTGGTGACCGTCCTTGATGAGGTGTTGCGAATGCCGCGCGCGGTCATGCAGCTATGACAGCCGCGGATCACCACACCAACGTCCGGCGTGCCTGCCGCCTCGCTGATTATGGCGCAGATGTCGCTGCCGAGCCTCTCCTGCAGCTGCAGGCGCTTTGCCGCCATGTCGCAGATGCGGGCGATCTTGCTGAGCCCGAGCACCCTTCCGTGCGGGATATAGCCCACGCTGACGGTCATATCGTACATCAGCGCCAGATGGTGCTCGCAGTAGCTGAACACGGTGATGTCCTTCATCACCACGGCGCTGTCAGCATCGCCGCTGCTTTCGGCGGTGAAGGTCTTGCCGAACATCTCGGCGATCTCGTGGTTGGTGTAGGCGGTGCCTTCAAGCACCTCGGCGAGCATTGCGGCGACCCGCGCCGGGGTCTCGCGCAGACCCTCGCGGTCGAGGTCCTCGCCGATAGCCTTCAACAGCCCCGCAACGTGATATTCGATAGCCTGAAGATCCATCAAACACCTCTCCTTTCGGGGCTCCAGATGAATTTGTGGAGCTGAAGCTGCAGGCGCACGCCGTTCATCTCGTTATCGAGCATAAAATTGACGATCTCGGCGGGGTTCAGCTTGCCGAACACCTGGCTTAGATAAACATGACAGCGTTCACAGAGCCGATACTGCTCGATGATCTCGAGCGCCCGGTGCAGATCGGCGGTGCTGCCCGCAACGAATTTTACGGTGTCGTGCTTATTCAGCAGCTTAAAGTTATCGCGACGCATGGCGATCTCCATGCCGCTCGACGGCAGCTTGTAGTCCATGGTGAACACCGGTCTGGCGCTGCTGTTCGCAAATCGGTCGATAGGGATGCTGCCGTTGGTCTCGATCTCGACACGGTGACCTCGGCGCACCAGCATATCGATCAGCACGTCGATCTCGTCCTGCAAAAGCGGCTCACCGCCGGTGAGAGTGACGTTTTTTATGCGCTGCTCCGCCACCCAGCTTGTCAGCCGCGCGGCAGTGTAGTCGACAGCGACCGCGTATTTATTGTTTGCCCATTTCGTGTCGCAATAGGAACAGCCGAGGTTGCAGCCGCGAAAACGTATGAACGCGGCAAGCTCACCCGCATGGGCGCCCTCGCCGTTGATGCTGACAAACCGCTCTACTACCGATAACATTCCCTAATCCTCCTCATAAACCGCACAATTGTCGGGGGTCTCATAGACCGCCACGCTTTTTACGGGCAGCGTTCGTGCCAGTTCTTCATAAAAATGCCGCGCGAAGTTCTCGGCGGTGGGTCTGAAAGGCACCTGAGTCAGCGCAAAGCCCTCGTCGGCAAGCGCCGCCAGCGTCGCGTCGCGCAGGCTGCCGCGCTCAAATATCAGCGTGTGGTCGAATCTGCCGCAAAGCGCCCTGACCGCCTTTTTCAGGTCGGAAAAATCAAGCACCATGCCGCGCTTTTCGCCCTCCCGAACCAAGTCGGACGAAGCGGCGGTCACCTCGATTTTCCATGTATGGCCGTGGATATTCGCGCATTTTCCGTTATACCCCTTTAAAAAATGCGCGCTGTCAAAAGTCGCCGAGGTTTTTATTAGATACATATAGCCCTCCGTTGATAATGCGCCGCCGTAAAAACAAAGCCAAAAACAAAACGCCTGCCGCAAGACAGACGCATCCTGTTAAAAAAACGCGAAAAACGCTAAAGCCCGTGGTTTTGTTT
>ONHJ01000157.1 GCA_900317595.1 uncultured Eubacteriales bacterium | reverse complement strand
TCGGCGTGAAGCCGCTGTTTTATTATGAATACTCCCGCGGACTCGTGTTCGGCTCGGAGATCAAGGCGCTGCTGCAAAGCGGCGTCGTCAAGCCGCAGATCGACGAGCAGGGATTGAACGAGATCTTTTTTCTGGGTCCCGCGCGCACTCCGGGCTGCGGCGTGTTCAAGGGCGTGTTTGAGCTGAATCCGGGCGAATGTGCCGTTTACCGCGACGGCGTGCTGACGCGCAAGACATATTTTTCGATCGAGGCGCGGGAGCACACAGACTGCGAGAAGGAGACCATCGAAAAAACTCGGGCGCTGCTGACCGACGCTATCGAGCGACAGTTGGTCAGCGACGTGCCGCTGTGCATGCTGCTTTCCGGCGGTCTTGACAGCAGCGTGATCGTCAAGGTCGCCTCGCTCTGTCACCGTGAGCGCAAGCTCGGCAGAGTGAACACCTATTCGGTGGAATACCGCGACAACGAGCGGTTTTTTAAAAAGAGCAAATTCCAACCCAACCGCGACGCGGAGTATATCAAGCTGATGAGCAAAAACGCCGGCACTCACCACACCGAGGTCATAATAGACAACACCCTGCTTTGCGACGCGCTTTATGACAGCGTCGACGCGCGCGATCTTCCGGGATATGTCGACGTAGACGCCTCTCTGCTGCTGTTCTGCCGCGAGATAAAAAAAGACTTTACGGTGGCGCTGTCGGGCGAATGTGCCGACGAGCTTTTCGGCGGTTATCCGTGGTATTTCAACCGCGATATTCTCTTTGAGGACTGCTTTCCGTGGTCGCGCAGCCAAGGCGTCAGGCGCTCGATCATAAAAAAGGGACTTTTGCCGCGAGGTGAGGAATATGTGCGGCAGCGCTATCTCGACACGATCGCGCGCGCGCCAAAGCTGCCCCGAGACAGCCGCGAGGAGGCGCGTATGCGCGAGATGTTTTTCCTCAACTATTACTGGTTCATGCAGTGCCTTTTGGAGCGCAAGGACCGCTGCTCTATGTACAGCGGATTGGAGGTGCGCGTGCCGTTCTGCGACTACCGCATCGTGGAATACGCCTACAATATGCCTTGGAAGCTGAAGGCGCTCGGAGGCAGAGAAAAGGGCATCGTGCGCAAGGCGTTTGAAGGTCTGCTGCCCGATGAGATCGCGTGGCGCAAAAAGAGCCCTTACCCGAAAACTCACAACCCCGTTTATTTTGAGGAATGTGCGAAGCGCGTAAGATCGATCCTTCAAAAGAAAAGCACTCTTACAGAGCTGATCGACAAGCAGGCGGTGCAACAGATCATCGACCACCCCGAAACGATCACGGAGCCGTGGTACGGTCAGTTGATGCAGGCGCCGCAGATACTCGCCTATATAATCGAGCTTGATTACTGGTTTGAGAAATATAAGGTTGAAATTGTCGGATAGGTATGGTAAAATGAAGCTTAGATGCAAGACACGCATCACAAGCCGATAACTGATTACCGACAAATGACAACTGAACTCAATGAACCGAAAAATATTTGAGACCAGCGTGCGGTTTTTCAGGGACAACATGACGGCACGGTACCTGCTGCGATTCTTATATAAGGTGCTGCCGATGGTTATGTTCGTCACCTATCCCGCGCTGCTGGCATACGCTTTTTTCAATCTAAAACAGGATTTTCTCAAGCTGACGCTTGTTCCGCTCGGGGTTTTTGTCGCGGTGACGGTGCTGCGCATCATCGTCAACGAGCAGCGCCCGTATGAAAGATACGGCATGCCGTCCGTCTTTCACAAGGACACTGTGGGCAAAAGCTTTCCGAGCCGCCACACCGCAAGCGCCTTCATAATCGCCTGCGCGTTTCTCTATGTCGACCCCGGCGCCGGCGCCACGGCGATGGTCATAGCTTTTCTGATCGAGCTGTCGCGGATACTTGCAGGCGCGCACTATGTGCACGACGTGGTGGCTGCCATGGCTATGAGTCTTCTGGCAGGGTATGTATTCTTTTTTATGGTGTGAAGCTCAATGAAAGGAGCTGCCGCTCAAGCTGCGGCAGCCCCTTTTGCGTTTCGGCGATCGCCAAATCACCGTAAAACCTCGTCTTCCTTATCAATATTATCCAAATTGCGCTGAGGATGGCTTGCGACATAAGACATCGACTGCGTGCATATTATCTGATCGCAGTTCAGATTCATGCTGTCCATTGTGGCGTCGTCAACATTCTGCCCCGACTTGCTGAAATAATCTCTCCTCTCCTCATAAATGACCGACGCCGATTCTATGCTCGGCGGAAGCTCCGTGATCTGCTGGATGATCCTTGGAAGTCCCGCTGTTACCAAAGCGGTTTTCAGGTGCAGACTCTGCGACAATTGGCTGTATCTTTGCCCCGCAGGCACGCCCCGGATGAACTGAGCGCTGTTACTAACGGCGATCCTAAGCTGATCGCTGTCGTAACGGCCGTTTTGGATATTCCGTTTGATAGACTGCTCTGTTGAGGTGCTTTTTCCGTTGCCCGAAATGTTATAATAATCGGAATTTGCCTCTTCGATACTGAACAAAAAACCGGGCAAAAGATCGTCGTTGCGAAATGTCAGAGTGCCGTCCGTGTAGCCGTAGAAATCGCCGCCGAATTCCACCGTGAACTCATTACCCAGATACTCGCGTATCTGTTTAACGCTTTTTCCCGCAAGTATCTCCGCTGTGG
>ONHJ01000156.1 GCA_900317595.1 uncultured Eubacteriales bacterium | reverse complement strand
TTCACGGTCACGGGCAGCTTCACCCAGCTTGACCGGTCGCCGTCCAGTACATAGGCGTCGTCCCAGTCTTCGTTCACGGCAAGCGCATAACGGCAGCCGCCTTTCGTTGAGGAGCCAATACAACACCAGACCGAGCGAATAGGTGTCTACCTCGTAATGGTAGACGTTGCCGAGGTAGACCTCCGGCGTCATATAGTTGGGTGTACCTGACCTGGTCGCATGTGTGGAATGCTCCATGATGCGCGAGATACCAAAGTCGCCGAGCTTGTATTCACCATACTGATTGATAAACAAATTTTGCGGCTTGATGTCGCGGTGCACCATCTGCCGCCGCTCACAGAGCTCCAGCGCCTTGCAGATGTCGATGCCGATACGCCTTGCCATTTGCTCGGGCGTATCGGGCGAGGAATAGCTGAGCAGCGGCGTCAACAGCTCCATTTTGATATAGATACGGTAGTGCATGCCGTCGGCGCTTGCCTCATATGCCAAATCGTCGCAGTTGACGATATTGGTGTGGATCAGCTGCCGCATTCTGTCATATTCTGCTGTCACATAGTCAAAATCCGACCGTATGCGCGCGCGTATATCGTTTTCGCTGTAGCCGCTGGCTTTCAGGTTTTCGATATAGTCGTTGTCGGATGGGATGTCCATTATTTTCAGCGCCGCCTTTTCGGTTTTGCCGAGGTAGTGACGCTCGATCTCGTAGACGCTTCCAAAGGCGCCTCTGCCGAGCCGCCGCACTGCCTGCCATTTGGGATAAACGCGGCTGATGTCGATTGTTTCGTTCATGGTGTCACCTCAAAATATCGCAAACGATTGCGGTGATGTTGTCCTTGCCTCCGTTGTTTAGCACTGCCTGCACCAGACGCGCCGCAGCGCTTTCAGGTGTTTTTTCCTGACGGAGGATCATTTCGATCTCTTGCACAGAGAGCATGTCGGTGACGCCGTCGCTGCAAACCAAAAAGCGGTCGCCTCCTGCAACGTGGTATTTTCTGATGGCAGGCGCCAGCAGGATCTCGTTCGGATCCATGCCCAAATACTGCGTCAGATAGGGCTTGCGGTTGGTGATGCCGCGCTCGCGCAGAAACGCTTCGTCAGTGTGATCGACCGAGAGCTGCAAAAAGCGTCTGCCGTGCAGTCCGAACACGCGGCTGTCACCGATGTTGCATACCCACAGTTTATTGCCGCACCAAAACAGCGCTGCCAGCGTGGTGCCCATTTGGTAGGCATTCAGGCTTTGTCCCTGTTCAAATATGCGGCGGTTCATTTTTTCGCAGAGCCGTGTGAGATAAGACGGAACGGCGTCGGCGT
This sequence comes from uncultured Eubacteriales bacterium, assembly GCA_900317595.1. Taxonomy (GTDB): domain Bacteria; phylum Bacillota; class Clostridia; order Oscillospirales; family Acutalibacteraceae; genus Ruminococcoides. The sequence goes on along the minus strand of ONHJ01000156.1, from coordinate 1,359 downwards.
CGGCAGTCTCGCTGCGCAAAAACGCCGCAGCGGCAGCCGCCGCTTCATAAGAGGCGACCTCGCCGTAATCGCCGCCGCCCATGCCGTCAAATACCGCGAGCAGAACGTTACCGTCCGGTTCTATTTCAAAGTTCAGGCATTGCTCGGTTCCGTCGCTCTCCGCGCTCAAATAGGCGCCGTCAAAATAAAAATTGTCCTCATTATCCGTTCGCCTTTTTCCCCTGTCGGAGATACAGGCAGCCGAGAGCCGAATGCTTTTTGCACCGGCAAAATGCTCCCAAAATCTAAGCTTCATGGTATCACCCTGTCAGCGGCGCGTGCGCCGTCAATCATAATGAAATGTGTTATAAATCACATCGAGCTTGTCCAGCATATGGTAGGTATCGAGCACAAGGTCGCTCGCACTGTCCAGCATGGCGCCGCCGGTTTGCAGTGATTCGCCGAAAAAGCCGGTCAGCAGCGCGGCAAAGGAGGTCTCTTGGCTGTTCAGCAGCTTTTGCAGCCGTGCCGTCAGGCGGTAGACTTCGTCGGCGGAAATGATGATATGCGTGTCGCATGCCATTTCAAAATCGAGCGAGTATTGGAGCAGTCCGGCGTTGTCGCGGTATTCGGTGAGAAAGAATATCTGTCCCTTGTCCAGCGGTACCGACAACGTCCTGCAGCCGTAGCCGCTCTTGATGTAGAACGGCTGTAAGCCTGTTTTTGCCAGCGCCGTTTTCAAGCCTTCGTATGCGACGAGATGCAGCGGAACGTCGCAGTATGTTCCGGCCAGCTTTTCATAGAAGCGCTCTCTGTCGCCGATGCTGCCGTCTGTGATCAGCAGCAGACATGCGGGCTTTTTGTTTTCGTAGACCTTGACAAAATACGCCTTGTTGACCTTGTGCTCCCAAGAGAGCGCGCCGGCCGCTGCGATCCGCAGTGCTTTGTAGTTATGGTTGACGCGTCCCCAGCGGATCTGAGGCTTTGGCTGCGCCGATTGTTCGTTATTTGTTTCATTGAGCTTCATCGTCTGTCCCTCTTTTGCCGACCGGGAGGATGCAGGTCTGCGGTTGCTTTTCTACTAAAATCATACAATATTTGTGCAGTTTTGTAAATACGGGAGCCGGTTTTTTTGGCAGTAGAAAAAATATGGGATCACATTATAGTATAATCAAGCGGATAAACAGGCAGACGGCGCGCTCCGCTACCGAAACGCGCCGTCTGGAATTTTTTGAAAAAAAGCAAACTCTTTATATCACAGCCTGACCGCCGGCGGCTCACTTTGACACCTTCGTAAACATATACGCCGTGGTCTGGTCGTTGTAGTCGAGCTTGAGGGTGAGGATGCCGTGGTCGTAGCTGAGCTTTTGGCTTTTGCCG
>ONHJ01000196.1 GCA_900317595.1 uncultured Eubacteriales bacterium | reverse complement strand
CGACTTGACAGCGACACGGACATTGACGAGCTCACGGAGCAGGTTTCGGAGAAGCTTGCCGCGGCGGTCAGACAAACGGAGGGCGTATATGCGTAGTTTTTCATTTAACGGCGTGAGCCTTTCGAGCCTCGGCGGCAGGATCACCGAAGCGCCGTTCCACACGGTCGCAAGCCGCGACGTGGAGCAGGTCAAAATCTACGGACAGAGCGGCGACGAGGTGATTGACAACCTGAGCTATAACAATGTGGCTTTTTCGGTCAAAATCGCGTTTATAACGTACAAAACCGCTATGTCGGCGAATGATATTGCCCGAGCCGTTATCGACTGGCTGGCGCCGTTGCAGGGGGCTTATTATACCTATACAGACACATGGAACCCCGGCTATTTCACAAAGGCGCGACTGACGAATTTTGATGAAGTCAAGCGCGAGCTGCGCACGTTACTCACGGCGACGCTGAAATTTTCTCGCGTGCCGTTTTGGTATAGCAATAGCGGCGCGGTGGCGATCACGACGACAAACGGCAGATTAACACTGACAAATCCCGAGGCATATGCCGCCGAGCCGGTCATCAAGATCACCTATACAGGCACGGCGACGAACAATTTTAGATTCTCTTTGTGGATCAACAACGTCTTGCTGGGATACGACGGCATTGCCGTCGGAGGCATTACGCCGGAGCAATATCTCGACGGCGCTGCCAAGCAGCACTATAAGCTGTCGGACGGGCAGAAAATCTATCTCTCCAATATCCTGCCGCCCGACATTCCCGCTGCGTCCGCTTCCTCGTACGCGGCGCGGCTTGAACCGAACACCACGATCAACGGGCAGGACTTCATAATGTCCGTCACCCCAAACTGGAGGCGGTTATAATGCTCCCGTTGCTTTACGAACCCACGCAGTTGCTTTACGAACCCACGCACCCCATACCGTCTCCCGCCCGCTTGCGGTATCTCGGACGGATGACCAAATGCAAAAGCTGTGTGGTGACAAACCAAATCAACAACAATTATGATTTGTCGGCGGCGTTCTTCATCACCGACGAGCTGCTCGCCCGGATCGAAAATCAAAACTTTTTACTGGCGAAACCGAACCCTTTTGACCCGCCGCAATTCTTCGAAATTTACAATTATTTTGAGGAAAACAACACTGTGACGGTCAAGGGCAGGCACATCAAGCACTGCGCCTATAACAACACGATTTCGGATGTGTTTACCACCGTCACCGCTGTGGCGACGCCGCAAAGACATTGGGAAATCATTGAGCCGCTCCTGAATATGGATAACTTTTTCCAATTTTCGTCCGCGATCATAACGGAGGCGGCGATGCAAACAGGATGGAGCCGCGCCGGAACATTGGGCGATTTTCTAAAAGAAATGGCGCAGGTTTTCGGCGGTGAGTTTTATTACGATAATTTTAATATTTCGTTTTTGCAGCGGCTCGGCTCCAAGAAAAACTATGTACTGCGGTGGAATCGGAACATAACCGACCCAAAGTTGACGCTGACCGCCGATAATGTCTATTCGCATGTCGTCGCCTACGGCAATTTTAAAATCACGGAGACCGGCACGGACGCGACCCTCTGCTCGGTGCCGGTGCGCATCGGCAGCGATCAAAAGCTGTATAAGCTGTATAAAATCTATATGTGGGACGCGACCAACACTTTTGATAGCACGGAAATCAGCCGCGACCAGATAATGGATTACAGAGTTTCTTTGCGCAACCGCGCAAGAGCCTTTGTAAACGGCGCCGGAAACGCCGTGCAGACTGCCGAAAGCCCAAACCTCACGGTCAATTATCGCCCGATACTGGACGAAATGAGCGCCGTCGGCTTGGGCGATACGGTAGATGTCGAGCTGAAAAGCGGTCGAATCGTCGAAGCGCGAATAACCAAAACAAGCTATGACAGCCTCGCCGAACGCTGGACGTCTATCACGCTCGGCAATGAAATTTTGAAAGTATCTGATTTAATAGCAAAGGTCAGGTGAAATAATGCTGAAACAACCAATCTACTACGAATTCAACCTTGACGCACGCACCAGCCCGTCAAAGCTGATCGCAATCTCGCACGTTGACGACAAATACAGTGAAGTGCTGGAGGTTGCGGTCAAGCAAAACGACCGCTTTGTCTACATGGGCGGCGCGACCGTCATTGCGCGAATGGTTTTGCACAGAGATAAAGACTATCTGCTCAACGACAACGTGGCGTGCAGTGTTAACGCCAACGGCAATATTTTGATACCGTTTGACAACGCCGTTGTCAAAACCTCGCAAGGCGTCGTCAAAATCGAGGTCAATATTACACGTGACACGGACGAGCTGACGCTCCAATTCCCCTTGTGGGTGTCCGTCAATGGATCCATTCTTGATAACTCCGAAGTCACGCCGGAGAGCGAGGGCACGATCCCCGACCTGCTGAAAGAAGCCGCCGACGCGCTGGATGACGCCAAGGAAGCGCTTGAAAATC
>ONHJ01000030.1 GCA_900317595.1 uncultured Eubacteriales bacterium | reverse complement strand
TTGTCCTTGAGTCGGCTGAGCGACGGAAGCACGTCGATCGGCGGTGTTACGCCCTTGCGGTAAAGCTCACGGCTGAGGATGATCTGACCCTCGGTGCTGTAGCCGGTGAGGTCGGGGATCGGGTGGGTCTTGTCGTCCTCGGGCATGGTGAGGATCGGGATAAGGGTGATGGAGCCGTCCTTTCCGCGCAGTCTGCCCGCTCTCTCATAGAGAGTGGCAAGGTCGGTGTACATATAGCCGGGATAGCCGCGGCGGCCGGGAACCTCCTTGCGGGCTGCGGACACCTCGCGCAGAGCGTCGGCGTAGTTGGTGATATCGGTCATAATGACCAGAACGTGCATGCCCAGATCGAAAGCCAGATACTCCGCTGCGGTCAGCGCCATTTTCGGTGTGGCGATGCGCTCGATAGCGGGGTCGTTGGCGAGGTTGACGAACATAACGGTGCGGTCGATAGCGCCCGTTTCCTTGAAGGACTGCACAAAGAATTCGGATTCCTCAAAGGTGATGCCCATCGCGGCAAATACAACGGCGAACTGCTCGTTTTTGCCTCTTACGGTCGCCTGACGCGCGATCTGCGCGGCAAGCTGGGCGTGGGGAAGACCCGAAGCGGAGAAGATGGGCAGCTTTTGACCTCTGACCAGCGTGTTCAGACCGTCGATAGCTGAAACGCCCGTCTGAATGAACTCCTGCGGATAGTTGCGTGCGGCGGGGTTCATGGGCGTGCCGTTGACGTCCATGCGTTTTTCGGGGATAAGCGCGGGGCCGTCGTCGATGGGATTGCCCAGGCCGTCGAACACGCGCGAAAGCATATCGGGAGAAACGGCAAGCTCCATTGATCTGCCCAAAAAGCGGACCTTGGAGCCCGCGAGGTTGATACCGGCGGCGGACTCAAAAAGCTGCACCAAAGCGTTGGTGCCGTCTACCTCGAGCACCTTGCAGCGGCGTGTTTCGCCGTCGGGCAGCTCGATCTCGCCCAGCTCGTCATATTTGACGTCGTCGACGTCACTGATCATCATCAGAGGACCTGCTACCTCTCGAATGGTGCGGTATTCCTTTGGCATCAGTCATCACTCCTTTTCAGTACGTCGTTGATCTCGGCGTCGAGCTGCGACTCTATCGATTCAAACTCTGCCATGATCTTTTCCTCGGGTTCATATTTGAAACGTCCGATGCGCTCACGCACAGGGATGTTTACCAGCATTTCGATGTCGGCGCCCTGGCTCAGCGCCTCACGCGCCTTGTCGTAGTAGCTCAGGATCGCGCGCATCATAAGCACCTGCTTTGGCAGCGAGGTGTAGGTATCTGTGGGGTCGAAGGCGTTCTGGTGCAGATAGTCCTCGCGGATGGAGCGCGCGCTTTCAAGCTTGAGTCTGTCGGGAGCGCTCAGCGCGTCCATGCCGACCAGATTCACGATCTCCTGAAGCTCGCTTTCGTCCTGGAGCAGCGCCATAAGCCTGCCGCGAAGCTGCATAAAGTCGGGCGCGACGTTCTGCGCGTACCACTTGGCAAGCTGGTCGGTATAGAGCGAATAGGAGGTCAGCCAGTTGATGGCGGGGAAGTGGCGCTTGTAGGCAAGCTGCGCGTCCAGACCCCAGAAGACCTTGACTATGCGCAGCGTCGCCTGAGAAACAGGCTCGGAAATATCGCCGCCGGGAGGTGAAACCGCGCCGATGACCGACAGCGCGCCCTCGGTGTCGTCGGTGCCGTTTACGATAACTCTGCCGGCGCGCTCATAGAACTGCGCCAGACGGCTGCCCAGATACGCGGGATAGCCCTCTTCACCGGGCATTTCCTCCAGACGACCCGACATCTCGCGGAGCGCCTCTGCCCAGCGCGAGGTGGAGTCTGCCATAAGCGCGACGGTGTAGCCCATGTCGCGGAAATACTCGGCGATGGTGATGCCGGTGTAGATAGAAGCCTCACGCGCCGCAACGGGCATATCGGAGGTGTTTGCGATCAGCACGGTGCGCTCCATCAGGGAGTTGCCGGTGCGCGGATCCTTCAATTCGGGGAACTCGTTGAGAACGTCGGTCATCTCGTTGCCGCGCTCGCCGCAGCCTATATAGACGATGATGTCCGCCGCCGCCCACTTCGCGAGCTGATGCTGCACAACGGTCTTGCCCGAGCCGAAGGGACCCGGTACCGCCGCTACGCCGCCCTTGGCGAGCGGGAACAGCGTGTCGATCGGGCGCTGACCCGTGGTGAGCAGAATGTCGGGAGACAGCTTCTTTTTGTACGGTCTGCCTACGCGGACAGGCCAGGTCGTGAACATTTTTACTTCTTTGTCGCCGTTCTCTGTTTCGATGACGGCAACAGCGTCGTCGAGCGTAAATTCGCCCGATTTTATTTCCTTAACGGCGCCCGATATCTTGTTGGGAACCATTATTTTATGAAGAACTGCCGCGGTCTCCTGAACGGTGCCGAGCACGTCGCCTGCTCTCACCTTGTCGCCGACCTTGGCGACAGGCTCGAATTTCCACTTTTTGGTATGGTTGAGCGAGGGTACGTCCACGCCGCGCTTGAGGTTGGTGCCGGCGACCTTCATTATCTCGTCGAGCGGGCGCTGGATGCCGTCATAGATCGCTCCGATCAGACCGGGACCCAGCTCGACCGACAGCGGCGCGCCGGTGCTCTCCACGGTTTCGCCGGGGCCAAGACCGGATGTTTCCTCATATACCTGGATCGAGGCGCGGTCGCCGTGCATCTCGATGATCTCGCCGATCAGGCGCTGCGAGCTGACGCGCACAACGTCAAACATATTCGCGTCGCGCATGCCCTCGGCGATGACCAGAGGACCCGCGACCTTCGTAATTATTCCTTGTTTCAAATGATACACCTCAATTATGTCAATTATTGAAGATAATGTCGGAGCCGACGGCTTTTTCCACAAAGGACGACAGGCGCCGCACGCCCGTGCCTTTGTTGCCCGTCACACCCGGGATGGGGATAATGGCGGGTGTCAGCCGCTCCTCATAGCGCGCCCGCACCTTTTCCGACGAGAGATAAACGCTTTCGGTCAGGTAGATAACGGCGTAGCGGTCGCTGTCGGCAACACGGCGCAGCAGCGCGCCCGCTTCCGCTTCGTCCTCGCAGGGATAGATGTCAAGCCCTACGGCGGAAAAGCCCTTGATGCTTTCGCTGTCGCCGAGCACGGCAATATTTTTAGCCATATATCTCACGCAGCCTTTCCCTTATGATATCGCGGTCGGTGCCGGTCTTGATGCCGCTGAAGATGATGTGCAGCACCTTTTTCTCCGCTTCCGTGCCGAGATAGTAGCCCAGCAGCGGTTCGGCGCCCTCGCTTGCGCGCTTGCAGCTTTCCCTCGCAAGCGCCATCAGCCTGTCGTCGACAAACTTTTCAAAGTCTGAGGGCGAGGTCTTGAACGCCTCCATCGCCTGACGGCAGCCGTATGCCGTCGTCTTTTGCAGCAGCGTTTTCAGCGCCTCGCTGCCCTTAACGGCGGCGGCGATCACGCTGTCACGGTCAAAGCCCTCCGTTTTTACAAGGGCTGCCTTGAGGTAATTCTTGTCCGCGCCCGTGCGAGCGGCGCGCAGAGCGATCTTTACGTTGTTGTAAAACACTGTGGTGTTGATGTATTCCTTCAGAAAAGCGGAGCGGAAGCTCTGTGCGAAACGCAGCATCTCCTTCATCAACGCCTTGTCCAGCACCGCGTCGGACGCCTTCGCGTCGCCGGTGTGAGCGAGCAGGTCATACGCCTTTTCGGCGGCGGCGCGCAGCCATTCGGGAAGCGCGCGCATATCGCGGTGCTCCACGGCGGCTGTCATCACGTCGTGCTCCACCGTTGAGGGAGAGAGCAGCAGCGCTGTGTAATAATCGCGCGCCGACATTGTGCCCTTTAAGATCACCTTGAAGTTGTGAACGTCGTTCTGGATCAAAAACGGGGTGAACACGGCGAAATCGGGAGCAACCCTTTTCAGGTACGCCCATGTTTTCGCCATGTGATCCTCGGCAACGGAGGCAAAGTCGTCGCCGCTGCCATAGCCCTTGTCGCGCAGCAGTGCGCAAAATTCCGCAGCGGATGCGCAGCCAAAAAACTGCTCCAGATCGGCTTTGGAAAACAGCGAGGTCTCTTTTGCGCGGACGGAGCCTATGGAATATTCATATGATAATGCCATACATCCCCCTTACCGCGCGAACAGCTCTCGGTTTATCAGATCCTCCAGCTCGTCGCGCTTTGCGCTGATGATGGCGGCAAATTCCATGTTTTCTTCAATATCGCCGCATTTGAGGATGAAGCCGCCGCTGATGCCGACGGGGTCGGGGCTGACGGTCGCGTCAACTCCCGCCGCCTTAAGACGAGCCTCAAAATTCTGCGGCTTGCGTTCCAGGTCCTTTTTGTTGAGGAGCACCACGCCGCTTTTGCCGCTCAGACGGGCGGCAAGGCGGTAAAGCGCCTCAAAATATTCATGCGTTTCCAGACCGAGCAGATACCGCTCCAGCCCTTCAACGGTTTTGTCGATTTCCATCCTGCGGCGCTTGAGCAGCGCGTTCCTGGTTTCAAGCTGCGCGCGGCTGTGCGAGGACGCCTCGAGCTGACGGCATTTTTTCGCCGCTTTTTCGGCAATGTCGGCGGCGTTTTTGTCTGCCTGATGCTGCGCGTCGGCGATGATGCGGTCGCGTTCCTTCTGCGCCTGCGCCGCTATAGAGCGCACGTTTTCGTCGCAGTCTGTCCGTATACGGCTCAAAATTCTGTCGCTGCCGTTCATGCAGACACCTTCCTTTCGTTGTTGTTTTCGGTTTGCGTCAATAGATCAAGCGTTGATGTTGGGAACCTGGATAACAACGAGAAGGGATACGATGAAGGCAAGCAGAGCGTAGATCTCGACCAGAGTGACGGAGACCATGCCCTTTGAGAAGTTCTTTTCATCCTTGGCGGTCATGGCGATGCCTGAAACAGCCGCCTTGCCCTGCGCGATGCCGGAAAACAGGCCGCCGAAGCCGATGGCGAGCGATGCGCCGGCATAGGCGAGACCCTGAGCGAAGGTGATGCTGGGTGCGCCGCCGAGAACGCCGCTGCTGACGAGGATCAGGAAGCCGACGATGAAGCCGTACAGACCCTGGGTGCCGGGAAGAAGTGTCAAAACAAGCATTTTACCGAACATTGAGGAGTCCTCGCTGAGAACGCCCATAGCGGTCTGAGCCGCGCCGCCTACGCCCTTTGCCGAGCCGATACCTGCCAGGACCGTGGCGATCGCCGCGCCCAAAATTGTTAAGAAAAGTGCGAAATCCATAATTATTTATCCTCCTGAATTTTAATGTATTTACTGTTTAATGAGAAAGGCTCAAATTCTTTTCCGCCGCCCTCATAGAATTTACTGAACATCTCAACGTATTGCAGACGCATCGTATGCACGTAAGCGCCAAGCGCGTTGAGTCCTATATTGATGACGTGGCCGAGCAGGAAAATCACGACCATAAACAAAATGCCGGGGATCGTGGTTCCCATCATAGTCGCAAGCATATTGAACACCTGCGCCATTACGCCGGTCGTCAGACCGAGCGCCAAAAGACGGGAATACGAGAGCAGGTCGGAGATGTAGCTCGTGATGCTGTAGAGCGACGCCAGGCCGCCTATCAGCTTTCCAACCACGCCTTTTTTGCCTCGCCCTTGGGTCAGCACCAAGCCTGCAGCGCAGGCTATCGCGATGACCGCGCCAACGGTGACGAGCACCGGAGTCGTTACCAGACCCGCCGCCAAAACCGCGAAGCCGACGAGCATCAGCATCCACAGACCCGTGTCGAAAAACGCGCCCGCGTAATCCTTTTTGCGCAAGCAGATCACGAATTTGCAGCCCATGCCGACCAGCACGTGGATAAGACCGAAGGCTATCGAGATTATCATCAGCGTCAGCGCGTCCTTCTGCGGGTCGATTATCGGCCAAGGCAGCAGCGCAGGCGTCGGATTGCCCATATCTGAGATCGAGTGAGCCATCATGATCTCGTTCCCGGTGAACATCTTATAGAGCGATGCCGGGGCGTCGCCGAAGATGCTTCCGAACGCCAAGCCCCAGAGGGTCGTTGAAACGCCGCAGTATTGGAAAAGCTTAAGGTTGTTGCGCATTTTGCTGTCGGGCTTGAAAAGCTTTATCATAAGCCCGGTCGCGATCACCATCAGTATTCCGTAGCCCGCGTCCGAGAACATCATGCCGAAGAAGAAATAGAAGAAGAACGCCAGCACCGGGGTGGGGTCGAGGTCGTCCTTGCCGGGAGAAGCGTACATCGTCAGAATACCCTGTGCGGGCTCGGCGAATTTGTTGTTTTTCAGCTTTACTGGAGCGTCGTCGCCCGCTTCGCCGAATTCCACGGCGCAGGTCGCGACGCGCGTGCAAAGCGCTTCAAGCTTTTCGCAGTCCTCCTCGGGAACATAGCCCTCGATCACAAAGACGTGTCTGGAGTGGTCGAGGTGGTTGATCACGTTGTATTTGTCGGCGCGGAAGCGGAAATAATCCTGCGTGAACTTGATCTTGTCGCGCATTTCCGCAAAGCCCGCGATCTCCTCCTGCGCCTTTTCCGTTTCATTGTGCAGCCTTTCGCTCTTTTCGCGCAGCCGCTGCGCCTTTTCCTTCGGTATCTTATGGGTCGGCGACATCGGGCGCGCAAAGCCCAGCGCACGCAGCGCCTCGTCCGCCATCGTTTTCTGGCTTTGCGGCGCGAACACCACTGCGTTTGTCAGGTTCGACCCGCTGTATTGTATCTCAAGCTCAAATTCCAGCTTGGGATTTTCGGCGGCAAGCGCCGTTTTTAGCCGCTCCTCGGTGTATTGCGCGGGCAGCGAACCGATGAACACGGCGGTCGATCTGGTGCCGGTGGTGTTCAGCGGTATGTCCAGCTTCTGCCAGCTTTCAAGCTGTGCAAGCTGCGTTTTGATGCGCACCTGCTCGGCGGCGTTGTCGGAGCACAGCTTGTCGAGCTCCGTGATGCGCGTACAGGCTTCGATAACGCTTTTCGCGTTTGCGGCTATCTCGCCGATCTCGTCGGGGTCGATCTCCCGCCTGCCCTTGAACGCCGCAAGCATCCCCGCCTTTTCGGGAGACGCGTTTTCAAGGATCTTCAGCGCCTGCGCGGTCAGATCCACGTTGCGCTCAAACACCTGAAGCTGAGGCGAAACATTCACGCGCTGAAAGCCCTTCCGGGAGGTATCGCTCTTGCAGAGCTGCACCAGCGCGCTGTCCTGCAAATGCTCCAGCAGCCGCTTGCGGTCCTGCCGAAGGGCGATTATCCTGACGGTTTTCATTTTTACTTTTGCCAAAAATTATCACCACACTTTTGGTTTTTTCTGCTTTTCGGGTCAGCTCAGAATAAAGTCCGCCGCTTTTTTTATCACCGCGGGGCGGTTTTTTGCGGCGGCTGCCGAAACAGCCTCGCACTCCCTGCGCGCTTCGGCGTTCGCTTTTTGCAGAACGCCCGCGCCTGCGGCCTTGGCTTTCGCAAGCTCGGCGTCGGCTTCTGCGTGCGCCTTTTCCTCGCGCTGAGCGATCAGCGCCTCCGCGTCCTTCTTCGCCTGCGCAACGGTCTGTGCGGACTCCTTCTTAGCCTCGCTTTCACGGCGGCTGAATTCTTCCTCAGCCGCGTAGATCGCGTCCAACAGTTCTTTAGCCATATTCTCTCCTTTCAAAACAAAGAGGTTGAGGGCAGATCTGCCCTGCGTGCCAATGCCGTCAGCCGTTATCCTTATCCACGCGATAAACCGCGGGGCGAAGCGGCGAGGGCGCCGCTCCCTACAATCATATTGAAACGTCTGATTAAACGCTGTAGGAAGCGACGCCCTCGTCGCTCCGGAAAACCGCTTTGAAATCTGCTTGAGTTGAACAGCATTGCCCTGCACGCTGTATATCATACCATATTTTCGAAAGAAATTCAATAATAATCCACCTTTTTTCACGTGTCATTTGATGGTCAATTTCAGGGTTTTGTCCGTTTTTGCCCCAAAACCCGATCAAAGCGTCTTTCAAAGCTCAAAGCCGACCCGACTTTTTTGCCCAAAAAGTGGCAAAAAAGCCTGAGTTTATGCGCCTGCAAAAATCTTGACATGGTACAGGCTATGTGCTAAAATTTTCATATGAAGAATAATCGCCGCTTTTCGCGGCGCGGAGGGTATTATGTTATCACGTTTCAGTGTAAAAAAGCCGATGACCGTTTTCGTGGCGGTGGTTCTGGTGCTCGTTCTGGGCGTTGTGGCGTTCACGCGAATGACGCCCGACCTGCTTCCCAACATGGATTTTCCCTATGCGGTGATCCTCACTACGTATATCGGGCAAACCCCGGAGACCGTTGAAACGACCGTCACCAGACCGCTGGAGCAGTCGATCTACACCATCGACGGCGTAAAGCAGGTGCGCTCGACCTCCTCCGACAACTATTCGATGTGCGTCATAGAGTTTGAGGACGGCACCGACATGAACACAGCCACGGTCGACGTGCGTTCGGTGCTCGACACCCTCTCCGACGGCTGGGACGACGCTGTCGGCACGCCCTATCTTATCAAGATCAATCCCTCGATACTGCCGGTGGCGATGATGGCGGTCGATTATGAGGGCAAGGATCGCCGCGAGATCTCGGATTTTGTCAGCGACACCCTGCTCAACCGGCTTGAGGGCATCGACGGCGTCGCCTCCGTGTCAAACAAGGGCGTGGTGGTTGAAAAGGAAAACGTGGTGATCTCGCAGGAAAAGCTCGACAAGCTCAACGCAAAGATCAACGCCGCGCTCGACGCTCAGTTCGCCGACGCCGAGGATAAGCTCAACGACGCCAAAAAGGAGCTTGAGAACAACGCGGCGCAGGCGGAAAACGGAGCGGCTGTCATCGCCGACTCCATCAACACCATCAACGATCAGCAGCAGGAGCTTGCGAATCAGCTCAAAAAGGCTCAGACCGAGGCTGACAACGGCAGAAGCAAGCTGATCTCCGCGAAAATGGAGCTGCTCGATCAAAAATCGACTCTCACCAACACAAAAACCATTCTCGAAGCCACCTATCAGGCGCTGCTTACGCTAAAGACCGCCTACGACGACCTGCTGGAGCAAAAGGCGGAGCAGGTCGAAAAGCTGGAGCAGCTCAACGCTATCAACGACCGCTATGTCGCGCTCGTGAAAAGCCTTGCGGATCCGGGGCTGACCGACGAGGCGCGCGCGGATATTTTCGCGCAGATTCAGGAGATCGACACGCAGCTCGAGCCGTATAACCTGCGCAAGGAAGGGCTTGCCGTCGCCATCACAGCGGCGAATGCCGCGCTTGATGAGGTCGACAGCTCCATTGCGGACGTCAACCGCAGACTCGCGGAGCTCGGCACCGACACCTCGATGCTCGACGACACGCTGAGAACCGTCAGCGACCGCATAGCTCAGATCAACGGCGGACTTGCGCAGCTCGACACCGCCCTTGAAGGGCTTGACGACAACTCCGTAACCATAAACGAAGCGCTTGCCACGATCACTCAGCAGCAGGCGAGCGCCGATTTCAAGATGTCGGGCGCGCTTGCCGCCCTGAACGCCAAGCAGAGCGAGGTCACAGCCGCAGCAGCGCAGCTCAGTGCCGCTCAGGCGGAGCTTGAAAAATCCGCCAAGGCTCTGGGCGAGCAAAAGGCTGCCGCCAAGAAAAAGGCGGATGCCAACAGCATGGTTACGCTCGAGACCGTTTCGGGCATACTTGCCGCGCAGAATTTCTCGATGCCTGCGGGCTATATCACAGACGACGGCAACAACCGCTATATGGTGCGCGTGGGCGACGAGGTCGCCGACGAGCAGGAGCTGACCGAGCTGCCGCTGTTCGACACCAAGATCGACGGCATCGGCGTTATCAGGCTCAGCGACGTGGCGGATATCTTTATCGCGGACAACTCCGACGCGATCTACGCCAAGGTCAACGACGGCGACGGCGTGCTGCTCAGCTTTACGAAGCAGAGCGACGTCGCGACCGCCAAGGTGTGCGACAATATCAACGCCGAGATCGAGGAGCTGAAAAAGGAGTACAAGGGGCTGCGCTTCACCACGATGTACAGCCAGGGCGACTATATCGACCTGATAATCAGCGGCGTGCTGCAAAACCTGCTGATGGGCGCGGGCTTGGCGATCATCATCCTGCTGCTGTTCCTGCGCGACATCAAGCCCACTGCCATAGTGGCGGTGTCTATCCCCGTCAGCGTGGTTTTCGCGGTGGTGCTTATGTATTTCAGCGGGATAAGCCTCAACATGATCTCGCTTTCGGGTCTTGCGATCGGCGTCGGAATGTTGGTGGATAACTCGGTCGTGGTCATCGAAAACACCTACCGACTGCGGCGTCTGGGCTTTTCGTCCGTTCAGGCGGCGCTCAACGGCGCCGGGCAGGTCGCGGGCGCGATCTTCGCCTCGACCCTGACAACCGTATGCGTGTTCCTGCCGATAGTTTTCGTGGAGGGCATAACGCGCCAGCTTTTCCAGGATATGGCGCTGACCATCACCTATTCGCTTATGGCGAGCCTGATCGTCGCCCTGACGCTGGTTCCCGCAATGAGTCAGCGAATGCTGCGCAAGGTTCGCGCTCCCAAGAAAAAGGGAGAGGGCAGGATCCTGAAAACCTACGACAGATCGGTGCGCTTCGTGCTGCGCCATAAAATCATAGCCATATTGACGGTCATAGCCGCGCTTGCGGCAAGCGCCTACGGAACGGTCGCAAGAGGCTTCAGCTTCATGCCGGCGATGAGCAGCACCGAGGTGCAGGTCAACGTCACCCTTGACGCCAACGCCACCTTTGCCGAGACCGTTGACGCGGCGGAAAAGGTGCGCGAGGTGATGCTCGATTACGATGAATTTGAGACTGTGGGCGTCACTGTGGGCGATTCCACGGCTCTGATGGGCATTTCCATGGGCGGCGCCGCCAACGACGCCGGTTCGCTGATGGCATACGGCGTGCTCAAGAGCGAATACACCAAAAAGGGCGCAGCGATAACCAAGGAGATAGAGCGCAGGCTCGAAGGCATCAACGGCAAGGTCGAAGCCGGCGTGGGCAGCAGCGGCTCCATGTCGAGTCTGCTCGGCGATCAAAACGTGCAGATCACCGTTTACGGCGACGACCTTAAGGCGCTCAAGGCGACCGCAGAGGACATGGCGAAAAAGCTTGAGGGGCTTGACGGCATCGACGAGGCTGACAGCGGCGTCGGCGCCACCTCACCCGAAATAAAAATTACCGTCGACCGCAAAAAAGCGGCTGAAAAGGGTCTGACCACCGCTCAGGTGTTCCAGCAGGTGGCTGCCGCCGTCTCGGGAGAACGCACCTCGACCACTCTGAAGCGCGAGGGCGGCAAGCAGATAGATATCGTGACCGTCAAGGACGAAAGCAAAAAGCTGACGCCCGAAAAGCTTGCGACCATGGATCTTACCTACACGACTCTTGAGGGCGAGGAAAAGAAAACCTCGCTGTCGAGCGTGGCTGACATCGAAAAGGGCGAGGCTATGGACGCCATCAACCGCCAAAACCAAAAGCGCTATCTCACCGTCACCGGCACTCTGCGCGACGGCTACACCCTCACCGATGTGTCGAACCGTGCCCGGGAGCTGTTCAAGGATTACGACCTGCCCGCCGGCTTCTCGATCTCCTACGACGGCAGCGAGAAAACCACGATGGAGGCGATGGATCAGCTCATACAGATGCTGCTTTTGGGTCTGGTTTTGATCTATCTTATCATGGTGGCGCAGTTCCAGAGCCTTAAGTCGCCCTTCATCATCATGTTCACGATCCCGCTTGCCTTCACCGGCGGCTTTCTGGCGCTGCTGATAACGGGCTTTGACCTCAGCGTTATCTCGCTTATCGGCTTCATCATGCTCTGCGGAATCATCGTCAACAACGGCATCGTGCTCGTGGATTACATCAACACCCTGCGGCTCGAGGGCAGAGAGAGAACGGAGGCGATCGTGGAGGCGGGCAAGACCCGTATGCGCCCGATCTTCATCACCGCACTCACCACCGTGCTCGGCCTTTCCGTAATGGCGCTGGGCATCGGCACAGGCGCCGAGATGATGCAGCCGCTCGCCATAGTCTGCATCGGCGGCTTGATCTACGCGACGCTGATGACGCTGTACATCATACCGCTGATCTACGACGCGTTCAACAAAAAGGAGCTGCGAAAGGTGGCGGAAGAAGAGCTTGAAACAGTTGATAGCTGAGAATGAATCGAAAATGAAGAATTGATGTCAGGTGCAGGGGCGGACACACGGTCTGCCCTGACAGGAAACGATGGGTTCCTGTTTAACTAAAAAAACACTTGCAAAATGGAAAAGAAAGTGCTATCATATACAAGGTCAAACACAGCGACGGAGAGAGTAGCACGGGATCCCGTTTTTTCAGAGAGACGCGTCGGCGGCTGAAAGCGCGTCATCACGGTCTTGTGTGAAGTTCGCTCCCGAGTGGCGCCCCCGAAATCCGGCAGTAAGGGGCGACGGCAAACACCGTTATCTGTTTTGAGTGTCCGCTATACCTATTTATATAGCGGGAATCAGGGTGGTACCGCGGAATATCCGTCCCTGCGCGTTGCAACGACGCGCAGGGCTTTTTTTAATTAACAATTAACAATTAACAATTAACAATGAAGGGCGGGCTCTGCCCGCACCCGATTTGTATTGCTGCGTGCTCATGCCAAAACAAAGCCGATAACTTGCAATTTGTAATTTGTAATTTGCAACTCAACTCTCAACTAAAAAGCTTTCAACTATCAATCAATACACATTGGAGGTAATTATGGACAAAATCAGTGCATTGCGAGAAAAATTTGAACAATGTCTCGCACAGACCGTCGACCTCACCGCGCTCGACAAGGTGCGCGTCGACTTTCTGGGCAAAAAGGGCAGCGTCACCGCGCTGCTCAAGGGTATGAAGGATCTCACCAACGAGGAAAAGAAGTCCTTCGGCGCCGAGGTCAACAAGCTGAAAAGCTATGCCGCGGCGCGCATCGACGAAAAAATCGAGGAGCTGAGAAGGCTTGAGGTCGAGCGCGAGATCGCAAAGATGCCGCAGTTTGACGTCACCGCTCCCGCCGATTTGCAGCGCGGCTCCTATCATCCCATCACGCTGGTGCAGCGCCAGTGCG
>ONHJ01000152.1:1554-4314 GCA_900317595.1 uncultured Eubacteriales bacterium | reverse complement strand
CAGACCCCCTTTCCCAAGGGGGTCGACGCCGAAGGCGTCGGGTGGGTTCCTGCGCCGGGCTTTCTGACAAGGCGCGGGTTGATAGGACAGCGCGGCGCAGGAACCCCCTGCGCTGACGCGCTTTCCCCCTTGGGAAAGGGGGACTTCACTTTGGAGCGTCGCTTTGTGCATTGCCGCAGGTGATTCCTCGGCACCGCTCGGAATGACAGCATGATTCAACCGCCGACTAAAACCGGATAAAACCCGATAACTGCTGATAGAAAAAAATATCTCCTTGCTTTTGGTAATAAGTTGTGATATAATAGAGAAGATACTGAAGAACGGTCCGGTGAATTATGAAGGAACTGCTTACGCTGATAAAAAAGCTCGATTTCAAGGGGCTTTTCTTTAAAAAAACCGATAATGTGATGATCCAGTTTTTTCGCTACTGCTTTGTCGGCGGGATCGCGACCGTCGTTGAGGGCGGCGCGCTTTGGCTGATACAGCATTTCGCCTTTCGCGAGCAGGGCGGTTTTTATGTCTTTATCGCGCAGACGATCGCCTTTGTGCTGGGGCTGACCGCCAACTTCATTCTCTCAAAGCTGTTCGTCTTTCAGGAGAAGAGCGAAAAAACCAACGCGGCAGGCGAGTTTGCCGCTTACGGCGTCATCGGCGTGGTCGGGCTCGGAATAAAGTGGCTGATGCTCTGGCTGTTCAGCTCCTGCCTCGGCTGGTATTATATGCTCGTTTGGCTGGTCGCTACAATTATTGTTCTGATTTGGAATTATGCGGCGCGCAAGGTGATCCTCTATCGCCATAAATAACTGAAAAGGTGTAATAAAATGCAGAAGGTATTGATAATCGGCGCTGGTCCCGCGGGTCTGACCGCGGCGTATGAGCTGATGGACAAAAGCACGGATTTTGAAGTCATCGTGCTTGAGGAAAGCGACCGCTTCGGCGGCATCTCGCGCACTGTGAATTATAAGGGCAACCGCATGGACATGGGCGGCCACCGGTTTTTCTCAAAGGTGCCGGAGGTCAACGAATGGTGGGAAAAAATGCTGCCCACACAGGGCGCCATGCCGTATGACGATGTCGCGCTCGGCAGGGAATCGACGGTGGTCAAGGGCGGCCCCGACCCCGAAAAAACCGACAGGGTCATGCTGCGCCGCAACCGCCTTTCGCGCATCTTTTTCAACAGCAAATTTTTTGACTATCCGATCTCGCTGAAATTCGAGACCATCAAAAACATGGGCTTCGGCACCACACTTGTCGTGGGCTTCAGCTACCTCAAAAGCGCCGTATTCAAGCGCAAAGAGAAGTCGCTCGAGGATTTTTACATCAACCGCTTCGGCAAAAAGCTCTATTCGATGTTTTTTGAGAATTACACCGAAAATCTCTGGGGCAGACATCCCTCCGAGATCTCGCCCGAATGGGGCGCTCAGCGCGTGAAGGGGCTTTCGATCAAGGCTGTGCTCGGCGACATCTTCGGCAAGCTGTTCAAGAAGAAGAACCGCAAGGTCGAGACCTCGCTGATCGAGGAATTTGCCTATCCCAAGCTCGGACCCGGCCAGCTCTGGGATATCACCGCCGCCGATTTTGAGAAGATGGGCGGCACGATCATCAAAAACGCCAAGGTAGTCAGCCTCATCAAAAAGGACGGCAGGCTCACGGGGCTTGTCTATGAAAAGGACGGAAAGCGCGTGACGCTCGAGGGCGACTTTGTCATTTCCTCAATGCCGGTCAAGGATCTGGTCGAGGGCATGAACGACGTGCCGGATCGGTTCCGCGAGATCGCCTCGGGGCTGCCTTACCGCGACTATATGACCGTCGGCGTGCTCATTCCGCGCCTTAAGCTCAAAAACGAGACAAAAACCAAGACCATCGGCGACATAGTGCCTGACAACTGGGTTTATGTCCACGACAAGAGCGTCAAAATGGGTCGCTTTCAGATATATAACAACTGGTCGCCCTACATGGTCGGCGACATTGAGAACACCGTTTGGATGGGCTTGGAGTATTTCTGCAACGAGGGCGACGAGATGTGGTCGATGACCGACGACGCCTTCGGCAAAATGGGCGTGTCCGAAATGGTCAAAATGGGCTTGATCGACAGCGAGGACGAGGTGCTCGACTTCCATGTGGAGCGCGTCAAAAAGGCTTATCCCGCTTACTTCGACACCTATGAGCACATGGACGAGCTGCGCGCCTATCTCGACACCATTCCGAACCTCTTCTGCGTCGGAAGAAACGGTCAGCACCGCTACAACAACATCGACCACAGCATGTGCACCTCCTTCGAGGCGGTAAGAAACATTCTGGCGGGCAAGACCGAAAAGGACAATGTCTGGAATGTCAACACCGAAAAGGAATATCACGAGGTAAAGGAAAGCAAGTGATGAAGCGATCATTCATGGAACGCGCCAAAGAATACGCGCCGATAGACTTAATATTCGAAGTGCTGCAAAAACACCCGTTCATTTTCACCGCTCTGCTTTGCGTCATGCTATTTCCGTTTGGCTTGGCGCAGGCTTCGGGCATCACGACGGATGATGTGCTTATCGAGGCGATCTTTTGGATCGTCTTAACTGCGGCGTTCGTGTTTTTCGGCAAGCCGAGCCGGAGCATGAAGGTGAATATCTATCTGTTTTTGTCTTCCGTTGCCGCCGCAGTGCTCTTTTCGCTGCTGGTGAATGCGGACAATAGCATCTCCGCCGCGATGTTCGTGCCGGTGACCTTCGGCATAGCGCAGATTTTGCTTGTGCTCCACCGCGAAAAAAG
>ONHJ01000152.1:0-1531 GCA_900317595.1 uncultured Eubacteriales bacterium | reverse complement strand
AAAAAAGGCTGACCGCAGACCGCGTCGTTATCTTGCTCATCGTTCTGGGCGTCGTGGCGCGCTACTGCTATGTGCTGCGCTACAGCAGCCTTGAAATGCAGCATGACGTCGGCAACTTTGACGGTAAGGCGGGTCACGCCGCCTACATCACCTATTGGTATGACAACGGGCTGACTCTGCCCGATTTTGACGTCACGACCCGCTGGCAGTTCTATCATCCGCCGCTGCATCATATGCTGATGGCGCTGCTGCTCCGCGTGTTCACCACGATCGGGATCCCGCTCGAGGTCGCCCGCGAGGCGATACAGATCCTTCCGATGATATGGTCGGCGCTCAGCATGGCGGCTTCTTACCGCATTTTCAAGCTGTTGAAGCTCGAGGGCGCGGGCTTGGTCGCGGCGACCTCGGTGGTCTGCTTCTATCCGACCTTCATCATCTGGGGAGGCGCCATCAACAACGATATGCTCGCCGCCTTCTGTGTGCTGCTGGCGA
Organism: uncultured Eubacteriales bacterium; assembly: GCA_900317595.1. Classification (GTDB taxonomy): domain Bacteria; phylum Bacillota; class Clostridia; order Oscillospirales; family Acutalibacteraceae; genus Ruminococcoides. The sequence continues at coordinate 1,039 of ONHJ01000152.1, read as the reverse complement.
TGCTTTGGACCTTGAAATGGTACAACAGCCCAACCTTCCGCAACATTTTGCCGATCGCGTTATCCGTCGGCTTGGGCATGATGGCAAAGCTCTCGGCGTGGATGGTCGCGCCGGGAATAGCGCTGGTGTTTTTGTGGGTGTTCATCAAAAACATCAAAAACCCGCTGCCGTTCATCGTGCAGTTTTTGGCGTTCGTCGTTGTCTGCGTGCCGCCGGCGCTCTGGTGGCAGATGCGCAACCTGATAATGTTCGACGTGCCGATCACCTACGTTCCCGCCTTGAAATGGGACCGGATGTCGGTCGAGAGCATACCCGCGGCGCAGAGGCTTTTCGATTTGAGCGCCTCGCAGTTCACCTACCCGTTCCTCGCGTTCAAGAGCTACGGCGCGCCATATAACGAGTACAACCCCTTTATCGCCCTGCTAAAGACCTCGCTCTTCGACGAATACCACAAGCCGTGGGATTTCGGCGCGATGGCTACGTTTTTCGTGGTGATCGCGGGCATACTGGCGGCAGCAGGCTTCGCGGGATTGATTTGGATGACGGTCAAAAGGAAGGGCACGCCCGACCTGCCCGTCAAGCTGTTGTTGCTGATGACCCTGTTGACCATCCTCGTTTCCTACACGATCTTCTGCTTCAATTACCCCTTCGTCTGCACCGAAAACATCCGCTACTGCATCCCGATCATCCCGATACTGGCGGCAGGATTAGGCTTCGGAGTGAACAGAATAAGCAAAAAGCAATAGAATAACAAAAGCGTTTCGTTTTGAAAAAAGCGGAACGCTTTTTGGTTTAGTTGTCAGTTAGTTGTCAGTTAGTTGTTAGTTAGTTGTTAGTAGTCAGTTGTCAGTTGTCAGTTTGTGGGTCGCTTCGCTCCGGATTTGTAATGCTGCGAGCTTGGGAGAGGGCGTCGCTCCTTATGCTGTCATTCCGAGCGGTGCCGCAGGGGATTCCTTAGGTAGCGGTCGGGAGTCATCGGTATTTTGTGTAGGGGCGGACCCGCGTGTCCGCCCGCTGTAACGGCAGAGGGTTACCGTTA
>ONHJ01000150.1 GCA_900317595.1 uncultured Eubacteriales bacterium | reverse complement strand
GGATTCTCCATCACGCTTTTGAGCGTAGAGAGATTGCCCGCATAGGTCAGCTTGTCCAGACAGACGATCCTGTCCTCCGGATGAGCGGACAGCATGTGGAACACAAAATTACTGCCGATAAAGCCGGCGCCGCCTGTTACAATAATGGTCATATAAAAACCTCCCGATAATATGGCTTGCAGCTCTGCGCTGCACATTTTATGAATTCCAGTCTTTATATTATAATCGCTTTTCAGTATAATGTCAACCGAGGTCGCTCCGATAGTTTTGTTGACATCATCCGGTTTTGTGGTATACTATAATTGAATACAAACAGGAGGTGATTTTTATGAGCAACAGAGAATTGGCGCTGCAATTGATCGACAATCTTTCGGAGTATAAGCTCGGCTATGTCGTCGCCTATTTGCAGGGGATAAATGCCGATGAAACTGCTGACGACGCGTTTTGCGAGCAGCTTCTCAAAAGCTATGAAAACAGTGAAGACAAGGGAGATTTTGTATCCTTTGAAGAAGCGGCAAAAATGTGCGGGGTAGATTTGGATGCGGTACAGGATTGAGATCGATAAAAAAGCGGTCAAGTTTATTGCAAAACAGCCGAAACCACAGCAGGTACGACTCTTCAAAGCGATATACCAATTGCCGTTTATCGGCGATATTAAAGCGATGAAGGGGTATGAAGGTTACTATCGGCTGAGAGTCGGAGATTACAGGGTGATCTATACGGTCAACAATCATATCCTTTTGGTGCAGGTTATTGAAGTCGGTAACCGAGGAGATATATGGTGGGAGAAGGTGGATTCGAACCACCGAAGCATGACGCAACAGATTTACAGTCTGCCCCCTTTGGCCACTCGGGAATTCTCCCATATTAAATTGATTTGGTGGAGCTGGTGGACGGACTCGAACCCCCGACCTGCTGATTACAAATCAGCTGCTCTACCAACTGAGCTACACCAGCGTTTTTCAAGTGCCTATTTAATATACCACAAACGGATCGGTTTGTCAACACTTTTTTCACAAATTCCGTATAAATTTCCAGCGGCGGCAAATACTGATACAAAATACCCCGAAAGGTGCGAGCTGCTATGAGAACGCGACCGTCTGCCGTGCCGCGCGGCTATTCGTTTTATCACAAGCTTTTCTTTTTATATTTGCTCAATCTCTGTGATTGGCTGTGTACCGAGGTGCTGCTGCGCAGCGGCAGGTTTTTTGAGGCGAATCCGTTGATGCAGCCTGTGGTGCAGCAGCTAATTCCCGCATTGCTGCTCAAAGGCGTGCTGCCCTTGTTCCTCAGCCTCGCTTGCGCGCTGGTGTTCCGTCTGTCGGGGCTGCGCGAAACTCGCTTCGGCAATTTTTTGCTTAATATCGGCATTTTTGTCTATTCGCTGGTAAATCTGCGCCATATCCTCAATTTCCTCTTGCTATTTTCCTCCGTTTAGGATAAAATAGAAGCGTGCGCCGACAAGGCGCCGACGATCATTCTTTGGGAGGAAAAGCTATGCCAGCGCTGTCTGTCAGAAATCTCGGTGTTACATTCGTTGAACGCGTGCTGTTCAGCGGCGTGTCGTTCGATGTGGAGTCGCGCGATAAGATCGGCTTCATCGGCGCGAACGGCGTCGGCAAGACAACGCTGTTCCGTGTGCTGAACGGTGAGCTTGACCCTTCGGAGGGTACGGTCGCGTTTGAAAAAAACACCCGCGTGGGCTATATGGAGCAGCACGCCTGCTCCGATCCCGATATCGACATTTATCACGAGCTGCTCGGCGTGTTTGACTATCTTTCGCGGATGGAGACCGAGCTTTCGGCGCTGAACCGCCGCATTTCCAAGCAGCCCGACAACATCAACGAGCTGATCGAGCGGCAAATGCGCCTGATGGAGGAGCACGAGCGGCTGGGTGGTCTGACCTACAAAAGCCGCACGCGCGCGGCGCTGCTGGGCTTGGGTTTTAACGAGAGCGAATTTTCCTTGCCGGTGGGCAGCCTGAGCGGAGGTCAGCGCAGCAAGCTCTGTCTCGCGAAGCTCCTGCTGTCCCGCAGCAATCTGCTGCTGCTCGACGAGCCCACCAACCACCTCGATATCCGCTCCGTGAGTTGGCTCGAGGACTTTCTGCGCGACTTCAAGGGCGCGATGATAATCATCAGCCACGACCGCTATTTTCTCGACCATGTGACCAACAAGACCATCGAGCTGGAGCACTGCAAAACGATGTGCTACAAGGGCGCCTACACCGAATTCCGCAGGAAAAAGCAGGCGTATCTCGATTCGCTGAAAAACAAATACGAAAACGACCTCAAGGAGATCCGCCGCATCGAGGGCATCGTGGAGCAGCAAAAGCGCTGGGGCCGTGAGCGGAATTTCATAACCGCCGCCAGCCGTCAAAAGGAGGCTGACCGCATAAAGGCGCAGCTTGTCGCGCCCGAAAGCGCGCTTGAAACCATGCGGATGCGCTTTGAGCCCAAGTGCGAGAGCGGCAACGATGTGCTGATATGCCGCGACATCGCCAAATCCTTCGGCGACAAAAGACTTTTTAAGAACGTGAGCCTACATATCCGCAAGGGCGAGCGCGTGTTCGTCCTCGGCGGGAACGGCTGCGGCAAAACGACGCTGTTCCGCATACTTACAGCCAAGCTGCCGCAGGACAGGGGAGAGTTCGAGTACGGCGCCAATGTAATGCCCGGCTATTTTGACCAGATGCAGCAGGATCTTGACCTCGATAAAACCGCGATCGACGAGGTGTGGGACAGCTTTCCCAACCTCAGCCAGACCGAGGTGCGCTCGGCGCTGGCGTCGTTCTTGTTCAAGGGCGACGAGGTCTTCAAGCCGCTTGCGAAGATGAGCGGCGGCGAACGCGCTCGCGTTTCGCTTTTAAAGCTTATGCTTAAGGGCAGCAATCTGCTGCTGCTCGACGAGCCGACCAACCACCTCGACGCCGCCTCGCGTGAGGAGCTGGAAAACACCCTGCTCGACTACAGCGGCACTCTGCTTATCATCAGCCACGACCGCTACTTTATCAACAAGCTGGCTACGCGCGTGTTGGTGCTGCAACAGGACGGCGTAAAGGAGTATTTGGGCAATTACGATTACTATCTTGAGCGCGTCAAAAACGCGCCGGCAGAAGCCGCGCAGACCGCCGAAAAGCAGGAAAAGCCGCAGAACGACTATTTTCTCAAAAAGCAGCAGGCAAGCGAGGAACGCAGGCGTCAGACCAAGCTGAAAAAGGCGGAGGAGGAGATCGAGCGCCTTGACGGCGAGATCGCCAAATTGCAGGAGCTGCTCGCGACCGAGGAGGTCGCCGCCGACTATGAGCGGCTTTTGGAGCTGAGCGCCAAGCTTGAAGACCTGCAAAAGGAGCAGGAGGAGCAGTACGCGATTTGGGAGGAGCTTGCGGAATAAAGCGCATTTTATTTTTCGATTGATTTTTTGAAAAAAGTGTAGTATAATGGTTATCGGCAAAGCAAAAACGCCGATAACCAAATATCCGCCCGTGGCGCAGTTGGATAACGCAACGGATTCCGATTCCGGAGAACAGGGGTTCAAGTCCCTTCGGGCGGGCCATCTTAGGTGAGCAATTTTGATACAATGTATTAAAGTTGCTCACCTTAGTATTTATGCGGTTTTTTGAAGGTTGGCATAGTCT
>ONHJ01000046.1 GCA_900317595.1 uncultured Eubacteriales bacterium | reverse complement strand
TAAGACCCCTTGAAGACTACGAGGTTGATAGGCTGCGTGTGTAAGTGCCGTGAGGCATTCAGCTTGGCAGTACTAATAGGTCGAGGGCTTGACCATAAACGTGGTATGATGCAACAAATCCACAAATTATCTTTGGTCAGTCAGTATTTTACTTCTCTCCCTGCTTCTTTATTCAGTTTTGAAGGTACTTGAAGCGTCGGTTTTCCGGCGCTTTTTTCCTTTTAAAGGGCGGCTCAAACTCGATTCTGAGTAAGAGCCGCCCTTTTGGATTTTTTTATTCTTTGATCGCGCGCGCTAAAAGCACAAGGTCTATGTTGCTGACGATGCCGTCGCTGTTAAGATCAGCTGATTTTTTCTCGCACTCCGTAAAGCCGATTTCATCTACAAAATGCTGCATGATATACTTCACGTCAGCGTTGTTCATCGTTCCGCTTCCATTGATATCCCCTTTGACAGCCAGAGTGCTGCTGCCGTCAGTCAGCGTCACGATGGACCCGGTGCGTAATTTGCCGGAGGTCACGGATCTGCCGCTTTTGTCGGTGACGTCGATGACATTCGAGTAGCGCCGCTTTAGCTGAGATACGGTTGTATTCAGCTCGACCGTTACCACAGCGTTATTCGGAAGTCTTTCCAGTATATCCGCAGTGACAGGAGACGTCGTTTCGATTTCAGGGCTGCGCACCTCAACGGAGCCGTCTGAATAAAGCATAGCGGCGCAGTCGCCCAAAGCACAAGCCGCCTTTGTACCGTCGGGGCAGGTCAAAACATCATTTTCCGTTTTAACCGAGAGTGCCGTTCGGGTGTAAAAGCCGCCGCCGTTTAAAGAGTGCAGAGCGCCGTCGGAGGTATAGATCCAACCGCAGCCCGCGTTTATTGGGTCGGCGTGCGGGGTCAGAGTCAAACACAGCCTTTTGGAGCCCTGACCGATTTGATAAATCTCACCGTCGTATGTATAGGCATATGCCGTTCCGCCGTTGGTGAATACTGTGTACGCACCGCTCGGCAGCTCATAACGAAAGGTTTTGCCGTCGGTGAACCCGAGCACGTAGGTGTACGCCTTGCCGCTGAACAGAAGAAATATCTCATTGCCGGCAACGGTGAACGAGTGGTGCTGCGGTGTTTCGGTCAGCGATAAATCGGTCAAGGTCGCCTGTCCGCTGCGCATATCCAGCCGGGCGACGCCGTATTTTCCGCCGCTTTTCTGATAAAGCGCAAAGGCGCTGTTTTCGTCGTGACTCACCGTGCGGATCACTGTTCCTGCCTGACAGCTATAATTCGCCGTATCGGGCAGCACCCTCGCGGCAACAAGAGTGTTGTCGTAAAAGCCGTAGAAATACGCGGAGGCGCCGCCGCTGTAGGCGTAAATCTTGCGGCACATCGCAAGCTGACGAAGCTTTGGCTGACTTTCCGCCGAGGGCTTGAGCGCAAAGCAAAACGCGGCACAAACGATAAGCATGACAGACACAGCTCGTTTTATCACAACCATCACCACCCACGGCTTTATAGCAGCATTTTATCATAATGAAACGATTTTTGCAATATTATTTTGAATCAAGATGAAATATTACCTTTTCAGCGGTATTTACGGCGTGCCGATGATAATAAACTGCCTTTGTCAGGGCATAATAGCCTTGAAAGGAGTTGCTTTTATGCGCAATAAAAAACCTGTCCGCAGATATCACGGCGATAAGCCCTACAGCGGGATTTTCCGGCAGGATCCCGGCGATTTCGAGCTTGACGACGACATCGTTTCCGCAAATGAGATGACGGGCGCCGTGCCGACTGCCCGTCGGGAACCGTATGACGAGGACGCGTTCGAGGAATACCTGTTCAATTAAAGATCATCGCGTTTTTTGCCGCTGAGAAGCATTAAAAAAGGGGCTGACTCAAACTCATTGTGATGAGTAAGAGCCGGCCCTTTTTTAATATCATTGTAATGTAGGGTCAGGTCTAGACCTGACCGTGGGTTAATGCCCGGTGTTTCTGTTTTATCTTCGGCACGGTCAAGACCGTGCCCTACTTTTGCTTCCGAATGTCTTTTTGTTATATTTGATCTAGGAGTGCCGCTACGCCGTCGTTGTCGTTGGACGGCAGAATGAGGTCGGCGGCGGATCTGCAGCTTTCGGACGCGTTCGCGACCGCCGCGCGCAGTCCCGCGCAGGAGATCATGTCCGCGTCGTTGTCGGCGTTTCCGCAGGCGGCGGTTTGTGTGAGCGGGATATCCAAATACCGGCAAATCCAGCGCATGGCATTGCTTTTTGTCGCGCTCTTGTGCATAAATTCCACAAAATGCGACGAGGATGAGGTTATATAGGTCTCGAGCAGTTCATTTTCCAGAATCGCACGCACTCGTTCGCGCTTTTCGCGTTCCGGACAAACATATTCCACGCTGTCGAGCTTTTTGCGGTTTTCATAGATATAGGCGCGCATATCGTCAAGACCTCCGCGTGAGTTGCGCACATACCCCACATAAGCGGGCGTGCAGCCGTAGCTTAGAGGGTCGCGCAGATAGCGGTTGTCGGTGTAGGTCGCGCCGTCGAGGAACGCCTCCCAGATCAGGTCAAAGGGCGCGGTCAGGTCGAGCAGCCTGACGACCTCGCTCTCCTTCATCGGCGTTTCGTGCAGGCGCCTGCCTGTGACATCGTGGATTGCGGCGCCGTTGGAGGATATCACATAATTCACGCCGCGCAGCCCAAGCACCTCCTTAGGCATCGAGCCATAGGGTCTGCCGCTGGCGGCGATGATCTCAACGCCCCTGTCCGCCGCTCTTTCGATTGCAGCCGCGACCTCAGGCGAGAGCGTGTTGTTCGATCTCAGAGCGGTTCCGTCCAGATCGAGCGCGATAAGCTTAATCCGCATTTTTAAGCTCCTTTACTCCGGTGCGGCAGAAATCCTTCATGCAGCAGCCCTCGCATTTAGGGCTGCGCGCGGTGCAGACGGCTCTGCCGTGTATAACAAGCCGGTGACAAAAGCCGTTGCTTTCCTCCGGCGGAAGCAGCTTTTTCAGAGCGTCCTCAATCTTTTTTTGGTCGGTCAGCGCGTGGAGCCCCAGCCTTGTGGTGATGCGTATGCAGTGTGTGTCGACGACGACCGCGGGCTTTCCGAAAACATCGCCGCAGATCAGGTTGGCGGTCTTTCTGCCGACGCCGGGCAGCGTCGTTAGCGCCTCGATAGTGTCGGGAACATCTCCGCCGAAGTCGGCGCGCAGCTTTTTGCACATCTCCACTATGTCCTTGGATTTCGTCTTGAACAGCCCGCAGCTCTTTATGTATCCCGCGACCTCGTCATAGGAGGCTTCGGCAAAGGCGTCAACATCGGGAAAGCGTGCGAACAGCGCCGGAGTCACCAGATTCACGCGCGCGTCGGTGCATTGTGCCGAAAGCCGAGTCGCGATCAAAAGCTGCAGCGGCGTTTCATAGGTGAGCGAGCACTTCGCGTCCGGATATTCTTTTTTCAGCGCCTCAACCGCAAGGAGGGCTATTTCTGCTTTTTTCATCGAATCACCTCGTTTTTATCAGTGTAACACATTTTAAAGGGTATTGCAAATTTTCCGCGAAATTGGTAAAATAAAATCAAACGAGGAAAGGCAGGCGATCGTGATGAAATACAAAAACTACGTTTTCGATCTTTACGGCACTTTGATAGATATCCGCACCGACGAATGGAGCGCGCAGCTCTGGAAGAAGATGGCGACGCTCTACGGCTATTACGGCGCGCACTATACCTACAAGGAGCTCGGCAAGGCATACGGCGAGCTGGTCGACAGGGAAAAGCGGGCGGTGCGCAGGCGTCACCCCGAATACACCGTGATCGATATAAAAATAGAAAAGGTTTTCCGTGCGCTGTTCACTCAAAAGGGAGTGCGCCCGAAAAAAGCGACGGTGCTTGAGTTCTGCGAGGTTTTCCGCTGCTTTTCCACAAAATTCATCAAGCTTTACGACGGCGTGACCGAGCTGCTCGACACCATCAAAGCGAACGGCGGCAGAGTTTATCTGCTGTCGAACGCGCAGCGCACCTTTACGGAAAACGAGCTTAACATGACCGGGCTGACGCCGTATTTCGACGGAATCTGCATCAGCTCCGACGAGGAATGTTCAAAGCCCGACCCTCACTATTTTCGGGCGCTTTTTGAGCGCTACGGACTTGAAAAGGAAGAGTCGATAATGATCGGCAACGATTATATCTCGGACATCGGCGGCGCTGCTGATTTCGGCATCGACAGCCTTTATATACATCAGGCAATCTCGCCCGAGATCAAGAGCGAGCTGCGCAGCACCTATACCGTCATGGACGGCGACGTTTTCAAGATGATCGCGATACTGTTCGGCTGACCGCAGAAAAAACGAAAGGCCGGTCTGCCCTGCGGGTCGCGACCGGTCTTTTGATCTGTTTTATTTATTTTTTCGCCATCAGCTTCTTTTTATACTGCGCGGGCGTGCAGTCATATACCTTTTTGCACTGCGTGATAAAGGATTTTACGTTGGCAAAGCCGTTTTCAAGCGCGGCGGTCGACACGGTGCTGTTTTTGGTCAGCATATCGTTCACCGCGTTTTCAAGCCGCAGATTTGCCAGATATTCGGAAAAACTGACTTGAGTGACATTTTTGAAATACTTGGAAAAGTATGAGGGCGAAAGATTTACAACGCCTGAGATTTCATCAAGCGTGATCTCGCGTTTGTAATTTTCGTTAATGTAGGCTATCGCGGTTTTTGCGTAGGAAAAATCGCGCTTGGAGGTGTGCGCGCCGTTGCCGGAGTGCTTAAATTGCGCGCACTTGGTCAGCATCAGATAATACAGACGGTTGATGTTTGCGATCTGCAGCATCGCGCTGTATTCGGCTTCGCCGTCGATATCGGTCATTTGCTGCAGCAAACAGGCGATCTCCGCGCGGACGCCGGGATCGGAGTCGGTGTCGAAAACCAGGCTGTCGATCGTTTTGCAGAACATGCGGATATATTCAAAAGAAAAGTGGATACACAAAAAATGACAAGATGTACCGTCTACAGGGCGCACTAAATGAACATCCTCGCTGTTAAAGAGAATAAAATCGCCCTGCTCTACATAATGCTTTTCACCGTTGCATATACATTCGGCTTTGCCCTCGGCGACATACACGATCTCGGGCTCCCGATACCACTGAAGCTCGGTCTTCTGTGTGTCTGACGACAGCTCCAAATGCATTATAGTTGCGGGTATGTTTTTGTCATAGTTCACAACATCATACTGATAATCCATAAAAAGACTCCTTGCGGTATTGAAAAAAAAGACAGTATGTTGTAATATAATATAAGTATATACGCAAAAAAAGTCGAAATCTATGCAGAAATGTTAGAACATTATGGATAAATGTTGCATGAGGTACATATGAGGACACAGGACAGAGATTTCATCGATTTAATATGCTATGAGCACGGAACAAACGAAGACGGCGATATCGTGTCGATGCAGAACACCCGTGACGAGTCCTATAAGCTTGGTTATGTCTATAAAGGCACCGGAAAGATCGAGATCAGGGATAAGACCTATGAGCTTAGAGAGGGCTGTTCGTTCGTCATTTTTCCCTATACGTCCTTCACTATCCGCCCCGGCAAAGACCTGCGCTGCACGTGGATCGAGTTTGCCGGCTATGAGGCGTCAGTGGTGCTGAGCCGAGTCGCGGTGTCAAAATCGAACCCCGTTTTATACGATATAGGCATCGACGGCTTTGAGAAGTATTATGAGCTTCCCGAAAATTCCGACGAGCCCTACGCGATATTCAGGCGCGGCGGCAGGCTGATGATCCTGCTTTCATATTATTATGAAAAATATCCCAACAAGACAGCCGAGGTAGAGGGCTATGTCATTAAGGCGCGCCGAGTTATCGAGGAAAACTACACCGATCATTATTTCGGCGTCAGGAATGTGGCGGAGCGGCTGAAAATCAACCGGAGCTATCTTTACCGCCTGTTCAAGGATCAGATCGGGGTGTCGGTTATGGATTACATAACCCTGCGCCGCTTGAGGCGCGCTGAGTTTCTGCTGGCGATCCCGCGCCTGACGGTGAAGGACGTCGCCTATTCCTCGGGGTTCAGCGACCAGATGTATTTTTCGCGGGTCTTTAAAAAGCACTGCGGCAAAACGCCGTCGGAGTTCCGCGAGGAGATTTTAAGGGCAAGAAACGAAAGCGAGATATAGTACTATTCTCAAATCATTTGGAATAACATTCCGAGAGCACCGTGAACAGCGCCGCGTCGGAGGCAAGTCGGCGGATGTAGGCGCGGCTGTTGAGCACGTTTACGCCGCCGAGCATAAGGCGCACGGCGTATGCTTTTTCCTTGGTGCAAACGCCCAGATAAACCAGACCGACAGGCTTTTCGGCTGTGCCGCCGGTGGGGCCCGCGATACCGGTGGTGCTGACGGCGATATCCGCGCCGGACAGCTTTTTAACGCCCTCAGCCATCTGAATGGCGGTTTCGGCAGACACGGCGCCGAGGATCGACAGCGTTTCCTCGCTGACGCCCAGCACCTTTGATTTTATCGCGTTCGCGTAGGAGCAAACGCCGCAGTCGAACACCTCGCTGGAGCCGCTGACCCGGGTTATGCGCTCGCTGATAAGCCCGCCGGTGCAGCTTTCGGCGGTGGCGACCCTGAGCCCTGTCTCGCGCAGCTTTCGGACGACGTCCTCCTGGAGGGTGTCCTGATTCAGGTTGTTTTTTCTGAGCAGTTGGATAATATCGATGTCGGTAAGCGTAACCATTTTATCACCTCGTCGGCTTATTATTTATCCCCGACCTTGGCTTTTCGCGAAAAAACAACGCTGAACAGCGCGGTCGGGCATCAATATCAGTATACCATTTTAAGATAATGATTGCAATTCTTTTCTTTTTGTATTATTATAAGAAAAACGAAAAAGGAGAAAGCTATGGCTTGGTTTTTCAGTGAGGAGGAGCTCGTTTCGGATCTTTACCGTCTGACGGGCGAGAACGAAAAGCACGCCCGCGTTTTGCGGCTGCGCGAAGGCGAGGCGGTGACGGTCGTCACGCCGAACGGCGAACAGTGCGAATGTGTTGTTGAGAGCGATGGCGCGCTGCGGACGGTCAGCCGAAAAAAATGCGAAAACGAGCCCGACGTTTTTGTAACGCTCTATCAGGCGCTGCCAAAGGGCGACAAAATGGACGTCATAGTGCAGAAATGCGTGGAGCTGGGCGTCAGCCGAATAGTGCCGATGCTGAGCGCGCGCTGCGTGTCGCGTCCCGACGAAAGATCGCTGCAAAAAAAGCGCGCCCGCTGGCAGAAGATAGCGCTTCAGGCGGCAATGCAAAGCCGCCGGGGCATCGTTCCCGAGGTGACCGATTGCGTGAGCTTTCAGCAGGCGCTCAGCCTGACAGCGGAAAACGACGCCACCGTGTTTTTCTATGAAATGGGCGGCGCGCCCGTGGGCGAAATACTGACGCAAAAGCCGAAAACGCTCGGGATGTTCATCGGCAGCGAGGGCGGCTTTGAGCAGGCGGAGGCTGACGCGGCGGCAAAGACAGGCGCGAAAGCCGCGACCCTCGGCAAGCGCATACTCAGAGCGGAGACCGCTCCGCTGGCGGCGCTCTCCGTTATAATGTACCAAACAGGAAATTTCAACTGAGAAAGGACAATAGATATGATAGGAATAATCTGCGCGATGCAGATCGAGGCGGACGGTATCCTCTCGATCTGCGAAAACACTCATCAGGAAGAAAAATGCGGAATGACCTTTACCCGCGGCACGCTCAACGGCAAAGAGCTGGTCATCGTGGTCTGCGGCGTGGGCAAGGTCAACGCCGCGATGTGCGCAACCCTGCTTATCAATGACTACAGCCCGGAGCTGGTCATCAACAGCGGCGTAGCCGGCGCGGTTTCGCCGTTGGTCGGCATAGGCGACATCGTCATAGGCAAAAAAGCGGTGGAGCACGACATGAACACCATCGCCATCGGCGACAAGCGCGGCGAGGTTTCGCTGCCAAACGGCAAGGTGACCTATTTTGAGTGCGACCGCGCCGCGTCCGATCTGCTGCTTTCCGTGTGCGAGGGTCTTGAAAATACCCGCGTGAAGCAGGGCGTTATCGCCAGCGGCGATATTTTTGTCGCCGACCGCCGCAAGCGCCTGCGCATAAACGACGCCTTCGGAGCGCTCGCCTGCGAAATGGAGGGCGCCGCCATCGGTCATGTCTGCTATTGCTGCAAGACCCCGTTCGCTGTTCTTCGTGCTATCTCAGACGATCTTGACGAAAACAAGGGCGTGGATTTTGTTAAATTCTGCGAATCATCGGCAAAGAAAACCGTTTTTGTCATAAACGGATTCACCGCAAGATATTGACAACAACGCTTTAATGCGTTAAAATAAAGGTTAGCGTTCTAAAAAAATACCAAAAAGGGGTATCAAAATGAAGTTAACAGGTGCAGATATCATTTGCGAGTGTCTTTTGGAGCAGGGTGTTGACACCGTTTTCGGCTATCCGGGCGGAGCGGCGCTGAACACCTATGACGCGCTCTATAAATACAGCGACAGGATCAGGCACATTTTGAGCGCCCACGAGCAGGGCGCGTCTCACGCGGCTGACGGCTACGCGCGCTCCACAGGCAAAACCGGCGTTGTCATCACCACCTCGGGTCCCGGCGCGACCAACATCGTCACCGGCATCGCCACCGCCAATATCGACAGCATCCCTATGGTCGCCATCACCGGCAATGTCACCCGCGACCAGCTCGGCCGCGACAGCTTTCAGGAGGTCGACATCGTCAACATCGTAAAACCGATCACCAAGGGAAGTTTTTTGATCAAAAATATCGAGGAGCTCGCGCCCACCATCCGCAAGGCGTTCAAGCTTGCGCACAGCGGCAGAAAGGGTCCGGTCCTGGTGGACGTTCCCAAGGATATTACCGCCACAGTGACGGATTTTGAGCCGATGACTCCCGAGGAGCCGCAGCCCGATCAGATCGCCAATCCCGAAAGCATCGCGCGCGTGCAGGAGCTTATCCGCAAATCGCGCCGCCCGATGATCTATGCCGGAGGCGGCATCATCAGCGCGGAGGCGACCGAGGAATTCAAGCGCTTTGTCGAGCTGATCGACGCGCCCGTGTGCTGTTCGCTGATGGGCTTGGGCAGCCTGCCCGCCCGTCATCCGCTCTGCATCGGCAATATCGGCATGCACGGCGGTTATGAGACCGGCATGATAACCGCCGCCTGCGACCTTATCATCGCGATCGGCGCGCGCTTTTCAGACCGTGTCGCCGGCGACCGCGAAAAGTTCGGCGAACAGGCGAAGATCGTGCAGCTCGAGATCGACAAGGCTGAGATCAACAAAAACGTCAAGGTCGACGAATATGTCCTGGGCGACGCGAAGCTGATTTTGCAGGCGCTCCTGAACGGCTTGGAGCAGCAGGAGCACAAGATCTGGCTCGGAAAGATCGACGTGTGGAAGCACCACTTCGACAATGCGACAAAGCCGTATTCGGATTATGTTCTGCCGTTTGAGATCATCGACGCCGTAAACGAGCTTAAGGCTGACAGCGATATCATAGCGACCGACGTGGGTCAGCACCAGATGTGGGTGGCTCAGCACGCCAAGATCGAGCAGGAGAAAACCCTGCTCACCTCGGGCGGCATGGGTACAATGGGCTTTGGCATGGGCGCCGCTATCGGCGCGCAGGTCTCGCACCCCGACAGCCGCGTGTTCCTGTTCACGGGCGACGGCAGCTTCCACATGAATCTCAACGAGCTGGTTACGATGAAGTCTTACGGCCTGCCCGTGATCGTGCTGATAATGAACAACACCGTGCTCGGCATGGTGCGCCAGTGGCAAAAGCTTTTCTACGGCAGCCGCTTTTCTCAGACCGACCCGCACCGCGCGACTGATTTTGTCAAGCTTGCCGAGGCGTTCGGCGTGCAGGGAATGCGCATCACCAAGAGCGAGGAGGTCAAGCCGACCATCCGCAAGGCGCTCGCGATGAACACCACCGTGGTCATCGACTGCCGCATCAGCCCCGATGCCAATGTCCTTCCGATGATCCCGCCGGGAAAAACCGTAAACGAGATCGTAACGGAAATGTAAAACGTGACATTACATCCGAATCCGCCTTAAAGTAGGGCACGGTCTTGACCGTGCCGCAGATAAAGGCAGAAACACCGGGCATTAAACCCACGGTCAGGGTACGGCTGTGCCCAGACCCCCTCAGTCC
>ONHJ01000149.1 GCA_900317595.1 uncultured Eubacteriales bacterium | reverse complement strand
GAGCAGCTTACCGCCCGAAACAACCGCGAGCCGACTGTGGAGGAGATCGCGAGGCTGATGGATGTTCCCAAAGAAAACGTGGTGCTTGCTCTTGAAGCGGTCGTGGAGCCTGTGTCGCTTTATGAACCGGTGTTTTCAGACGGCAACGACACAGTCTATGTTATGGATCAAATAGGCGACAAAAATGACGACAGCACTTGGCTGGAGGAGCTGGCGCTGAAGGAAGCGCTTTCTAACCTTTCGGAGCGCGAAAAGCGTATTTTGACCCTGCGCTTCTTTCGCGGAAAAACGCAAATGGAGACAGCCGCCGAAATCGGCATTTCACAGGCACAGGTCAGCCGGATCGAGAAAAACGCGCTCGACACCATCAAAAAGAATATGTAGCTTTTGCTGACAGCTTGATCCGGTATTCTGATCGAAAAGAGCATAAAACAATCAAACGGCGCGTCATGTTCCGACAAGGCGCGCCGTTTTCCTTGCGGTCGATTCCTTGAAAAAACAAACCGCAAGTATTGTATTTTATTTATTTGAGCTTGGTATTGGTTTTAAAAACAAAAAAATCTCTTTACTTTTGCGCTTTTATATGTTAAAATTTTAGAGTATGAAATTAACGATAGGAGGGATTCTTTTGAATTCCAAGCTGAAAAACGATACCACCGATTTTTTGTTTGACGCCATTCTCTCGCTGGAAACCAAAGAGGAATGTTATCGCTTTTTTGAGGATCTTTGCACCAGTTCAGAGTTGAAGGCGATGTCTCAGCGCTTGGTGGTTGCCAAAATGCTGACTGAAAAGAAGGTCTATACCGAGATCGTCAAGGAAACAGGCGCCTCAACCGCCACGATCAGCCGCGTAAAGCGCGCGCTTTTTGACAACGACACCTACGGCTACACCTTGGCGCTGGACAAGATAGCGGAGAAAAATGGAAAGCTATAATTCGTTTTCGGAATATTATGACGGACTGATGGAGGACGCGCGCTATCCCGAGCGCTGCGAGTATTTTTCGGAGCTGTGCAGACGCTTCTGCCACGAGCCCAAAAAAACTCTCGATCTCGCCTGCGGCACCGGCAGCCTGACTCTGCTGCTGCGGCAAAGCGGCGTGGACGTGTTCGGCGCTGACGGCAGCTCCGAAATGCTGTGTGAGGCTATGAGCAAATCACTCGACGCCGGCGAGAATATCCTCTTTATCTGCCAGCAAATGCAGGAGCTGGAGCTGGGAGAAAACATCGACACCTGCGTTTGCACCCTCGACAGCCTGAATCACCTGACGGACGAGGCGGACGTTCAAAGGACTTTTGACGGCGTTTCGCGTTATATGAACGCGGGCGGGCTGTTTGTTTTCGACGTGAACACGGTCTATAAGCACCGCGAGATCCTCGCGAACAACGCCTTTGTGCTTGAAAACGACCGCGTGTTCTGCGTGTGGCAGAATTTTTTGCGTGAGGACGATATCGTAGATATCGCGCTTGACTTTTTTGAGGAACAGGACGGCGTGTATTACCGCAGCAGCGAGGACTTTTCTGAGCGCGCCTATTCCGAGGACGTGCTGCGGCAGATGCTTTCAAGGGCGGGCTTTTCGGTGCTGGCGGTGTACGGCGACCTGAGCTTTGAAGCGCCGCGCGAGGACGAGCAGAGAATAATTTTTGTAACGAAAAAGGACTGAATCTGATGGATAAGATCATTCGTTGTATCACAAGCGACGGCGCCGTGATGGCTTCGGCAATCGACGCCTCTGACATAGTTTTTACCGCAAAGAAGCTGCACAGGCTGTCACGCAGCGCCACAGCGGCGCTTGGCAGGCTGCTGTGCGCAGCGTCGATCATGGGCGCAATGCTTAAGCAGAAGGACGCGCTGGTGAATCTGCGTGTGATGGGCGACGGTGAGCTCGGACCTGTGGTCGCGGTGGCTGACAGCAGGGGAAACGTGCGCGGCTATGTGGGGGACAGCGAGTGTCCCACAGAATATCACGCCAACGGCAAAATCAATGTCGGCAAGGCTGTCGGCAAAAACGGCACTCTCAGCGTTATGCGCGACTACGGCTCCGGTGACCCGTATATCGGTCAGGTGGAGCTTGTCAGCGGCGAGATCGCCGAGGATATCACGAATTACTTCGCGACCAGCGAGCAGATACCGACGGTGTGCGCCCTTGGCGTGCTTATCGACAAGGAAAGCGGCGAGGTGATGCTGGCGGGCGGTCTGTTGATCCAGCTTCTTCCGGGCGCAGGTGAAGAAACTGTGGAGCAGCTTGAAAAGAATGTGGCGAAGCTTGAGCCTGTCACTACAATGCTTGCCAAGGGAATGTCGATCCTCGATATCTGCAAAACCGCGCTGGAGGGCTTTGAGGTCGAGGTGCTCGACGAGTATCCCGTCAACTATGTCTGCACCTGTTCGCGCGAAAAGCTGGAGCGCTATTTCTGCACCATGAGCGACGACGATATCCGCTCCATGGCGGACGAAAAGGGCGTCGCGGTCGCTAATTGCCATTTCTGCAACAAGAAATACATCTTCACCAAGGCTGATCTGGAGAAGCTGATCGCGGAGAAAAATGCCTGATTTTGGCTTAAACACTGACAAAATCGCCTTCGTAAAGTCAATGACGCGAAAAAAATGAAAATTTTTTGAAAAAATTTTAAAAAACCTATTGACTTTTCCGCAATAACGTGGTATTATATACGAGTCGCTGAGAGATAAGGCGAAACGCTGAAGCGACGAAGGCACTTTGGGAGCTTAGCTCAGCTGGGAGAGCATCTGCCTTACAAGCAGAGGGTCACAGGTTCGAGCCCTGTAGTTCCCACCAAAGTATGGCCCGGTAGTTCAGTTGGTTAGAACGCTAGCCTGTCACGCTAGAGGTCGACGGTTCGAGCCCGTTCCGGGTCGCCACTTTTGCCTCTGTAGCT
>ONHJ01000047.1 GCA_900317595.1 uncultured Eubacteriales bacterium | reverse complement strand
CACCGTCGATCTGCCCGACCCCGAAGAGCTGGTGCGCGAGTTCTGGGCGATCGTGAGAAACCCCAAGCTCACCAGCAGAAACATTCTGTCCGAAAGCGACGTGAGGATCGAGGACGTCAACGGCGACCATATCATCGTTATCACCGTTCCGCGCGCCGACAGGCTTTGCAAACCGGTTTATGTGGACGGCAACCCGGTGAACACCTACCGCCGCAGCGGTGAGGGCGACTACCGCTGCACTCAGGAGGAATATCAGGCGATGGTTCGCGACGCTTCGGCGGTGACGCAGGATATGCGCAGGCTTGAGCGCTTTGACGTGAGCGCGCTTAACGCGGAGAGCGTCCGCAGATATCGTGCGCTGGTGCGCGAGACCCATCCCGACCATGAGCCCGAAGCCTTGGACGATGAGGAGTTTTTGCTGAGCTGCGGCTTGATCGGGACAGGCGGCGACGGAGCGCGGCATCCGCTTGCCGCGGCGCTGCTGATGTTCGGCTCCGCGCGTGAGATAAAAGAGGTCTATCCGGATTATCTGCTGGATTATCGCGAGCCCGGTCATCGGCTGATGTCAGATTCCGGCGAATGGAGCGGGAATATTTTTGATTTTTACGAGAAGGTCTGCGGCAGGCTCGAAAAGGCTTTGCCTGCAAGGGCGGTTCGGCTCGCGGCGCGTGAAGCGCTGGTAAACTGCCTTGTCAACGCCGATTATTACGGCGAGGGCGGCGTAGTCATCGTCAACCGCGAGGACAGGATAGTGCTTTCCAACCCCGGCGATTTCCGCGTAGAGGTCGCCGCGGCAAAGAGCGGCGGCTTTTCCGACCCGCGAAACGGGCTGCTGATGAAGCTGTTCAATAATATCGACGCCGGCGACAGCACCGGCAGCGGCATACCGAATATTTTTTACGTCTGGAAGCAGCACGGCTGGAGCGAACCGACGATCACGCAGACCGTCCATCCCAACCGCATCGAGTTTCTTTTGCCGATGACAAAGCGCTCCGGCAAGGTCATGCGTATCAGGCAGGAGGGCAAACAGGCGAAGCTCAGATCCGCGCTGAAAAAGGCGATGATAATCGATTACCTCACCGACCACGCGGAAGCCGGTGCGCATGAGCTGACAGAGCTGCTGGGCGTAAAGCCGTCCAACGTGCGAAAAATGCTCGGCGAGCTGACAGCCGACGGGATCGTTACCTCGGCAGGAAGCCCGACCGACCGCTACCGCCTGAAATCCTGATTATCATACGGCGCGTCAAGCCAAATCCAAGGCCTGACGCGCCGTTTCGCGTTGTTTATGTTAATTTGTGAACATCAGCGCGATGATCTGCTGCATAAGGGTGATGTCTTTGATGTCAAAAATGCCGTTGCGGTCAAGATCGAGCAGCTCCTCGGGAAGACTGCTTATCGGAAAATACCCCGCAAGCGCCCGCTGCATTTCGGTGACGTCCTTCACATTGGCTTTGCCGTCGGAATTTACGTCGCCCATGATGCGGTATGGGATATTATATGTTTGAGCATAGTCCATCGCGGGCGTAAAGGCGTAAACGGTCATTTCAAAATCCTCATTGCGCCGCAGGGTGTCCTCGTCTTCATAGTATACACCCATCGGAAAACTGCCGAATGAGGTCGCGCTCAGAGGGATAAAGAGGTTGGAGAGTGAATTACAGTTCACGAATGCCAATGATCCGATTGAGACAAGTCCGTCGTGCAGGCTGACCTCGCTTAGCGAAGTGCAGTCGGAAAAGGCTTCCGTTTTGATTTGTTTTGCGGAAGGCAAATCGATGTCGGTCAGCGCCCAGCATTCAAAGAAAGCTTTTTCACCGATCGTTTCGGCAGAATCGAGATCGATTGTATCAAGTGACCAGCAATTCAAAAATGCTCCTCTTTCGACAGTTTTTACGTTTGGGAACAATGCCTGCTCCAGAAAATTGCAGAAGCCGAAGGCTGTTTGCCCTATTTTTAAGGCTTTCGGCGCATACACACTCGAAAGAGACGAACAGCCAAAAAACGCATTGCTTTCGATATCAGTCACATTGAGCATATAAATGGATTCAAGGTTTCTGCATCCTGAAAACGCTGCATCCATTATTAAATAAACGCTTTCGGGGCAATATACAGAATCGATCAGGCTGTTTTCCTGAAAAGCTCTTTCGCCGATCGCTTTGACCTCAAGACCGTTGACTTCCGAGGGAATGAAAATACTGCTGTTGCTTCCGGTGTATCCTTTGATAATGGCATAATCGTATAGGCGGCTATACTTATAATTCGCATAAGAAAAATAATTATACTTAACTGTAAGATCAGTCTTATAAGCATACTCTTCTGCGACGGAATACTGATATATCGATAAAACAAAGTCTTCCACAGGCTGATACTCTACTTGGTTGCTGCCGTTTATATTAGTATTAAACCCTAATGCATGATTTCCGATAAATTCAACGCTGTAAGGCACCTCAATGCTCTTCAGCTTTGGATCGTTGAGAAAAGCCAAATCACCGATTTCCGTAAGCCCTTCATATAAAACGACGGTTTCCAGATTAGGACATCCGAAAAACGCAGTTGCGCCGATAGTTACAACTGTGCTTGGAATAGTGACTTTTTTTATTGTTTGATTGTCAAGAAACGCGTTAGCGCAAATGGTGGTCAGCGGATGATGGTCATAAGAAGATGAAAGCAGCACCTCCGGTTTATCGCTGTAGTATTTGATAAGCTCTGCTGAGCCGTCATCTCTGAAGGATATTATGCAATCAATATAGTCTTGTACGTTATAAACGATGTGCATACCGTGCGACAGGGCATATGATTCTCCGAGGCTGTCCTTTTCGGTATAAACCGTAACGCCGCCGTCATAGCTGACGATCGGATTGCTTGAGCCGGGAATGTCGATCACCGTGCAGCCGACCGAGTATGATCCGATGCTCGTAACGCTTCCGGGAATCGTAAAATACAGCGCTGAAACACAATTGGCAAAGGCAAATTTTCCGATGCTTTCAAGAACTGACGAGTAAATATCGATTTTTTGCAAATTGGTGCATCCGAAAAAGGCAAAGTCGCCTATTCTCTTTACGCTTTTTGAAATACCTACTCTTTTTATGGATGTGTTCCCTTGAAAAGCGCTATCCGCGATCGAGGTGACAGGCACGTTGTTGTATTTCCAGAGAATAGATACATCAGTATCGGTGCCGCTGTACTTTACACACTCAAGCGTGCCGTCGCTTAGATACCGGTAGGTGAAGTTATTGTAAACGATTTCTGCGGCGTTGACAGATATAGATGGGCAAAGAATTAAGAGCATGGAAATAATGATGAATACAGATATTACTTTTTTCATTACGATTCTCCTTCCATCCTTCAATCGGAAATCAAAGTACGGGCCTTGTCGGAAATATCCTTTATTGTGTAGTGCCGATAAAGCTTAAGCTCCGGCTGACCTGAGACGCTTTGTATCGCAAGCTCCTGCGTGGAGATAAGGAAGCCCAAAATGTCGATTTCGGTGTCTGCGGTTTGCGCCACCAACTCAAACGATTCCAAGTCGATGAAGCAGGCATATCCGCTGTTAAAAATGACCAATTCGTTTCGCTGCGGATTTAGCAGCACTTGCTTGCTGTCAAGGTCGTCGCTTATGATGTTTGCCGGGAGCCTGAGTGAACGGGAATGATTCAAAGAAGGCAGGGCGTATTCGTCAAGACTATAGTTTTCGGTCATTGACAGCAGGCTGTTTCCGTTGAATACAAGCGAATGGACAGCGTCGTTCAATGCGGTTTTTGTCTCGATCTGTCCTGTATATGCGTCAAAAAGATACAAAAAGCCGCTTTCCGCAATAGCCAGTTTTTTTGAATCGGGGCTGAAAACTATCCTGTGACGCAGCAGGGCGATCTGTTCCTCATTCACATCCATCAGCTCCAACGGATCATTTGTGTTTGATTCAAGATCGAACAGCCGATAGACCAATCCATCCATTCCTTTTGCCGAAACAGTGATCAGCTTTTTACCGTCGGGACTCAGCGCGGTCAGCCCGTAGTATGCGTCGGAAGCTATATCCTCCGCAATATTTATCTGCTCTTTTTTTGATCCGTCGATCAGCACCAAAACATCCGTGTCGGCAAGCACGATTCGTTTGCCGCTTGAATCGGTCATCAGATTCCAATGATTGGCTGACGAGTATTCGTCAAGGCAAAGAGTTTCGTCTTTGCCGTTCGCAAGGTCGATGATGTGTAAAACGCTGTTTTTCTTGTCGATTATTGCCGCTTTATCGCCGTAAAGCGCCTTGATTTGCGAAGCGGAATATGCTTTGGCAATGCCTTTGACAAATGATTTGTCTGTTTTGTTGTAAACCAGAAGCTCATCAGCGGTTTCGCAGACAAGATAGCTTTCGGTTTCAAGGATTTGATCGGCAAGATCCCGGCACTCTGTTATTGAGATGCTGTCATCGCCGTATTTTCCCTGATAGATCATAATACGGGTTGAGTTTTTGCCGAGAGCGGCTCCGAGATCCTCGCTTGCTCTCCAAAGCATTTTTGTGCCGTCTGCATGCAGTTCTGCGCTGTCTGCCAACAAGCTTGTGAGCATGCAGAGCCCGTCATCTATTCGATAGCTGTATTCAGCCCCCTGTGATGTGAATACGGACAGCCAGCCGTTGCCGGCGTAATTTGACTGCGCCGCGGAAGAAGACAGGGCGAGCGAAGTGACTTTATCATTTGTCAAATCTGCCAGATACAGCATAGGCTGTTTGGATGCTATGTCTGTGGCTGATACGACGGCATAGACTATGCCTTCTTCGGTGGTGAATACGCTCCTGATGGCGGCGTCGGTCAGGGCTGAGGGAGAAAGCGGCAATGATTTGACATAATTTCCGTTTTTATTGTATTTATCCAGTACAGTGTGGTTCAATTTGGTGCGGACAAGTTTGACGGTTACGCTTCCGACGTTCTCAGCGTGATGCACCGCCAATATCCTGTCATTTTTAATAAACCTTATACTGCGCTGTCGCTTTTCTGTGTCGATGACCGTATACCATTCGTTTTCGTTGTTATTTGAAACGGAATAAAGGTGGATGCCGTCGGAAAAATCATTTGTAGTTCCGCCTTTAAAGCCGGTCCCTGCGTTCTTTAGCCGGTAAGTGTAGTAGTTCAAGCCCGATTCCGTATCAATAAAGAGATAGGTGCTGTCGTTGTCCCATACGGCAAGGCGTTTTCCGTCGATGGAAAACGCGGTTTGCTGAATGAACATCGACTGGTTTTTACTGATTTCTTTTACCGCAAGCGCCCATACTGTATTGCCGGAAGAAACATCAGTACAAATAATGTCTGTTGAGGTAACCACGCAAATGCGGTCGTTTTTGAGATATCTGATCGCACAAACATAGCTTTGCTGTTTTTTGTAAACCGTATCTCCTGTCTGAACGTCGAACACATACACATAATTCAGCGTGTCATAGGCGAGAATGTGCTTTAAGTCGGGGCTGAAACAGAAGTCTTCGATATAGCTCTCTGCGTCCAGCGTGCGCTGCAAGCGAGGAGTGGTGTCGGATGAGAAGGAGTAGAGCGCTTTGTTAAGGAAAAGCTGCGCCGACGGCTTTAGCGCATAGGGATCGTCCTTATACAGCGGCGTTGAAAACAGCGTATCGATCGCCCCGAGACGGTCATAGTCGTCGGAAAACTGAGAATCGGCGATTTTAGCGGTCAGCTCGGCGTTTGCCTGCATCAGTTTCTCGTTTTTGTCTTCGGCAATCTGCCGCTGTGTTTCAGCTTCCTGTTTCTGTTCCACGGCGATCTGCCGCTGTCTGTCAGCCTCCTGCTTTTGCTCCACGGCGTTCTGCCGCTGTGCGTCGGCCTCCTGCTTTTGCTCCACGGCGATCTGCCGCTGTGCGTCGGCCTCCTGCTTTTGCTCCACGGCGATTTGCCGCTGTGCGTCGGCCTCCTGCTTTTGCTCCACGGCGATTTGCCGCTGTGTGTCAGCCTCCTGCTTCTGCTCCACGGCGATCTGCCGCTGCCGCTCGGCTTCCTCGTAATTATCCTCGGCGCGTTTGCGCTGCTGCGTGGCTTCCGTGTAATTATCCTCGGCGATCTGCCGCTGCCGCTCCGCCTCCTGATAGTTGCTTTCAGCCAATTCGAGATTATCCTTGGCGTTTTGCTCCTGCAGCTTCGCTTCATTGTAATTCGCAAGTGCTTCCTCGGTTTTTGCCGCCAGATCCTTGTTGCTCTTGTCCAAATCGTCGTTAGCGGCGGTGAGCTGAGCGTTGGCGCTGTCGAGATCGGCGTTGGCGGCGATCAGCTTGTTGTTTGCCGAATCCAGCTTGGTGTTCGCGGCGGTAAGCTGCGCGTTTGAGCTGTCCAGCTCCGAGTTGGTCAATACCAGATCGGCGTTTGCTTTGTCAAGCTTGAGGTTGGCTTGGTTCAGGTTGGCGTTGCTCAGGTTAAGCTCGTTCGTTTTATTGGTAAGAGCGGTATTTTTAAGCTCCAGATCCCTGTTTTGCGAGCTGATCTTCATCATCATCGCTGTGCTGTAAATACTGAAAAGCAGCACCGCCGCGGCGACCGAGGCGGCGATAATGCGCCTTTTTCGGCGTTTGCGCTTTCTTTCGCGGTGATAAAGGCTGTCGTAGCTCGTTGAAAGCATCGGCGCGGCAATTCGGAAAAACTCGGTTTTAAAGCGTTTTTCCGATTCTCTGGGCGTTGCGGCGGCGATATTGGCGGCAAGCGGTTCCACAAGCTTTTGCTCCGTTTCGCCTGTTTCGGGGTTGATCACCGCGGTGGTAAGGATAGCCTCGGGAAACACCTTGTCGGGATCGCCTGAAACAACGAAGGGAATGATCTTTTCGGTAGATCCGTTGTGCAGCTCCTTGAAGTGAGTGATCTCCTCCAGGCACCATCTGGATTCCTTCAGGCTTTCGGAGCAGACAACGATAAGATATTCCGAGGACGCGAGCGCTTCCTTGATTTTGACGCTCAGGTTGGCGTTGGTGGAAAGCTCGGTAACATCGCGGAACACCTTCCATTTTTCACCGCTGCCGACGCCCTTCGGCGGCTTGTAGTTTTCAAGCCTTCTTTGCAGCTTTTCGGCCATCCTTTTATCTTGATCGTGATGCCGGTAGCTGATAAATGCCTTATAGTGATATGCTTCGCTCATCTGCGTCATCCCCTCTGGATCTTTGACAGAATTATTCGACAGTGTTAATGTATTTGATACAAATTATACCATATTCTCTCATTCTCGTCAACAAAATATTACAATAAATGACAAAACCGCCCTGCGCGCAAATACGCAGGGCGTGATTTGATCAGCGGTTACCTAGACGCTGATGTCGTGATCCTTCTTTTGTTCTTCGGCGCTGAGTGAATAAAAACCGACCAGATCGTTGTGCATTTTTCCGAGGTCGTTCTTGCTCTTTGGGTCGGTGGAGCCGCTGAAAATATAGCCCTCGGAGCGGACATAGGCGTTCCACCGCCTGTGCTCCAGCAGTGAAAGCGCTTCGATCTCTTCGGCGGTTTTCGGAGGAGCGTCGGGGTCGAGGACTCCGCAGGCTATCTTTGCCTTGCGGTGTATTGCGGTCGACAGCGAGGAGCGGTGGTTGTATTCGTATTTCCAGAAATTCTCTTCAACGCCCCATTTCAGGTGGATGCGCAAAGCTTCCGCCTCGATCTCTGAGTGGATGATCTCCTTTTCCGAAAAGACAGAATCGGTGTCTCCGATAGATTGGATATTATACGGCTGACCTCTGAAATTCCTGATGCCGCTGACGGTTTTTCGCTTTTCGTTGCTGAGCAGTACTGCGACGATGTCGGGCTTTGCGCCCATGCGTTCAAGCTCTGTTCTGATAAAGATCGAAGCGTCGATATTGGCGGCGTCGGTGCCGACCGCGACGAATACGAATGTAGGGTGCGGACATTCCCGAAGCTCGCGGCAAAACCGTTCGGAGCGGTAGTCAATGCCCGAGTGAAAGCGGATATCATATTCCGCTTCGCCGCGTATGTGCGTGCCGTTGCAGCGCTCACTCAGCAGCTCGGGGCACTCCGCCTTGATCCTTTCCTCGGCGTCAAGGCTCTTTTCAAAGATGTCGATCCTGACGCGGTAGCCGTCCATCTGACAGTACCACGCAAGCGCCTTCATCATCTCTGCGCCGCATTTTCCCAAGCCGAGGATCACAGCCGATATTTGCTTGTCGCCGTCCGCCGCCGGCAGCGCGTTTTGAAACAGTTCTTCTCCGTGATCGTACAGATAGCGGGTGATGAAGGTCTGCACCTTGTCAACACGCCGCACCTTTATCCTGCCGCTGTCGGCGTTGGCGAGCACCAGACGGCTTTCGTTCAGCGTTGAGAAAATATACAGCTCTGTGTTCTCGCGTTTTTTATATCGCGCGAGCATGACCAGCGCGTCGGCGGTGTTGCTCTGCTCGTCGGGCTTGATGTTGAAAAAGCAGATCAGCTTTCCTTTTTTGTGCTTGTTGAAATTGATTGATTTAACATCCTTGTGAAAGCAGATCGCGCTGATCTGCTCGGCGCCCTGTATCAAAACGGTTTGCTCGCCGCGGATCTTGGGCGTCACCTCGCAGAAAACGATTTTTGACTTTGGGTGATTGGCGGCAAGATCCTTTGCCAGCGCCAGCGAATCCTCGGTCAGCGCGGTGAAAACATAGAGCTCTCTGCCGTATGAGATCAAATACTCCGCGTTGGAGCGCAGCTTTGAGAAAAAAGCCATGATGTAGCTTAAGCTCAGCAGCGGGCAGACAAACAGCAGCGCGGTGAGATAACCCGAGTAGACGGCGTAAAGATCGTCGCCGAGACCCGGATTGCGCGACATGAACGGCAATTCGGCGATCGCGAACGCCTTGGCGCTCTTGTTGAGGCTCATCATCAGCGTTTTTATGACATGAAGCGCGCGGTTTCCCGAAAAGTCCAGCTCATGGTAGTATATCGGCAAAACCAGCAAAAAGACCGCTGCGTACATACCGAAAAACAATATCCTAAGCGCGCTTGTCAGCTTTTTATGCTTGACATACCGCTGATATACAAAGAAAACCAGAGCGACGGTCAAAACCGCTATGGAAATAGAAAGGAATATTTTCCAGATCATAACAGGCTCCTTTTTTTGCGGGTGCTTGAAAGCGGAAATCAACGTCTGCGGGTAGGGGTAATTTAATCCCAAAGCTCGGCGCCGCATCTTCCGCAGTGCTTTTCGTTGGCGGGTCGGGGCATGCCGCAGGACGGGCAGGTGACCATGCCGGTCTTTTTTGCGTATTCCCATCTGCGGTCGGTCTTTTCGGGCTCTGCGGGTCGGGCTGTTTCTGCTTCGGCTGAGTCCTGCGGAGGTTTGGTGTAGCGGTCGAGGATATCCATCAGCTCTTCCTCGATCTCCTGCCTGTCACCGTCGGAAAATTGCTCGGGCTGAGGCTCCGATTTCCTCACGTTTTCCAGTTCCATGAACATCACTATCATCGCGATCCTCAGCAGGACGGTTGCCCCGATATATACGATCGCGGCAGGGTGCGGCGTATTGCCTCTTAAAAAGCTGCCGATGAATCCCAGCAGATAAAAAAGTGTTGAAAATATGACTAACATGACCATCGGCGTTTTGCCGGTCAGGCGTTTGTTTTTAAGGCTGAGTATCGCCGGGATCAATATGCCGAGCTGATACAGCGCGCAAAAGACAAAGAAAACCGTGTTGCCTTGTTCAAACATGATCACAGCCGCAACGCTCCACATCCCGATCATCATCGCGGACAGCACGATCGCCATCACGCATATCGCTATTGTCAGTTTGTATTCTTTGTTCGCTTTCATAACACCGCTCCTTTTTGATTCAAAGCTCTGTCTTGATTATACCATTGCGCCTCCTTTTCGGTCAAGATGACCGACTCAGACAACTTGCACAAAGATTTTTTTGGGTTTTATGCAAAATTACTACTGTACGAAAAGAGCCTTTTGTTGTATAATACAAATGGTGGAGCAGAATCCTCCGCCTTAAAACGTATCATCATCTGAAAGGATTTTTTCTATGAAACTGGACAATGTCATTGCCGAAAGAAAGCATAAAAAAATATACCGCGACGGCGATTTGGTGGCGAAGGTCTTTGACGAGTCCTTCCCGAAATCCGACGTGCTCAACGAGGCGCTCAATCAGGCGCGCGTGGACGGCAAGTGGGCTATCATCTCCGAGTACATCGAGGGCAAGACCCTCAAGGAGCTGATGGACGAGAACCCCGATAAGCTTGACGAGTACATGGATCTGTTCGTCGACGTCCAGCTCGAGATCCTCAGCAAAAAATGTCCGCTCTTAAAGCGCATCAAGGACAAAATGCAGGATAAGATCAGCCAAGCCGACCTCGACGCAACCACCCGCTATGAGCTGCATACCCGCTTGGCGAGCATGAAGACCCACAGCAAGGTCTGCCACGGCGACTTCAATCCCTCAAACGTCATCATCACGCCCGACGGCACGCCCTATGTGCTCGACTGGTCGCACGCCACTCAGGGCAACGGCGCCGCTGACGCCGCGCGCACCTATCTGCTTTTCATGCTGAACGGTCAGGAGGAGCTTGCGGAGAAGTATCTCAGGCTCTATTGCACCAAGAGCGACACCGCCCGCCAGTATATCAACAACTGGATGCCCATAGTCGCCGCTTCTCAGTCCGTAAAAGGCAACCCCGAGGAGCGTGAGCTGCTGCTCCGCTGGGCAAGCGTTTTCGATTATCAGTAAGCAGCGCGGCGTAAAAACAGAATAAAACCATCAACGGCACGTCATGCCTTTGCGAACGCAAGGTTCTGACGTGCCGTGTTGTTATAAGACAGAGCTTGCCATTGCTTTATCGGAGGTTTGATGAGGTCTGCATGAAAAATTTTTCTCACGACAGGATTGAACAAACTTTTTCTGCCATGCTAAGTATGATATAGGTAGTAAAATCCGTCGGGAGGAAGAAAATGTTAGAAACAGAATTTAAAAACAATACGCTCACAGCCTTTTTGTCGGGCGAGATCGACCACGACAGCGCCGTTGAGATACGCGCGCGGGTCGACGGATTGGCGCAGGCGCTGCGGCCCCGGCTGCTGTGCCTTGACTTCGGCAAGGTCAGCTTTATGGATTCCTCGGGCGTGGGGCTGGTAATGGGGCGCTACCGCCGGATGCAGATGCTCGGCGGCGCGCTGCGAGTGTGCAACTATAACGACAGCGCCTACCGCATTTTTGCCATGTCCGGGCTTGAGGGCTTGGGGGTGCTGGGATGAAGATACATAATGAAATGAAGCTAAGCTTTCCCTCAAAAAGCTGCAACGAGGCGTTCGCGCGCAGCGTAACGGCGGCGTTCGTCCTCAATCTTGACCCGACGCTGAACGAGCTGAGCGACCTCAAGACCGCTGTTTCCGAGGCGGTCACCAACGCCATCGTACACGGCTACAGGCGGCAAAGCGGCACTATTTTTCTTTCGGGGAAAATAACAGACGGCGGCAGGGTCTTGATAAGGATACGCGACAAGGGCTGCGGCATAGACGACGTGGAGCAGGCGATGCAGCCGCTGTTCACCACCGCGCCCGACGAGGAGCGCGCGGGTCTGGGCTTCGCGGTGATGCAAAGCTTTTGCGACAGGGTGCGCGTCAGTTCCACGCCCGGAAAAGGCACCGTCGTCACGCTTGAAAAGCAAATCGGCGGCGATGACTGAGCGCGACCGCGCCGCAGACGCGCATTTCGGGCTGGTACACGCGATTTGCGGGCGCTTTGCGGGCAAGGGCGTGGAGTACGAGGAGCTGTTCGCGGCGGGCTGTCTGGGGCTCAGCAAGGCTATGGAGCGCTTTGACGGCAGCCGTGGCGCGCAGTTTTCCACCTACGCTTTCCCGGTCATCGCGGGCGAGGTAAAGCGGCTGTTCCGCGACGGCGGAACGGTCAGGGTCAGCCGTTCGCTCAGGGAGCTTTCGATGAAGATCGCGAGGCTGAACAGCGAGAGCCTGAATAACAGCGGCAAGGAGCTGACGGTGTCTCAGCTCGCCGAAAAAATGGGGGAGAGCCCGGAGAGGATCGCCGACGCGCTCACCTGTTCGCTGGCGCCGGTCTCGCTCAGCGGCGAGGACGCGCAGATCGACCTGCCCGCGCCCGATATCCAAGACAGCATAACCGAGCGCCTGACCCTTCGAGCGGCGCTGCAAAGCCTGCCTGAGGACGACCGCAGGCTTATAGAGCTGCGCTATTATCAGGGAAAAACTCAGGCGCAAACGGCGGCGCTCCTCGGCACGACCCAAGTCCAAATCAGCCGCCGCGAAAAAAAGATTCTGGCAAAGCTGAGGGAAAAAGTTGAGAGTTGAGGGTCGCTTTATAATAGTGCGTGCTTTTTTACGGCACAGTTTTCCTAACTGTAAAGGGGGCCGGCTCAAAACTCATTGTTATGAGTAAGAGCCAGCCCTTTTATTGTAATTGCATTGTACTGTAGGGTCAGGTCTTGTTTCTGCCCCCTAATAGG
>ONHJ01000141.1 GCA_900317595.1 uncultured Eubacteriales bacterium | reverse complement strand
CGCTGAAAGCCTTGACGAGGACGAGCTCGACCGAAGCTTTGTAGACAGGTTCATCAAGCAGATTCTTGTCTATCCCGAGGAGGGCGGCGCGCGGCTTGAGATCGAGCTGAACGCGGGAGACAAGGTCATCAAAACGCTCCTGAAAAATGTTAGCCGTACAGGACAAACGTCTAAGAAAATGATCGAATCCTACGAGAACAGCATGAAGTAATTTTGCTTCGGTGCGGAACGGCTGTATCAGGGTGAGCCTTGATACAGCCGTTTTTGCGCTCCGGGAGGACGCGGCGTTTTTTCGGCATTATGCTTATACTTATTGACTTGCCCGAGCCGATTTGTTAAAATAAAAGTGCAATAAAACGAAAGGCGGCTTGCTTATGTTCGGTAAAAACAAAAAATATCCATGGAACAAAAAAGATGACGACGCGGAAAACGAGGTTTACGCCGGTCCCGAGTATTTCGAGAAGGAGCCGCTGCCGATGGAAGGCGTTTACGCTGGACCTCCTATGCCGGAACCGCCGATGATGTGCGTCTACGCCGGCCCCGATTTCTTCGCGAATATCAAAGATTCCGCAGGAATATCTGCCTCTCAGGTCACCGAACCGGGGCCTGTAGCGGAGCCCGGTGAGGTTCCCGAAAACATGGTTCGCTGCGCCTGCTGCGGCAATTTGTGTCCCGACACGGCGCCGTTCTGCTTCGAATGCGGAACGCCGTTTGCGAAAGAGGAAAACTGAGATGGACAGCCGCGATTTTCCCTTCAGGCTGCGCACCTGCGTGTGGGAGATCACGCTTGCGTGCTGCTTTCGCTGCGCCTACTGCGGGTCACGCGGCGGCAAGGCGCGCGATAACGAGCTGAGCACTGCCGAGTGCCTTGACGTGGCGCGTCAGCTTGCGGACATGGGCTGCCGCAGGGTCTCGGTCATCGGCGGCGAGGTTTTTATGCGCGCCGATTGGGCTGAGATCGTGCGGGCGCTGACCTCACGCGGCGTGAAGGTCTGCGTCATCACAAACGGCTTCAAGATGACCCCTCAGATCATCTCCGAGTTGAAGCGGATAAAAGTCGAGTCCGTGGCGGTGTCGCTCCGAGTTGAAGCGGATAAAAGTCGAGTCCGTGGCGGTGTCGCTCGACGGCACGCGGGAGGTGCACGACGCGTACCGACAAGCCGGAAGCCGCGACCGCGCATTGAGCGCCGTACGCACGCTGTCCGCGGCGAATATCCCGGTCTCGATCATCAGCTCCCTGCGTTCCGACAACGCTCCGCTGCTCCCGAGCTTTTATGAGGAAATAAAAAATCTGCCGATCTTCGCGTGGCAGATACAGGCTTGCTCGCCCATGGGAAATGCCTGCGACAACGGCGTTTCGGTGGCGTTTGACGCTGAGCGCGTCATTCGCTTTGTCGCCGAGACAGCGCCGAAAGCGCCGTTTGCGGTCGGCGTGGCTGACAATATCGGCTACTACACCCCGGAGGAAGGCAGAGTGCGGGGGAGAGAGGGCGCGTACTTCACGGGCTGCTCCGCAGGCCTGACTGCCGTCGGCATCGACAGCGTCGGCAACGTGCGCGGCTGTGAGTCGATGTATGACGAGCGGTTTATCGAGGGGAACCTCCGCGAGCGTTCGCTGATTGATATCTGGACAGACCCCGGAGCCTTCGCCTATAACCGCCGCTTCACGAAGGAAATGCTCAGCGGCGGCTGCGAAAAGTGTCCTAACGGCGATATCTGCGCGGGCGGCTGCCGGTCGTATAACTTTTTCACGACGGGCAGATTATATGAGAACTGCCTTTGCGCGAGAAATAAAGCTTAAGCAAATCACACAGCAATTTTTTCCGCAATTCATTGCGGGGAAAACGAAAACAAAGGTTGGCTCAAAAAGCAGGGCACGGCCTTGACCGTGCGCAGATAATGGCAGAAGCATCGTGCATTAAACCCACTGTCAGGTTAAGACCCGACACTACAGTGCAATTAGCTTAAAATAATGGGGCTGGTTCAAACTCGGTAAAGAGTAAGAGCCAACCCCTTTTTGCGTATTCTATTTACCTAAACAGCCGCTTTACGCTTCCGCTCTGTTTATCGCGTTAAGAACGCCCAGAACGCTTGCGATGTTGACGTTCGAGTCGATACCGACGCCGAAAATTGTCTTTCCGTCGGGCTTTTCAAGCTCGATATAGCTGACCGCCTTTGCGTCGGAGCCCTCGCCGATAGCGTGCTGGCTGTAGCTTCTGAACTTGTATTTGTCGATGCCGACCTTTTTCAGCGCGTTGAAGAAGGCGTCGATGGGGCCGTTGCCGGTGCCCTGCAGCTTGACCTCGTCGGTTCCGTCGATCATCATCCTGCCCTTGAAGTGTACATATTCCTTGCCGAATTCGCTTTCCTCATAGATCTTGCGGCGGGTCAGCGTGTACTTCGCGGGATGCTTGAGGTAGTTGTCCTCAAACACCTCAAACAGCTCCTTCGGGATAAGCTCACGTTCAAGCGCCTCGCACTTTGCCTGAACCAGCTTCGAGAACTCGGGGTGCATACGCTTGGGCAGGTCATAGCCGAAGGTGTTGCTCATCACGAACGCAGCGCCGCCCTTGCCGGACTGAGAGTTGATGCGGATGATCGGCTCGTATTCTCTGCCTACGTCGGCAGGGTCGATCGGCAGATAGGGTATCTCCCAGTATTCGGTACCGCTGTCGCGCATATACTGATGACCCTTGTTGATGGCGTCCTGATGGGAGCCCGAGAACGCGGTGAACACCAGCTCACCGATGTATGGCTGGCGCGGGTCGACCTTCATGTTGGTGCAGCGCTCATAAATATCGCGCAGGCGGGGAAGATCGCTGAAATCGAGCTTGGGGTCGACGCCCTGAGTGAACATATTGAGTCCCATGGTCACGATGTCCATGTTGCCGGTGCGTTCGCCGTTGCCGAAAAGTGTGCCTTCAACGCGCTCGGCGCCCGCAAGCAGCGCCAGCTCGCCCGCCGCTACTCCGCAGCCGCGGTCGTTGTGAGGGTGAACGCTGATGATCGCCGCCTCGCGGTTTTTCAGATGGCGGATAAAATACTCGATCTGGTCGGCGTAGGTGTTCGGCGTGCACATTTCCACAGTGTTGGGGAGGTTTAGGATCACGGGATTCTCCTTGGTGGAGCCGAGCTCCTCCATCACGCGGTCGCAGATCGCCACGGCGTTGTCGGGCTCTGTGCCGCTGAAGCTCTCGGGCGAATACTCAAAGCGGATGTTGGTGTCGCCGGTGTATTCGTCGGTCAGCTTTTTGATAAGGCGCGCGCCCTCCACCGCGATGTCGATAACGCCCTGCATATCGGTCTTGAAAACGACCTTGCGCTGGAGCGTGGAGGTGGAGTTGTAGAAATGGACGATCACGTTTTTCGCGCCCTTGATAGCCTCAAAGGTCTTGCGGATCAAGTGCTCTCTGGCCTGCACAAGCACCTGTATCGTTACGTCGTCGGGGATGTGGTTTTTTTCGATCAGCTCACGGCAAATCTCATATTCGGTCTCAGACGCGCTCGGAAAGCCGATCTCGATCTCCTTGAAGCCCATGTCCACCAGCGCGTGGAAAAACTCAAGCTTCTCCTGCAAGTTCATGGGGTCGATCAGCGCCTGATTGCCGTCGCGCAGGTCTACGCTGCACCAGATCGGCGCTTTTGTGATCGTGTTGTTCGGCCATGTGCGGTCGGGCAGGTCGATTTGCCTGAACGGGATGTACTTCTGAAAAGACGGTTTCATTTTTATGATCCTCCAAAATAAATTAACAAAAAAAGCCCCTTAAATACAACATGGTTGCATTAAGGGGCGAAAAAATCGCGGTACCACCCTTGCTTTAAGCGCACGTTGCCGCACGCTCCTCACAGACCTCCAACAAGGTCCTGACCGATAACGCAGTCCTGCGTTTCGCGCTATGCTTTTAAATCACGCGAAAAACTCGGGGATGAGCTATTCATACAAACCTTCGCGCCGTCTTACACCAACCGACGGCTCTCTGCGCCGAAGCGATCTGCATCTTGTTCCCGTCACTGTCTTTAAGGGGATTTCAATTGTCTATATTATTATATCCAAGGGAACCGGAATTGTCAAGTGGTTTTTGGGGAAAAGTTGAGAGCGGAGAGTGGAGCACACACTCGCAAGGGGGTGGCTCAAAACTCATTGTTATGAGTAAGAGCCAGCTCTTTTATTGTAATTGCATTGTACTGTAGGGTCAGGTCTTGTTTCTGCCCCCTAATAGGGGGACTGAGGGGGTCTGGGCACAGCCGTACCCTGACCGTGG
>ONHJ01000140.1 GCA_900317595.1 uncultured Eubacteriales bacterium | reverse complement strand
TCGATCTTCAATAAATAATTATAAAAAATCAAAAATCAAGAGCGTTCTGCAAAAGCAGAGCGCTTTTTTTTGAGGCACCACGTCAAAGTCACATTTTTTAAAAAGTATATATTGTTTTCCCGCAATGGATTGCGGGGATGGAGCGGCGTGCGTTTGGCAAAGGTTATTGAAATCGCCCCTTGTAAAAAAGGGGGTTGCAGCTTCAACCCCCAACTTTCTCTATTCCATCTGCTTCCCCAAAAACGCCGCTGCGGACTGCGCAAGCTTTACCTCAGCGTTTGACGGAAGCCGCAGGTTTTCGCCGCTCAGCAGAACCACCGCGCCCATCACGTCGCCCGACGCGATGATAGGGAATACCACAGCGGCGTTGTGCTCCATGCCCTCGATCGGCTGCACGTTATCGAGCGTCTGCTCGGTGGCGGTGTAGCTGCGGCGATTTTCCATTAGGTTTTCCAGCACGGCACTGTTGCGCCGCTCTAAGAACTCACGCTTCGACACGCCTGCGGCGGCGATAACGTGGTCTGTGTCGCAGATCAGAGTGGGCATCGAGCTGATCCGCGCTATCACGTCCGCGTACTGCGCCGCGAACGCGCTCAGCTCGCCCACAGGCGAATATTTCTTGAAAATAACCTCTCCGTCGGTCGCGGTGTAAATCTCCAGAGGGTCACCCTCGCGTATACGCAGTGTTCGTCTGATTTCCTTTGGGATCACGACGCGTCCGAGGTCGTCTATCCTTCTCACGATTCCGGTTGCCTTCATATCCAAATCTCCCTTTGTTTTCTTGTTTTAGCAAATGCTTGCAAGATTATTGTGTGATGCGGCGCCGATTCTATGCGCAGACGTTGCTGTTTGCAAAATTTGGAATTCCGAGATACTCGCGTCTTGCGGCGCTCTGTTAACAAAATGCCTGCCGATTATTGAAAATCGGCAGGTTTTATGCTATACTGCAATTATAATCTCACTCACGAAATCCGAAATGCAGAACAGGTAGCCCAATGATCCATACTCATAAAGAATTACTGCGCGTTGTCGCGCATCAGCTTTTCAATACCGAAAAACCTCAGATCAACAGCCGGGACTTTTCCGCGATCCTGAACGAAGCCAAATCGCAGACGGTTTTTTCGACCGTCTTTCCGTTTTTCCGTGATGCTTTGCAAAAAGATCACCCGCAGAAATATCTCAAATACCAGGAATTGTTTCTCGGCAACATCATCGTCAACACCAATAACCTTGCGGAGCACGACGAGCTTCACCGCCTGATGACCGAAAACGGCATACCGTATTGCATACTTAAGGGCATCGCGTCCGCTTACTACTACGCCAATCCGGCGCTGCGCGAGATGGGCGACGTGGATTTTCTCGTTGCCGAAGAAGATTTTGAGAGGACAAAGCAGGCTGTGCTCGGCGCCGGCTTTGCCGTAGATCACGGCGATGACGCCGACAGCATACACACCGCGTATAAGCGGCTGCCGAACAGTATTCTGGAGCAGCACCGCAGCGTCAACGGCATACCCGACGGCGAGGTCGGCGAAAGGATCAAAGCCGAGCTCGGGCGCACGATCGAAACCTCCGTATCGATCACGCTCGACGGCGCCGCCTGCCGTATCCCCGACGATTTCCATCACGGGCTGGTCATGCTCCTTCATGTGGTCTCTCATATGACGAGCGAGGGCATAGGGCTGCGCCACCTCTGCGATTGGGCGGTGTTCGTAAACAAGCTGGGCAGCGGCAAATTCAAATCGCTGTTTGAGGAAAAGCTGGGCAGCTTTGGCTTGTGGCGGTTCGCTCAGATACTGACCATGGTCTGCGAAAGGCATCTCGGCATCGCGCAAATGGATTGGGCGCAATGCGAGTCCGTCACCGACGGGCAGCTTGACGCGGTGATGGAGGACATACTCAACGGCGGAAATTTCGGCAAAAAAGATATGAACCGATACCGTGAGATAAAATACATTTCAAATCGCGGAACGCGGACGGTCGATGATAAAAACATCGTTTCGCAGGTGTTCGCGACACTCAACCGAAAAACCTACACGGATCATCCGTGGACGGAAAGGCACAAGCTCCTTTTGCCCGCGGGCTGGATGCTTGAGGGAGGCAGGTATATCGGTTTGCTTGCCTCGGGCAAGCGCAAGAGCAAAGGCACTTCCTCCATGCTTAAGGAAGCGTCAAAGCGAAAAGATATCTACAGCAAGATGAAGCTGTTTGAAATATGACGGAATCATCAGAGCAGCAAAAAAGGATGTGAGCAAAATGAATCTCAGGCATAATTTTTATGTTCAGCCGATGGAAAAGGTATATATGGAAACGATCGCGATATACGCGACATGGACGTTTCTCATGTTGTTGCTGCGCGGAAAAGCGCGGCGGATCGCGGGCGTCATCGGAGCTTTTGCCGCCGTGGCGCTTATTCTGCTTTTTACATTGTGGGGACGCAGCGCAAAAAGCAGTGAAACGGTCTGTCTTATCCCGTTCGCTTCTTTTTCCCGAGCCAAAGCCCAGCCTGAGCTTTTACGTACGATGTACATGAACGTACTGCTGTTTATGCCGTTTGGATTGAGCCTTCCATTCGCGCTGTCCGGCAGGATAAAGCATAATATACTGACTACAGTGCTGTGCGGCGCTGCTATTTCTGCCTGCGTTGAAGCCCTGCAGTTTCTGTTGCGTATCGGCAAATGCGAGATCGATGACGTGCTGATGAACACGCTCGGCGTGCTGATCGGCGTGACCTCATGCTTGCTGGCAGCGGGCTTTACCCGACTGATAAAGCTGATGTCGGAGCACTTCGATATGTGGGAATAAGGCTTTTATGTTGAGAGTTGAGAGCTGAGAGCCGAAAGCTACAGATTACAAATTACAAGCTGCATTGCAAGCTAAAACGCTGTCATTCCGGCAAAGTGAAGCGGAACGCGTGGAGGAATCCCTCTCGGCGATAAACAAAGGTCGCTCGGTACCCGCAATCAATTGAGGGGACAGGGCTGAAACGATTCTTAAGTTGACAATATTGATATGACCGGGAGGTGTCGGCGTGATAGACCTGAAGCATTTGGAGCAATACCGCGAAAACAACCGCATCGAAGCCAAGCGCGCGCTGGGCGGGCTGCCGCACAGCGTTTGGGAGACCTATTCATCCTTCGCGAATACGCTCGGCGGCGTAATAGGCGCCGGCTATGAGAATCCTTACGGCCAGGGCCG
>ONHJ01000147.1 GCA_900317595.1 uncultured Eubacteriales bacterium | reverse complement strand
CCGCCGTGACCGATTCCGAGGCGGTGGGAATGCAGATATTTGTGCGGACGACCACCGGAAAAACCATCACCTTGGATATGGAGAGCAACGACACGATCGAAAACATCAAGCAGAAGATCCGGAAAAAGGAAGGGATCACACCCGATATGCAGCGCCTGAAGTATCTCGGCAGATGGCTGAGGGACGGCTTAACGCTTGCCGATTACAACATCCAGAAGGAGAGCACGCTGTTTTTGTCGCTTCGCTCTGACAGCGAATCGTTCCCGCTCTGGATAGGCGACACGCAGGTGGACACGGACAACTACACAAATATCCCTGCCGTTTCACAGGGTACCGCCGCATTTGACCCCTACGACAGCATCCTCACGCTTGACGGTGTCAGCGGCATTTCCGGCACGACCTACGGCTCGCTGATACACTCACGGCTGCAGAGCCTTAAGATCGTCCTTATAGGAGAGAGCGTGCTCAGCGCGTCCGAAAGATGCACCGGCATCTCGACCTTCTGTGAGCTTGAAATCACGGGCGGCAAGGACGACAAAATCGCTTTCAATGACCTTGATATCGCCGTTAAGACCTTCGGAAAGCCGCTCACGATAAACGGCGGCGAGCTGAGCGTCGCCAATCCCACGGTTAAAGGCTTCGAAGAGATAATCGACGAACCGCATACATCCATTTCCTGCTCCGACCTCACGCTAAACAGCGGCACCCTCGATATCGACACGCATGTAACGGTTTCATACGGTGATTCCGAAGACAGCATGAACGCGGACGCTCTGAACTGCGACAGCTTCACCATGAACGGCGGCAATCTGAGGATCAGCAACTACATGACGGGCGTTTCCGCAAACAACATCATCAAAATAAACGGCGGCAGGCTTTCGCTGACCGGCGGCTCCGACGTGGGCTTATACGCTCCCTTTATAAATTTCGGCGGCACCGACACCCTGGCGGAGATCGAGACCTCCAACATCGCGGTGACCACCTACGGCGGCTCCGCTGTAAATCTCTCCGACGAAGTGGGTATCGCCCTTCCCGAGGGCGGCAAAATAGGCGATTGGTACGGAAACCCCGCAATATCCAACGCCGACGGCTCGGGCGCGACCAAGGTAAAGATCGCTTCGCTGCGCACTGTCGAGTGGCGCGCGTATGACGGCGCAGCTCCCTGCGATAAAAAGACTTATTTCTTCGACGAACAGGAGCCCGCAACCGAGGCAGTGCCTGCTTATTCCGACCGTGATTATTTTTATGCCTTCGATAAATGGGACGAGGGCTATACGGACGGAACGACGAAAATCTACACCGCCACCTACACCTTGACCGAAAAGCCGCGCCCGGTGCTGGTGCTCACCACCGACAAGGATGCGTACAAAGGCGGCGAAACGGTGACCTATACGGGTTATCTCGTAAAGGAAGACGGCACCGCGATCACAAGCACGATCGGCTATCCCATAGTCGATTTATACGGGATCGGAGCCGCGTCGCCGAATTCCGACGGCTACCATGATTATGTCGACGTCAAGGACGCCAAAACGGGCTCGTTCAGCTATCAGTGGAGGACGGAACTCGGTTTTAACGAAACCTTTGCCGTCACCGCAAAATACGAAGGCGATAATGATTATCGCTCGACCGAGGCGTCGGCGACGATCAGCTGCGGCGATAATATTGATGAAGACGACCCATACGGCGTCCACGGAGCGAGCGTGGGGCTCCTCAGCGTTTACCTTGACGCGGACGGAAAGCAGCTCGACTACCGCCGCGACGGCGCTGAGACCGAACTGATCCCCGAAAAGCCCGAAACAGCAGCCGAAAGCTATGTGTTTGACGGCTGGGGAAGTCCCACATATGTTTTCGAGACGAACGCAATGCGCGTTCTGGCGATCTACCGCCCGGTTTTCCGCGCTGTTCCGAAAACTCACACCGTCACCGTTGACTGCGGCGGTCACGGCGAAAACATCACAGTAGAGGTCAACTACGGCACGCGCTTCTTTGAGGCGATGGACAACGCCGGCGTCTTCGACGCCCTGTATGATATGGAGACCGAGGACTTTACATTCCGCGACATCGCGACCAAGCCGCTCTCCGAGTTCGCAGACGATGAGGAATTCGGCAACGACACGTGGGCGCTCCTCGACACGCCCGTCACCTCCGACATGACCGTCTACGCCGGATTCTTCCAAAAGCTCAAGGCGGTCAGCCTGACCGTGCAGCCGCTTGTTGCCGGAACGCAGATCACGGTGACCGATAACGTGCAGACTCCGGCTCCGGTCATCAGGACGGAGACCGGCGCGCATTATTCGATTTACAGCGACCCCGATAACCAAATGACCCAATGGCTCACCGTGAACGAACAAGGATACAGCAATATCTTTGAGGGCGTATTTGCGGATGGTGAGACCTATTACGCCGACGTTATGCTCGTCCCGGATTTCGGCTACTGGCTGGACGATAACACTGTCGTCACGGTCAAAGGAGGAAGATTGGAGGAAGCAAGCGGCAGGATGTCGATCTGTGTATCCCTCAGCGCGCAGGCGGCGGCTCCCGTCATCGGCGACGTGAACATAGACGGCAGAGTCAACATCCGCGACGTCACCGCTATCCAGCGCCACGTCGCAGAATATGCGCCTCTTACAGAGGAACAGCTCGCCTTAGCCGACACCAACGGCGACGGCACGGTAAACATTCAGGACGCAACGCATTTGCAGATGTACCTGGCGGAATTCGACGTAGCGCTGGGATAAAAAAACGGCTTGCCCGCTTGTTTGCGGGCAGGCCTTGTATATTTGAGAAGGATCAGCTCTGCAGTGTATAAAAAAAGACCTGCAAAAATGCAAGTCAAAAAAGAAAATCCACTACAATATTGGCATCTCCCTATTTTCACACCCCGTCGCCAGAGCACTATCTTCGGCACCACAGAGCTTAACTTCCGTGTTCGGTATGGGAACGGGTGGACCCTCTG
>ONHJ01000138.1 GCA_900317595.1 uncultured Eubacteriales bacterium | reverse complement strand
TAAGCGCCGCAAGCGATTCTCCGCTGACTCCGTGCTCCATGCGGCAGGCGTCCTGAGCGGCGGTTTTTGCGTCAACTCCCAGATCTGTAAGCAAACCGAGGATGACCTCGTTCCGCTCAATCACATATTTTCCTATCTCTTCCCCTTTTTCGGTCAGCTCGACCGTTCTGTCGGGCTGAATAACCAAGTAGCCCGCCGCCTCCATTTCCCTGAGCGCGACTGATACCGTAGGTTTTGTGACGCCCAGCTCGCGCGCGATATAAGCGCCGCGCACCAAGCCGTTCTCGCGAAGGCGATAGATGACCCTCATGTAGTCCTCTGCCTTTTGATTCTGTTCCATTGCTGTCCCCTCGACGGCGAAAAAGTTAGCCTAAACTAACCTTTCCGTAAATAATCAAAGTCAGGCGGTTAGCCTGACCTTACTGACACAGTATATCAAATCGTTGGAGGTTTGTCAAGCTGTTTTTTATCAAAATTCGCGCGGATCCGGTTTTTTTACGGCTTTTTTGCAAAAAACATCCAAATCAGACCCGCGCGATTCAAAACGGATTTTTCGGGCTTCTTATTCCGCGCCCTTAAGCGCTTCGACCATATCTATCTTCTTATTCTTCTTCGCTACCATCAGACCCACTAAAAGCGAGACACCGAAGGTCAGAAGCACGGAAACGATAAAGGTCAGGGGTCCAAGCATCAGCTTCATCTCATACTCGCCCGCCAGCGACACGATCATCCATTGCAGCACGCCGATGCCCGCGGGAAGCCCGATGATGACTCCGATAAAGGTAAGCCATACATTTTGCGAGATCAGCAGCCTGCCGACAGCGCGGTTGCGGAAGCCGAGGACTTTAAGCGTCGCAAGCTCGCGTGAACGCTCGACATAGCTCATAACGCCGAGGTTGTAGAGCACGACGATACCGAGCACTGCGGCGGCGATCACAAGGATTATGACCATTCCGTCCATGATACTGACAAAGCTGTTGAAGGTGTCCATAAGCTGCGCCTTGTCCTGCTTGCCCGAGATCAGATCGTTTGCCGGGATTTCGGAGCTCTTTTTGTCGGTATAAACTGACGATATACGGTAATCGACGCCCAGCCTGTCGGCGAGCGCGTCGGTCATGGTAACGCTCTCGGTCATTACCGAGCGGTTGTAGCCGAGCACCTTTGCCTTGAAGGTGTCTTTGAAGCCATAGGGCGAAAACTCGATCTCGTCGCCGATATTCGCCTTGTCCTTTAATCTCAGGCAGAGATAAACGCCCTCGTCGCTTAGCCTGATACGGTCGTTATCCTCGTCAATTACGTTTAGCAGGCTGTTCGGGTTATGGATTATATCGAGCGTCACGGTGTCGCCGTCAAGGCTGATACCGGTAAGGCTCTCCCAATCGCCGTCAAGCTCCGCGCACAGCACCTTCGATTTTTGAATGTCGGCGTTATCGATAAGATTGACCTTTGTTGTGTAGTTTGAGATATCGTTCTCCAGCAGATCGAGAAAGCCCGACATCGTGTCGCGCATGCCCAAGCCGCCGACCATAAGCACCATACATCCGACTACGCCGAACAGCGTCATTGCCGAGCGGCTTTTGTGACGGCTGAGGTCGCGGATATTCCATTTGGTGCCGAAGCGCAGCTTATCCCAAAAACGGAAGCGCTCAAAGAATATCCTGCGCATTTTCTTCGGAGAATAAGGGCGAAGCGCGTCTGCGGCTGTTCCCTTTAGCTGTCTGCGTACGGAAAGATAGCTTATCAGAGTCAGCAAGCCGACGGTCGCCGCCATCACCGGGTAACAGAACGCGGGTATCGCCGCGCTCCAGTCGGGCATATCAAAATAGGTGCCCATCATGCCGCCCTCGCTCATTATCGCCTTGCATACGCCAAGACCGAGCGCCATGCCCAGCGCTGTTCCAACCAAGCCGATGAACAGACCGTAGGAGGTGTAGTGGCGAAGGATTTTGCGGTTTTTGAAGCCGAGCGCCTTAAGGGTGCCGATCTGAGTTTTTTCCTTGGTGGCTATGCGGTGCATCGTCGTCACCATGGTGAGGATCGCTATCGCGAGAAACAGCACCGGCAGCACCGAGCCCATCGTTTTGCCCTCGGTCGCCTCGCCGGTCGATTCCTTGTAAACGACATGGTCGTCCTTCGGCGTTACCATTATAGTCCTGCCGAGCGATTTCTTTACGCTGTCCTCGAGCTTTTCCTTTGACAGCCCCGAAAGCAGGTTTATCTGGGCGTAGGTTTTGTCGAGCGCGGCTTCGCCTACGGTGTTTTTCAGCTTTTCGGGGGAAATATAGGCGTAGCCGTAGGTGTTATAGTCGGGCATCATCTGGTTTTTGTCCGCGACGCAGATCATGTGCTCGCCCG
This sequence comes from uncultured Eubacteriales bacterium, assembly GCA_900317595.1. Classification (GTDB taxonomy): domain Bacteria; phylum Bacillota; class Clostridia; order Oscillospirales; family Acutalibacteraceae; genus Ruminococcoides. The sequence continues at coordinate 909 of ONHJ01000138.1, read as the reverse complement.
ATTTTATAAGCCCGGCGATCTCGCCCGTTATCTCGGTCCCCTGAAAATTCAGCGTCAGCGTGTCGCCGATATCATAGCCGTTCGCGGCGGCAAATTTGTCGCTGAGCCAGAAGCCGTCGCCGTTTTCGTCATAAGCGGCGCCTCGCATGACAACGAAGGTAGAAACATTGAAATCCTCGCTGACGTCGAGCGCAAGGCTTTTGTTTTTCTCGCCCTTTATATCGAGATTCACGGAAAGATAGCGCGTCGCCGCGTCAACGCCGTCAATGGCGGAGATTTTTTCGATATCGTCCTTTGTGAAGCCCTTTTCGGAATAAAGGCGGAAGTCGGCGTAATTGGTGTCCTTAAAGAACTTGCCTGTGTCGACCTCGATGGTCTTCCACTCCATGTTGAAGCCGAGGAACATTCCCATGCCGAGCGTGATCATTATTATCATCGAGATAAACTGCGCCTTGTAGCTCCACGCGGTACGGAATAATTTGCGTATCAGCATTACCACTCCACCTCGTCAGCGCTCATCGGAGCCTCCTGCTCGGCGATCGAGCGTATCCTGCCGTTTTTAACGCGTATTACAACGTCAGCCATCTTGGCGATGCTCTGATTATGCGTGACGATGACTATGGTTTTGCCGTAGTTTTTCGCCATGCTCAAGAGCAGCTTTAAAACCATAACGCCCGTTTCGGAATCGAGCGCGCCCGTAGGCTCGTCGCAGAGCAGTATCTTCGGATTTTTGCAGAGCGCTCTCGCGATCGAAACGCGCTGCTGCTCGCCTCCGGAAAGCTCGGACGGAAAGTTGTGCAGATGATCGCTCAGCCCAACCTCCCCTATCATCTGCTTGGCGTTGAGTGCGTTCGGAGCGATGGACGATACCAGCTCCACGTTCTCATATACCGTAAGCGTCGGGATAAG
>ONHJ01000135.1 GCA_900317595.1 uncultured Eubacteriales bacterium | reverse complement strand
GACAACTAAAAACCGACAACTGACAACTGAAAACCGACTACTGACAACTAAAAACCGACAACTGACTACTGAAAACCGACTACTGACAACTGACAACTAAACAATAAATTTCCAACTTGACTTTTTTACCCGCTTATGGTAAAATTTTTTTGATTGTGTGAGTTTTTGCTCAATCGACTGTGTCCTGCGCATACCGCGCGGTCACACATTCATAAAATAGACTTGGCGGAAAGGAGTAAAACAGTCTATTAGCGCCCGGACCGATAAGGTTGACGAGGAATGGCAGTTATCGAAAGACTCGGCGGATGCTGCCACGGCTGAACGGCTGCGCAAATTCTTACAGCGCGCCCTGTGGGTCGTCAGAGAGAAAGAAAAAAACAGAATCAACACTGTAACAAAGGTTCTCTCGCCACAAATAAAAAATACGGCGCAAAAGCCGGAGGAGTTTTTACTATGAGAGTTGTTATTCAGGATAATTACGATAAAATGTGCAAGTGGGCAGCAAACTATATCGCCCGTAAAATCAAAAACCACAAAGAGGACCGTCCTTTCGTGCTGGGTCTTCCCACAGGCTCTTCGCCCATCGGCGTTTATAAGGAGCTCTACACCATGAATCAGAAGGGCGAGCTCTCCTTTGCGAATGTCGTCACCTTCAACATGGACGAATATCTCGGACTGCCCCACGAGCACGATCAGAGCTACTGGTACTTCATGCACGACAATTTCTTCGATCACCTTGTCGACATGAAGCCCGAGAACATCAACATTCTCAACGGCATGACCGACGATCCCGAGGGCGAGTGCGCCCGCTATGAGGAAAAAATCGCTTCCTACGGCGGCATCGACCTCTTTATGGGCGGCATCGGCGTTGACGGCCACATCGCCTTCAACGAGCCGTTCACCAGCCTTGCATCACGCACGGGCGTCCGCAACCTCACCACCGACACCCGCATCGTAAACTCCCGCTTCTTCGGCAATGACCCCGAGGCAGTTCCCGCTCAGGCTCTGTCCGTCGGCGTCGGCACCGTCACCGATTCAAAGGAAGTTCTTATCCTCATCAACGGCCACAACAAGGCAAGAGCGCTTGCCGCCACCGTTGAGGGCAGCGTTTCTCACAAATGGACCTGCTCCGCTCTGCAGATGCACAACGGCGCCATCATCGCCTGCGACGAGGCTGCCTGCGGCGAGCTGACCGTTGACACCTACAAATACTTCCTCGATATCGAGAAGAAGGAGAGACTTTAATGTATACCATCAAGGATTTATATGATCTGGATCACACCCTTGCGAAGGACTATCTTTCGCAGTTCACCTATCCGTGGGAGGCGCTGAAGGGCATAAAGGACTTCATTCTGGCGCTCGGCCCCACGCTCGGCGACGATTATGAGGAGGTCAAGGAGAACGTCTGGGTCCACAAGACCGCCACCGTGTTCCCCTCCGCTTATCTCGGCGCTCCCTGCATCATCGGACCCGAAACCGAGGTCAGACACTGCGCGTTCATCCGCGGCTCGGCGCTGGTCGGCGCAAACTGCGTTGTCGGCAACTCCGTTGAGCTGAAGAACGTGATCCTCTTTGACCATGTCCAGACCCCGCACTACAACTATGTCGGCGACTCCATTCTGGGCTACTATTCCCACATGGGCGCAGGCTCCATCACCTCCAACGTGAAATCCGACAAAAAGCTCGTCGTTGTCCACAACGGCACCGAGAGCATTGAAACGGGCATCAAAAAATTCGGCGCGATGCTGGGCGACTATGTTGAGGTCGGCTGCAACGCTGTCTGCAACCCCGGCACCGTTCTGGGCAGACGCGCAAGCGTTTATCCCACCTCGTGCGTTCGCGGCGTTGTTCCCGCCGACTGCATCTTCAAGAACAGCGGCGACATTATCGAAAGGAAGGGTTAACGATGGGAAAATATTTCGGTACCGACGGCTTCCGCGGTGAAGCCAACAAAAATCTGACCTTTGAGCACGCTGTTAAGATCGGCCGCTTCCTCGGCTGGTATTTCGGCGCCAACATGGGCAAAAAAGCCAAGATCGTGATCGGCAAGGACACCCGCCGTTCCTCATATATGTTTGAGTACGCGCTCTGCACCGGCCTTATGGCGAGCGGCGCCGACGCATATATCATGCACGTCACCACAACTCCCTCGGTGGCGTATATCACCCGCATCGATGATTTTGACTGCGGCATTATGATCTCCGCGTCTCACAACCCCTTCTATGACAACGGCATCAAGCTGCTCAACAGCAAGGGCGAGAAGATGGAGGAGGAGACCCTGCTCAAGGTCGAGGAATACATCGACGACAAGCTCGAGATCCCCGTTGCCGAAAGAGAGAACATCGGCAGGACCGTCGACTATGTTTCCGGCAGAAACCGCTACATCGGCTATCTTATCTCGATGAGCAAATACAGCTTCAAGGACGTCAAGGTCGGTCTGGACGTCGCCAACGGCGCTTCGTGGCAGATCGCCAAGGGCGTGTTTGACGCGCTGGGCGCAAAGACCTTTGTCATCAACGACAATCCCGACGGCTACAACATCAACACCGACTGCGGCTCCACCCATATACAGCACCTGCAGAAGTTCGTGGTGGAAAAGGGTCTCGACATCGGCTTTGCCTATGACGGCGACGCCGACCGCTGCCTCGCGGTGGACGAAAAGGGCAACGTCGTCACCGGCGACCACATCATCTATATGTACGGCTGCTACATGAAGGAGCGCGGCAAGCTGCTGAACAACAAGGTCGTTGCTACGATAATGAGCAACTTCGGTCTGTTCAAGGCGCTCGACAAGGTCGGCATCGAATACGACAAGGTCAACGTCGGCGACAAATATGTTTATGAGAACATGCTGCAGACCGGCAACCGTCTCGGCGGCGAGGAGTCGGGTCACATCATCTTCTCAAAGTACGCCACCACCGGCGACGGCATCCTCACCTCACTCAAGCTGATGGAGGTAATGCTCGCCAAGGAGAAGCCCATGAGCGAGCTGGCGGCTCCCATGGTAATGTATCCGCAGGTACTCAAGAACGTCAAGGTGAAATCCAAGCCCGACGCAAAGAACGATCCCGACGTTCAGGCTGAGGTCGCGAAGGTTGCCGAGGCGCTGGGCGACAACGGCAGGATCCTGCTGAGAGAGTCCGGCACCGAGCCGGTCATCCGCGTCATGGTCGAGGCAGGCTCCAACGAGGAGTGCGAAAAGTACGTCGATCAGGTGATAGACGTCATCCGCGCCAAGGGACATATCATTTAAGTTATCAAAGAGCGTTTTGCAAAAGAGCGAAACGCTCTTTTGAGTTGTCGGCAGTCAGTTATCAGTAGTCAGTTGACAGTAGTCAGTTATTAGTAGTTAGTACTGATAACTAACAAACCGACAACTAA
>ONHJ01000134.1 GCA_900317595.1 uncultured Eubacteriales bacterium | reverse complement strand
CTGCTTGTTGTAGTTGAGCACTACCTCGTTTGAAACGGTGTTGTTTCGGTTGGCAAAGCCCGAGGGAAAAAACTCCTTGATGGCTACCTTAAGGTTGAGCTGGCGGTCAAGCCCCACATAGGTGATGCCGAAGCCGCCTTCGCCGATCGCGTTGCCCACAAGGTATTTGTCAAACAGCACGGTGCCTGCCGCGAGATGGTGCGGCGGATTCATCAGATGCGGCGGCTTGCCGCAGTGAGGGCAAAAGGCTGTTTCGCTATTCAGTTTTGACATACAGTGATAGCAGCGCATAGGATCACCTTTTTTGTCGGTAGTCAGTTGTGAGTTTTGAGTTGTGAGTTGAATTTGTAATGCGTAATTAACGGTCGCTTCGGTGCGGACTTTATGGCACGGTTTCCTTGTCTGCGCAGAATCGTGTTTTAAATAAAATCACAAAAAAGCACAAACAAATTGTAGGGTCAGGTCTTGACCTGACCGCAGGTTGAGCACCTGAACTTTGATTCTCGATCAAAGGCACGGTCAGACCTTGCCCTGCGAAAAACATATAATAATAGTTGAAACAAGGTGCTGCACCTAAGACTTAAGAAAGTGCTTGTCCGATCCCCTCAATGAATTGCGGGGACGGAGCGCGTCAGCTCAGCGTTACAGAAGCATTAAAGCTTCCGCCGCGTATTTCGTCAAGACAATCCGGGTCATCGCCTTCGATCCAGATAACAACTGTGTATTTGTCTGTTTTTCCCGCGGCAAGAGTGTTGTCGGCTTTCATTACGACTGTGTCGCTGACAAAGGCGGAGGTGTTTTTTTCGGGCTGAGTCCGGTCGTCGGTTTTTGCTTTGGCAAAGATTTCAGCGCTGCCGTTTTTGTAAATCATCACGCGCAGAGCTTCGTCAACGCCTTTGGTCGCGTCAGACACCGACATTTCCGCGTTATAATCAACAGGGGAGCTGCCGTTGTTTTTGCAGTAGAAGGTATAGGCAAAATAGTTGTCGCCGCTGTGATCGCCGTCCTGCTCGTCGATGTCCTTGGGAATCCAGTCGTAGGTGATGTTGGTATAATCGTTTGAAAAAACGGCTGTCAGCTCCTTGGCACCGCTTAAGTCACCGGGAGATTCGGCGAGAGTGAGTGAAGCGTTTTTGCCGGTAACGGAAAAGCTCCTCGCCGGCGATTTCGATTCGGGAAGCTGCACGACTCCTATGATATTGCCGGAATCGATCAAGCCGATTTTTTCACTGCGGCTGTCAAGCGAAATTAAACGGTTGTCGCCTAAAACAAATACCTTGTTTTCGGGAACAACGAAGCTGTTGTTGTCGTCCAACGCGATATAGTCATCACACTTTTTGTCGGAAAAAGTTGTGCCTTTTATATAGGGTTCATTCAATTCCTTGCCGTTGACAAACAGTTTATCGTTTTCATAATCAAATCTAAGCGTCTGTCCGCCGACGGCGATAACGCGCTTGACGATCGGATTATTATATTTTTCGCCCTTTGAAGCAACTATGATGTCACCGTTATTCGGCATACCGGAAATAGGGACAACGGTGACCTTTTCACCGTCAAAAAGCGTATCCTCCATTGCTCTTCCGGTTACTTCTATTGTTATTGTTTCTTGCTCCGAGCTGTCATTTGATACTTTCTCCGAACCGCAGGCGGAAGCCGTGAGAGCGGTTATCAGTAAAAGGCAGAAGCTGAGCAGGCAGTATTTTGTTTTTCGGTTTTTCATGTAAACCCCTTCTTTTGTACGGCGGACTAAATTATCGTTCCTCCGCCGACAACGACGTCGCCCTGATACAGCACCACAGCCTGTCCCTTGCAGATGGCGCGCTGAGGCTCGTCGAAGACCACGCGGATGGTGTCGCCGTCAAGCTGATACACCGTGGCCGGCTGTTCCTTTTGATTGTAGCGCACACGGGCGCTGACCCGCATGGGCTCGTCTGTTTTCTCCACGGAGATAAGGTTTATGTCGTTTGCGAGCAGCTCGCGCGAAAACAGCGCGTCGCTGTCGCAGAGCACGACCTTGTTCTCCGCGATATTTTTTTCCTTTACGTACATCGGGTGGGGCAGAGCAAGCCCCAAGCCCTTGCGCTGACCGATGGTGTAGCGGATAATGCCCTTGTGTTCGCCGAGCACCCTGCCGCTCTCGTCGACAAAATCGCCGCAGGGATAGGCTTTTCCCGTGAAATCCTCGATAAACCGCGCGTAGTCGCCGTCCGGCACAAAGCAGATGTCCTGGCTGTCGTGCTTTTGGGCGTTCACAAGCCCCAAATCGCCGGCAAGCTGTCTTGTCTGCTCCTTTGTCATGTCTCCGAGCGGGAAAACGGTTTTTGAAAGCTGATACTGCGTCAGCGAATAGAGCACATAGCTCTGATCCTTTGCCGGGTCAACTGCCTTTTTCAGCAGCCATCTTCCGGTGGCTTCGTCAAATTCCGTGCGGGCGTAGTGACCTGTCACCACACAGTCCATGCCGAGCTCCTCGGCGCGCCTCAGCAGCTTCTCGAACTTGATGAAGCGGTTGCAGTCTATGCAGGGATTCGGCGTCCTGCCCTCCTCATAGGCGGCGATGAAGCGCGCGATGACGGTGTCCTTGAAGCTTTCACGGAAATTGTAAACGTAATACGGGATGCCGAGGCTGCGGCAAACGCTGCGCGCGTCCTCGATGTGATCGAGCGAGCAGCACGCCTTTTCGGGGTTTACGCCGACCTCGTCGTTGTCAAAGAGCTTAAGCGTCACGCCCGCGCAGTCATACCCGCGTTGTTTCATCAAATACGCGGCGACAGAGCTGTCAACGCCGCCGCTCATGGCGATCAGTGCTTTCCGTGGCATCTCAGTCACCAAGGCGGATCATCTCGTCGATGCAGCGGCGCGCGTCGCGGATGGTGTCGTCGTCCAAAACGATCTCCTCGCCGCCGAAGCCCTTAAGGCAGTTGCAGACGTCGACAAGCGTGGTCGCCTTCATGTTCGGGCAGATCAGCTTAAGGCTGAGGATATGAAAGGTCTTGTCGGGGCAGGCGTACTGCAAATGCTCGGCGATGCTGATCTCGGTGCCGATGATGAATTCCTTTTTGTCGGAGCGTTCGGCATAATTGATGATGCCGGAGGTGGAGCCTACGTAATCCGCCATCTCGCAGACGGCGGGAACACATTCGGGATGCACCAGCAGCTCCGCGTCGGGATACTGCGCCTTGACCTTCCTGACCTCGTCGGCGGTGACGCAGGCGTGGATGGGGCAGCCGCCGTTGAGAAGCTTTATGTTTTTATCGGGACACTGCGCCGCGACAAAGGCGCCGAGGTTGCAGTCCGGGATAAAGAGGATGTCCTTGTTGTCGATGTTGTTAACGATCTTGACCGCCGAGGAGCTGGTGACGCAGACGTCGCAGATCGTTTTAA
>ONHJ01000153.1 GCA_900317595.1 uncultured Eubacteriales bacterium | reverse complement strand
ATTTTTCTCGGCGCCAAAAACAGCACTCCGCAGGAGATCGTGAAGAATCTGCCGTATGTGGAGAGCGCGTCGATCAGCTTTTCCATTCCCGACACGATAGTTATAAACATCACAAACGCGGTGCCTGCCTATGCCGTTCAAAACGGCGAGGGCTGGCTTGTGGTCAGCTCAAAGGGCAGGATACTCGACACCGCGAATTATAAAACCGACGATCTCATTGAGCTTACCTGCGGCGAGCCGAAGGATAAAACCAAGGGCGCTTATCTTGAGATCGACGGCACCAAGATCTCGGGCATACTGAACGATATCGCCAAGGCTGTTGCGGCGAACAGCGTTGACAAGGTGATGGGCATCGATATCACCGATTTAGCCGAGATCAGCCTCAATTTTGACAACCGCATAAAGATAATCATCGGCTTGCCCGAGGATATCGATTACAAGATCAAGACCGCTGTCACCATAATCAACGAAAAGCTCGACCCCAACGGAAACGGCATGGTTTCTGGCACGCTGGATGTTTCCACCTGCAACAAAAACAAAATGTCGCGCTACAAGCCCTCGCCGACAACGCCGACCGCCGCTCCTTTTCCTACGGTTCCGACCACGCAGCACGACGACGGCAATGACGGTTACGGCGACAATGATTACGGAAATTATGACAATTACGATAATTACGATAATTACGGCGGTTATGATAATTACGATAATTATGATAATTACGATAATTACGGCAATTATGATAATAATGATAATTATGACGATAACGGCAACTATGATGACGGCGGCTATGACGATTACGGCGACGGAAATGACACCGATATACAGGACGGAGACTACGTTTGGCAGGAGGACGCCGAGTGGTGACCGCTCTGACCCGGGAGATTTGTCACAGATTGCCGCAAACAGCAAACTTTTCAAATAAAAATCCACATAAAACCATTGCCTTTTTTTGAAAAGTATGATAGTATATAAGCAATGTATGTATTATAAAGAGTACTATGCGATTTTTATAATAGATTCTGGAAACAACTAAGGAGGAAGTTAAAATGGCTTTTGAACTGGAACTGGAAAATGAGTATATGCCTAAAATCAAGGTGATCGGCGTCGGCGGCGGCGGCGGCAACGCTGTAAACCGCATGGTCGCTACGGAAGTAAAGAATGTTGAGTTTATCGCGATCAATACCGACGAACACGTATTAAGACTTTCAAAGGCTTCGCAGAAGATTCAGATAGGTGAAAAGCTTACCCGCGGCAAAGGCGCAGGCTCAATGCCCTCGATCGGTCAGAGTGCCGCCGAGGAAAGCAGAGATGAGATCGCGGCGCTGCTCAAGGACACCGACATGGTGTTCGTGACCGCAGGTATGGGCGGCGGCACAGGTACCGGCGCTGCTCCCGTTGTGGCAAAGATCGCCAAGGATATGGGCATCCTCACAGTCGGCGTTGTCACCAAGCCGTTTGCGTTTGAGGGCAAGAGAAGAATGACTCAGGCGGAGCAGGGCATTGCCGAGCTTTCCGCTTGCGTTGACTCGCTGATAATCGTTCCCAACGAAAGACTGAAATATGTTTCCGATACCAGCATCACCCTCCAGAACGCTTTCGCGATCGCCGACGACGTTCTCCGTCAGGGCGTTCAGAGCATTTCCGACCTGATTTTGCTGCCCGGTCTTGTAAACCTCGACTTCGCGGACGTCACCGCCGTAATGAAGGACGCCGGCTTCGCTCACATGGGTATGGGCTCCGCCTCCGGCAAGGAAAAGGCTTCGATCGCCGCAGACAAGGCGATCTCCAGCCCGCTGCTTGAGACCTCGATCGACGGCGCAAAGGGTCTTATCATCAACATCACCGCTTCCTCTGACGTAAGCCTTGATGATATCGACACCGCATCCACGCTTATCAAGGATAAGGTCAGCGAGGACGCGAACATTATATGGGGCGCCGTTATCGACGATAAGATGGACGACACCATGAACGTCACCGTTATCGCGACCGGCTTCGGCACCGCCGACACAGTGCCGCTCGTTCAGCAGCCCAAGGTCGAGAATATCGTTGTTGACAGCACTCCCGCGCCTGCCGCTCCCGCAGCTCCCGCAAGACCCTCGCGCGCGGTCAAGGACACCACCGATGACGACGACGATACCTTCTACGATATCATGTCGATCTTCAATAAATAATTAATTTCAAAACGCAGAGCGGTACAGCACGAGCTGTACCGCTTTTTTGTCAGTTTTCCATTTGTTTTCCGAGGAACGCCGCCGCCGACTGCGCAAGCTTGATTTCGACCCCGGTCGGAATTTTAGCGTTCTCGCCCGTGAGCAAAACCACAGCGCCCATAACGTCGCCCGAGGCGATGATGGGATAGATAACCGCCGCGTCGTGCTCAATGCCCTCAATCGGCTGAACGTTGCCGAGGGTCTGATTTGTAGCGGCGTAGCTTTTGCGGTTGTCCATGTAGCTCTCGAGAATCGAGCTTATCCTCCGCTCAAGATATTCGCGCTTCGAAACTCCCGCCGCCGCGATAACATGATCTGTATCGCAGATAAGGGTGGGCATAGAGCTTATGCGCGCGATTACGTCGGCATACTGCCCGGCAAATTCACTCAGCTCGCCGACAGGCGAATATTTCTTGAAAATAACCTCGCCGTCCGTAGCAGTGTAAATCTCCAGCGGGTCACCGTCACTGATAATATTGACATCAAAGACCTTGTCTTTTTGGCATTTTGCCTTCGAGACGAGTGTGACAGATAAGTTA
>ONHJ01000026.1 GCA_900317595.1 uncultured Eubacteriales bacterium | reverse complement strand
ACCGTGGCGTCGATGTTGCCGATGGAATAGCCGTGCTCCGCGAGGATACGGCAGACCTCCCTGAGCAGCAGCATGCTGTCGGCGCCCTTGTAAGCGTCGTCGGTGTCGGGAAAATGCTGACCGATATCGCCCAGCGCGGCTGCGCCCAAAAGCGCGTCCATTACGGCGTGCGCCAGCACATCGGCGTCGGAGTGGCCGAGCAGTCCGTATTCGTACGGCACCTCTACCCCGCCGAGTATCAGCTTTCTGTTTTCTGCAAAACGGTGAACGTCGTAGCCGTGTCCTATCCTCATCATTGACTTTCCCTCTTGCTCAGTATCGTTTCCGCCAGCACCGCATCGATCGGCGTGGTCAGCTTGATATTCTCGCGGCTGCCCTCAACGATCAGCACCTCGCCGCCCATTTTTTCGATCAGTGAGCAGTCGTCGGTGATCTTTTCGGGGTTTTCAGCCTCGGTCAGCGCGAAGGTGTAGAGCTCCTTTTCAAATACCTGCGGCGTCTGAACCGCGCGCAGGGTGTCTCTGGCGGGCGTGCCGAGGATGATGTTATCGGAGTCGACCGTCTTGACGGTATCGGTGACCGGAGTTCCCAGAGTAGCCGCGCCGGTTTCAAGCGCCGCCAGCACCACGCGCTCGATCTCCGCCGGAGTTATCAGCGGGCGCGCGCCGTCGTGGATGGCAAAATACTCCGCCTTCGGATCAGCCGCCATGATACCGTTTTTCACGCTTTCAGCGCGGCAGGCTCCGCCGTTCGTCACGGCGGTGAGCTTTTTTATGCCGCTGTCAACGGCTATCCGAGTGATGCGGTCGGCGTCCTGTGCGCGGCATACCACCACGATCTCGTCGATCATGCCGCACGCCTGAAACGCGCGCAGCGTGTAGCTGATCGCGGGCTTGCCCAAAAGCGGCAAAAACTGCTTGCTGTCGGCAGTCCCCATTCGTGTGGAGCCGCCCGCGGCAACGATAACGGCAGAAACAAAAGCGCTCATAAAAACCTCCTTAAAGTTGAGAGTCTCAGCAGTGAACAGTGACCAGTAAACAGTGAACAGCTTTCCCGCAAGAAAAAGGCTTGAAAAGCACAGGGGTTGAAAGTAAGGGGAAGTTTAGATATGCGGAAGGTATGGGGTGTCATGGCGAATGAGGGTATTCGGCAAGGCGCAATACTTTTGCATAAATACGCACCATTCACTTTACACTGTTCACCGTACACTTTTTACTGTTATATTTTATCCAACGCCTGCTTAAGGTCGGCGATAAGGTCGTCGGCGTTCTCCAAGCCTACCGAAAGACGGATAAGGTCGGGAGCGATGCCCGCTTCTCTGAGCTGCTCCTCGGTGAGCTGGCGGTGGGTGTGGCTTGCGGGATGCAGCAGGCAGGTGCGCGCGTCGGCAACGTGGGTCGCGATTATCATCAGCTTAAGGCTGTCCATAAAGCGGATCGCCGCGTCTCTGCCGCCCTTGACGGCAAACGCCATTACGCCGCAGGAGCCCTTAGGCAGATATTTCTGCGCCAGCGCGTAGTTCTCGTCATCCTCGAGATCGGGATAGTTTATCCAAGCGACCTTGTCCTGCGATTTGAGGAACCGCGCTATCTTCAGCGCGTTCTCGCAGTGGCGCTGCATCCTGACGTGCAGGCTCTCGAGGCCGTTGTTGAGGTAGAAGGCGTTCTGAGGCGACTGGATCGAGCCGAGGTCGCGCATGAGCTGAGAGGTCGCCTTGGTGATGTAGCCCAGCTTGCCGAATTTTTCGGCGTAGATCAAGCCGTGATAGCTCTCGTCGGGAGTGGTCATGCCGGGATACTTGTCCGCGTGCGCCATCCAGTCAAAGTTGCCGCTGTCGACGATCGCGCCGCCTACGCTGACCGCGTGGCCGTCCATGTATTTGGTGGTGGAGTGGGTCACGATATCCGCGCCGAACTCGATCGGACGGCAGTTTACGGGCGTGGCAAAGGTGTTGTCCACGATGAGCGGCACGCCGTTTTTATGCGCCAAACGCGCGAATTTTTCGATATCAAGCACCGAAACGGTGGGATTGGTGATGGTTTCGCCGAACATGGCGCGGGTGTTGGGTCGGAAAGCCTTTTGCAGCTCCTCCTCGGGAAGGGTCTGGTCGACAAAGGTCACGTCGATGCCCATCTTCTTCATGGTGACGCCCAGCAGATTGTAGGTGCCGCCGTAGATCGCGGAGGACGCCACGATGTGACTGCCTGCTTCGCAGATATTGAACAGCGCGAAGAAGTTAGCCGCCTGACCGCTGGAGGTCAGCATGCCGGCTACGCCGCCTTCCATCGCGGCGATCTTTGCCGCCACAGCGTCGTTGGTGGGATTCTGCAGGCGGGTATAAAAATATCCGCTGGCTTCAAGATCAAAAAGCTTGCCCATGTCGTCTGAGGAAGCGTACTTCCATGTGGTGCTCTGATAAACGGGAAGCTGTCTGGGCTCTCCGTTTTTGGGTTCATAGCCTGCGTGAAGGCATTTGGTTTCAACATTCATTGGTATTACTCCTTTTACCTGTATTTATTTCTTTATGAGAATAATCCTTTTATCCATCCCGAGATGAAGTCTATGCCGAAAATGACGGCGGCGACGATAAGGATGAAAAGCAGCGCGGAGATGATGCGCACCGCTGTGCGTTTGCCTGAGGACATTTCTTCCGCGGCGTCCTCTGCCTGCCCGCCGGGATCGAGGATCTGCTCCTCTTCTCCCTCGAGCCTGATCGCGCCGATGCCGATGCAGAGGTCATAAGCCTTTTCATAATCACTCTCGGCGACGTAGATATCCTGCTCGGAATTGTCGACTCCCGTTACCGCCTTAGCGGAAAAATTGCGCTTTTGCGGCTTGCTGTCGTTTGGGATGCCGTTGTCTGAGAGGGCGGTTTTGACGCGCTCCAGCTCAAAGCCTCCGGCTGACAGTAAAAATTTCAAGTTTTCTTCCATATCTTTCTCCTGATTATTATATGTCAGGATTATTTTAGCACAATTTATCAAAGAGAGCAATAGTTAATTCGTAATTCGTAATATGTTTACTTTAAAGTTGCATAAAGTCAGCAGAGGCGACCGTTGGTCGCCCCTGCGTCAAATACAAATCGGGTACGGGTATCCCGCCTGCCGCTGTTAATACTATACTATTCACTGAAAAAGACCGGCTGCACCTGTCTGCCCGCGAGAGCGGCGACGGCACATTCGGGTATCCGCTTGAAATCCGCGACGAGCGAGTGCGGTTTTTTGACCGGATCGTCCTGCGCGAGCGGAACGAAATAGATGTGCTTGGTGTTTAGCAATCTGCCGATATTCTGCGCGGACGCTCCGAGCGCGTCGTTGGTGGCGGCGCAGAGAAGAACGGGCTTCAGCACGCGCAGATGCGATTTTGCCGCCATTGTGACGGCGGTGTCGGTCACGCCGAGCGACAGCTTTGCCAGCGTATTGCCCGTGCAGGGCGCGATAATCAGCAGATCACAGAGATCCTTGGGGCCGATAGGCTCGGTTTCGACGACAGTGGACAACACTTTTTTGCCGGCGATGGCTTCCGCTGTTTTAACCATATCCCGGGCGGCGCCGAAGCGCGTATCGGTAGAGCAGGCGGTCTCGGACATGATCGGGATCACATCAAAGCCGTCCTCAACCAGCGCGCGCATCTGCTCAAACGCCTTGGAAAAGGTGCAAAAGGAACCGCACATGGCAAAGCCGATGGTAGCTTTTGTCACCGGTTTACCTCCTTGATGATGGAAAATACTGTTTTTTTGATGATTTCTCCGGCGGATTTCGGAGCGCATTTTCCCGGAAGCGCCAGTGCGCGGTGCGCGTTGACGCCCAAGGCTCGGGCGCTCTCGAAATCCACTCCTCCCGGAAGTGAAGCCAAGTCTGTCAAAAGGGTGGCTTTGTCGGTGTTCCGCAGCAGCTTTTCGTCAAAAATGAGCGCCGGCACCGTGTTGAAAACCAGATCGTAGCCGTGAACCACAGAGAGCGCGGCGGTGTTTTTGGCGCGGTAGCCCAGCGCCTCGATATAGGCGAAATCCGAGGGCTTGCGCGCGCAGACGGTGACGTCGCTGCCGAGGTTTTTCAGCATTTTCGCAAGCAGCTTGCCGATGCGCCCAAAGCCGACCACCATGGAGCGGCTGCCGAAGATCGTACCCTCATATTCGCGCATGGCAAGCTCCACAGCGCCCTCGGCGGTCGGCACCGCGTTCAGTATAGCGAAATCGTCGCGCGCGGCATAGTCAAAAAGCGGAGCTTCCTCAAGCGCCGGATAAGCGCGCAGCAGCCTGTCGCGCATGGCTGCAAAAACGGGCTTTTCGCAGAGCAGCCGCTGTTGAAGCTCCGAGAAAAGTATGGGCTGAGGCGCGTGCGGAGCGTTTAGGGTTTTGTCGGCACGCACCGAGGGCAGCGGCAGGATCACCGCGTCGCTGTAAAGAAGCGCGGCGTCCACGCTTGAAAGAGATGAAAGACCCTGATCGCGAAGCGCGTCAAAGCCCGCCAGTATCACGTTATATCCGTCTTGAAGCAGCGACTGAGCCAAATAAAGCTGGCGCTTGTCGCCGCCGACGATACCAAAGGTTTTAAGATCACTCATAAAAAACACCCGCATAAAACAGACTTGATACTCTATCTTATGCGTTTTCAGATCATCAGTGAATATTTTATAGTTCGGCAGCGTCAGCATTGTTAACTTAAAACGTCCGATCAAACACTGTAGAGAGCGACGCTCTCCAAAAGCGCGCTGCGATCCGTCGCAACGGCAAAACAGGCCGCCGGTTGGCAGCCTGTTTCGCGATTGTGTGTTTTATGAAAATGAATGCTCCAATAACGCAATCATTTTTCCAAAATCATGTGGAACATTTGTTGCCACAACATATTGCGGTCTTATGTTCCTTTTTGTATATTATACAATAGAAAACGCCCTTTTTCAAGTGGAAAAAAGTCAATTTGTCCTAGATTTACAGCCGAAAAGACATATTGCACAATTATTATGTGAAAAGATTGTGCAATATTTTTTCGTAAATTCCGAGAAATCGCGAAATGAAATCATTGCCGTTGACAAAATTTGACATTTATTACAAAAGTTTAACAAATCAAAACACGGTTTTTGCAATGATATTTTAGGGTTTTACTTGAATATTTTGCTGCTGCCCGTTTTGGTACCCAAAGACTTCAAAGAAGCTTTTGAGAGCGTTTTTACGTTGATTTTTCCTAAAAAACGCGAGCATTGTCCTGACAATGACACAATGCCCGTATTTTTTTAAAAAATCATAAATATTTCGAACATTCGTTTGCAATTCCCTGAAAAATGATGTATAATAGAATCAGGAGGTAACTCCTGCCGGGGTCTGCCCCGCCCCGACCCGCAAAAATCTTTTTTTGAATATGAAAGGAACGGCAATGGATTATTTGAAATGGTCAAACGAGTATAAGCAAACGGCGAGTGAATTGGAAGCAGTTTTGGCGCGGCTTAAAAGGCAGCGCGCGAGGGCGTCGGATTCGGTCAAGAAAGAACTCAGCGACAAAATAACGCTCTACAAAGGGTGGTATAAAGAATGTATCGAAATATCGCACCATCTTATGGAGCGTCACAGAGGTGTGGCATGAGCAGAAGACACGAGCTGAGTTTGAGCGAAATGGGTGAATACAAAATCAGCTACGGCATTTTTCGCAGCAGCGGCGCGAGCAATACGCAGGCGATAGAAAAAATGCGAAAGCTGGCACACAGCGTTATGGACACAGAGCTTACAGCGCTGCAGCGCTATTGCGTGACCGAGTACGTGATGAACGGCACAAAGCAGAAGGACATAGCCCGGGAGCTCGGGCTTAGCAGATCAACGGTATCGCGCCACATAACGGCGGGCATGAAAAAGCTGCGGAACGCCGCAAAGTACCACCTGTCGATAACCGGTTAGAAAAATAGAAGGACGTGTTCAGATGCGAACACGTCCTTTTCTGTTTATGATTAACGATAAATCATACGGCAGTTGTCAGTTGTCGTATGGCACGGTTTGTTTAACTCTCAACCCTCAACTCTTTAAGCTGTCTGTTGTTTTCCTTTTCCAGAATATCGCAGACCGCCATTTTTCTGATGATGTTTTTGACGGTGATGTCCAAGCCCGTGCCCTCGCTGTAGTCGGCGGGATAGATGAAATCGACCCTGTCCTTTTTCAGCAGCTCCTCGACCTTGGCGTCGCGCTTTTGATAAACCGCGATAGAATAGCCGCCGTACGCCTTCATCATCTTCATGCACGGCACGTCGGAAAGTCCGTCGCCGATATAGATCATATTTGTAAACGGAACGCGCTTGCTGTCCTCGGGCATGGAGCGGTTGAGGTCTAGGTCATTGGCGACGTCCAAAACGCCCTTGTTGATGCGGTAGACGAACTGGGTTTTGTTGGTGTAATTCACATCGGTTTTCGGCCATACCGCGCCGCCGTTTTCGTCGTAGAGAAATTCGCAGGCAAAGATGCTTTTGAAGCTGCCCGCTATTGAGGTTCCCTCGATTATCTCCTTCATTCCCGAGGAAATGATATAGTGCTCGATCTGCACGCCGTTTTCCGCGCCGAATATGTTGATCCGGTCAAACCACGATTCCACGCCGCTGAAAAGCTCGACGTTCCTGCCGTTGCTGACAAGATTCTCGCGCAGTATCGGCACGCCCTTGTCGCGGGAAAGCTTGACCATCGCGTACATATAGGCGAGGACGGAGTCCATGTGCTCGTTCTGCCACATTTCGTTGGTCGCCTGCCAGAACGCCGCCTCGGTCATGCCGAGGCTTGGAATGAAGCTGTAGTCCTGCATATCCCTGGTGCAGAGAGTGCGGTCAAAGTCGTACATCAGCGCGACTATGGGTTTTTCGCTCATGGGATTCCTCCTTGTCAGGCGGCGGGTCGGGCGTGATAAACCGTGATCTCAACGGATTTTATCACCACATTTTCAAGCGGCGCGTTGTTTTTGTCGGTTTCAAGCGCGTTGATGGCGTCGACGACCTCCATGCCGTCGATGACCTGTGCGAAAACCGTGTTGCCGCGGTCGGCGGCGTTATAAGCGCCGTCAAATGAAGGGTTGCCGCCGTTTTGCTCATACAGCTCCTTCACGTTCTGCGGCATCAGCGCTGGGTTGAAAAACCTGTCGCCGTTTTCGTCGATATAGGCTTGAAGCAGGTTGGAGCCCTTGTAGCCCGAAAGCTGATTAACAATGCCCACCCACGCGGACTCATACGCCTTCCAGCCGCCTTTTTCCGCAAAGGAGGCGGAGTCGGTGCGGTTAATGAGGAAGCTGCTGCCGTTTGCGTCCTTGGCGTTGTTAGCCATCGACACGGCGCCGCGAAGGTTGCAGAGAGAGTCGCAGAACTCGTCCTCAAACGTCCCGCCGTAGGAGCTTACACCGTAGGGATTGCCGCTGCTGCCGCAGGAGCCGCCGCGAATATATGCGCCGCGCTGCACATAATTAAATGCGGTTCCGTTATAGCTGCCGTTTTCGGCAAGGCTGATGAAATTGGTTACCGCCTTAGGCGCCTGCTCCGGGAACAGGCGAAGCGTGATATCGCCCGACGAGGTATGGATCACCGCAACGGTATCGCCCTCTTTCGGAGACTCAAGCTGAAAGCCCGCGGAGTTGTTTTCATCGTGCTTTATCTGCGGAAATATGCCCGCAGAGCCCGGGTCGATGCCCAAATCCGCCAAGCCCTCGGGCGCGTCTGCCTCGTCAAAGGTGGCGGGAGCCGCAGTGCTGCTGTTCTTTTTGGACTTGGAGCCGGAGGGATTCTCGCCGGCGCATCCGCAGCAGAGTGCCGCGCAAAGCAGCAGGGCTACGAAAATGAGTGCTCTTCGATAATTATTCATAATCTTTTTCCCTTTCGGATGGATTTAAAACACACATCTAAAACACACAGGGATATTATAACACATTTTGTGCAAAATTGCAAGTTTCTTGTTATATTGCGCAACGACAATGTTTAATTGCTTTTATTAGAAAATACAAACCGCAGGCTGTTCGCCCTCATGCAGCCGACTGACAACAAATCAACTCTGAATAAGGGGCATATTTTCACAGTGTCACTCATAAGCTTTTCTGAACGAAAGCTACATCGGAGGTCATAAAATGTCAGAATACTTACCCGAAGGAAAGCTTATGGACACGCGGGAAAATCAGGCTATCCTCAATTCCCCGAGGCTTCTGCGCGAGGCGATGGAGAACGGAACTATATTGGAGGCGCGCGCCCGGCTGTGCGACGCGTCGCATAATCTTTGTGTGGATCTCGGCGGTATGCGCGGCATTATACCGCGTGAAGAGGGCGCGCTGGGCATACGCGACGGCAGCGTGCGCGATATCGCGATAATCTCACGCGTCAACCGCCCCGTATGCTTCACCGTAACTTCGATCGAAACGGACGACAGCGGCACGCCCTATGCCCTGCTCTCGCGCGAAAAGGCGCAGAAAAAATGTATCGAGAGCTATATCTCGACGCTGCGGCGCGGCGACGTGGTGCGTGCTAAGATAACACATCTGGAAAACTTCGGCGCCTTCGCGGATATCGGCTGCGGGATCGCCGCACTGCTGCCTATCGACGCGATCTCGGTGTCGCGCATCGAGCACCCCGGCGAACGCTTTTGCGTGGGTATGGACATCAAGGCTGTGATAAAATCGATCGAGAACGGCAGGATAAGCCTGAGCCACAAGGAGCTTTTGGGCACATGGGAGGAAAACGCGGCGCGGTTTGCCGCCGGCGAAACCGTTGCAGGCGTGGTGCGCAGCGTGGAAAGCTACGGCGCGTTTGTGGAGCTTAGCCCGAATTTAGCGGGGCTTGCCGAGAGCAAGGAGGGCGTGCGCGCAGGTCAGCAGGCGAGCGTCTACATCAAGAGCATCATACCCGAAAAAATGAAGATCAAGCTGATTATCATCGAGACCTTTGACTGCCGCTACAGCCCCAAGCCGCCCGAATACTTCACGGACGCCGCGCACATCGACCGCTTCTTATATTCGCCGGAAGGGTGCGCCAAAACCGTTGAAACGGTCTTTTCTAATTAGTTTTTTATGATTAATTATTTATAGTGAAGGGCGGGCTTGGAAAAAGGCGTCGCTCCTTATGCTGTCATTCCGAGCGGTGCCGAAGGCAAACCGCTCAAGATGACAGCATTTGGAGCGACCCTAAATAATTGCCAACCAAAAAATTTGACTTTTCCTCTCTCCTTGTGGTATCATATGGAAAAGGAGTGAGCATATGGAAGCAGTTTTGATAACCGTTTGCGCGGTGACGCTTATCGTTTCGATCATCACCTTGGTTATTGTTCTTTTGAAGAATCAAAAAGATGACGACAGCGACGAGATCGTAGCGGCGGTGCGGCAGGAGATCTCATCTCAGCAAAGCGCGCTGCGTCAGGAGCTGAGCGCGCAGACGCAGACCTCAGTTAAAAACATGGGCGACCTGCTGCTGGAAAACCAGCGTGGCTTCGCGCACAGCCAAAGCGACAAAATGCGCGGGCTTGAGGAGCACATGAAGACTTTTTCGCTGCAGAACGAGCAGAAGCTTGAGAACATCCGCCAGACGGTAAACAAGCAGCTCAGCGAAAATCGCGACACGCTCGAAAAGCGGCTGGATATGATGCAGAACGACAACAGCCAAAAGCTGGAGGAAATGCGAAAGACGGTCGACGAGCGCTTGGAAAAATCGCTTGAGGACAAAATGAACAAGAGCTTTGCGCTGGTCAGTCAGCGGCTGGAGCAGGTTTATAAGGGCTTGGGCGAGATGCAGAACCTCGCAACCGGCGTCGGCGACCTCAAAAAGGTGCTCTCCAACGTGAAAACGCGCGGCATCCTCGGCGAGATACAGCTCGGCAGCATTTTGAGCGAAATACTCTCTCCGGAGCAATACGCCGAAAACGTGGCGACCAAAAAGGGCTCGAAAAACGTGGTTGAATTCGCGGTGAAGCTGCCTGCGGGCGACGACGGCTTTATCTGGCTGCCGATCGACTCCAAATTCCCGGGCGATACCTACACCGCTCTGCGAGAGGCTATCGAGAACGGCGACAAGGCGCAGATCGACACAGCGGCAAAGACCCTGATAAACACCGTAAAAAGCGAGGCGCGTGACATCAGCGCAAAATACATCGATCCTCCGAACACCACCGAATTCGCGATCATGTTCCTGCCCTTTGAGGGGCTTTACAGCGAGGTGGTCAACCGGGGCATGGTCGAGGTACTGCAGCGCGATTACAAGGTGAATATCGCGGGACCCAGCACCATGGCTGCTCTGCTGAACTCGATACAGATGGGCTTTAAGACGCTTGCCGTGCAGAAGCGCAGCGCCGAGGTGTGGCAGGTGCTTGGCAGCGTGAAGAAGGAATTCGACAGCTTCGCGAAGGTCCTCGAGAATACCCAAAAGCGGCTCGACCAAGCTAACAAGGAGCTCGATACCCTTGTGGGCGTGCGCACCCGTCAGATAAGACGCTGCCTGAAAGACGTTGAAACGCCGCCGGAGCTCGCTGTTGACAGTGAACAGTGAACGGTGAACAGTAATACTATTATTCGTAATTTACAACTTCATATAAAACAGCAGGACGTGTTCACAGCCGAACACGTCCTTTTTGCATAGTTTTTCTGTTTTTATTCAATCAACTTCCCATTTTACGTTTCAAAAGCAACGCTTTCTCATAAGCAAGCGGCATTAAAAATCGGTGTGGGCAAAGCCTTTCACTATTCACTATCCACTGCCATAACTCTCAACTCTTAAGAAGCGGCTTCAGATACATTCCCGTGAACGAGCTTTTGCATCGGGCTACCTCCTCCGGGGTACCCTGCGCTATGATTTTGCCGCCCATGTCGCCGCCCTCGGGGCCGAGATCGATGATGTGGTCGGCGGTCTTTATCAGGTCGAGATTGTGCTCTATGACCAGCACCGTATTGCCGCCCTCGACCAGCAATTGAAGCACGTCGACCAAGCGGTGGACGTCGGCGATATGCAGGCCTGTGGTGGGCTCGTCAAGGATATAGATCGTCTTGCCGGTGCTGCGCTTGCTCAGCTCGGCGGCAAGCTTGACGCGCTGCGCCTCACCGCCGGAAAGCGTGGTGGCAGGCTGACCGAGCTTGACATAGCCCAAGCCGACCTCGAACAAAGTCTTAAGCTTGCGGTAAATCTTCGGAATGTTGGCGAAGAAATTCATCGCCTCCTCCACGCTCATTTCGAGCACGTCGTTGATGGATTTTCCCTTGTATTTGACCTCGAGCGTCTCGCGGTTGTAGCGCTTGCCCTTGCAGACCTCGCACGGAACGTAGACGTCCGAAAGAAAGTGCATTTCGATCTTGATGATGCCGGCGCCCTGACAAGCCTCGCACCTGCCGCCCTTTACGTTGAAGGAAAAGCGACCCTGACCGTAGCCGCGCATCTTCGCGTCCTGAGTGTCGGCGAAAAGCGCGCGGATATCGTTGAAAACGCCCGTGTAGGTGGCGGGATTGGAGCGCGGAGTGCGCCCGATGGGGCTTTGGTCGATCTCGATGACCTTGTCAAGATGCTCCAGCCCGAGGATATCGCGGTGCTTGCCCGGAGTGGTTTTTGCGCGGTTCAGCTCGCGGGCGAGCGTTTTATAGAGCACCTCGTTGATAAGCGAGCTTTTGCCCGAGCCCGAGACTCCCGTGACGCAGACGAACTCGCCGAGCGGAATCCTGACGTTGACGTTCTTAAGGTTGTTTTCGCACGCGCCGCGGATCTCAAGGTATTTTCCGTTTCCTTTACGGCGCTTTTCGGGCACGGGAACGGTGCGCTTTCCGCTGAGATACTGCCCTGTGACGGAATTCTCGCACGCCTTTATCGCTTCAACATCGCCCGTGCAGACTATCTGTCCCCCGTGGATACCCGCGCCGGGGCCTACGTCGACAATGGTATCGGCGGCGTACATAGTTTCCTCGTCATGCTCGACAACGATGACCGTATTGCCCAGGTCGCGCAGGCGTTTCAGCGTGTCGAGCAGCTTTTGGTTGTCGCGCTGATGAAGTCCGATGCTCGGCTCGTCAAGGATATAGAGCACGCCCATAAGCGAGCTGCCGATCTGCGTCGCAAGTCGGATGCGCTGGCTCTCGCCGCCGGAAAGCGTGCCTGAGGAGCGCGAAAGCGTGAGATAGCCCAGCCCGACGCTCTTCAAAAAATTCAGGCGCTCGGTGACTTCCTTTAATATCTCCGCACCGATCATCGCCTCTTTTTCGCTGAGCTTGAGGTTCTTGATAAACTCAAGCGCGTCAACGACCGGCATTTTGCAGAAATCGGAGATGTTGACGCCGCCGACCGTGACGGCAAGGCTTTCGCGTGAAAGCCGTTCGCAGTGGCAGGCGTCACACGGTATCTCAGTCATATAGGTGCGGATCTCGTCCTTGATCCAGTTGGAGCTCGTTTCGCGGTAGCGGCGCTCAAGGTTGTTGATAACGCCCTCAAACTCATGCTGATAGGTACCGCTTCCGTAGGCGGATTGGCGGTGGATAGTCAGCTTTTCACCGCCGGTGCCGTAGAGGATCTTGTCGATCGCGTCGTCCGAAAGATTCTTAAGCGGTTCATTCAGCGAGAATTTGTAGCGGCGCGCCAAAGCCTCCATATACATAGCGGCGATCTGGCTGCCGTCCATCGCCCAGCCGCTGCCCTTTATTCCGCCCTGAGCAATGCTTTTTTCGCGGTCGGGAATGATCTTGTCCTCGTCGATTTTCAGGAAAACGCCCAAGCCGGTGCATTTCGGGCAGGCGCCGAAGGGATTGTTGAAGGAGAACATTCTCGGAGTCAGGTCATCGATGCTTACGCCGTGCTCCGGGCAGGCGTATTTCTGCGAAAAGGTGACGTCCTCGCCGCCTACGATGCTGACCATGACCAAGCCGCCGCCCAGCTTTGAGGCGGTTTCGATGCTGTCGGAAAGCCGTGAGGTGATCTCGGGCTTGATGACCAGACGGTCGACGACGATCTCGATATTATGCTTTTTATTTTTCTCTATCGGAATATTTTCGGAGAGATCGTAGATGATGCCGTCCACACGCACGCGTGCAAAGCCGGATTTGCGGGCGGAATCGAGCACCTTTTGATGCTCGCCCTTTCTGCCGCGCACAGCGGGCGCGAGGATCTGGAGCTTGGTGCCGGCGTCATAAGCCATTATCTTGTCCACGATCTGGTCGACGGTCTGCTGGCGTATCTCTCTGCCGCAAACGGTGCAGTGCGGCACGCCGATGCGCGCGTAAAGCAGACGCAGATAGTCATAGATCTCGGTTACGGTGCCGACGGTGGAGCGAGGGTTTTTGGAGGTGGTTTTCTGGTCGATCGAGATCGCGGGCGAAAGCCCCTCGATGCTCTCGACATTGGGCTTGTCCATCTGACCGAGGAACATCCGCGCGTAGCTTGACAGGCTTTCCACATAGCGGCGCTGACCCTCGGCGTATATCGTGTCGAACGCCAGCGAGCTTTTGCCCGAGCCCGATAAGCCCGTGATGACCACGAGCTGATTGCGCGGAATCTCCACGCTGATATTCTTAAGGTTGTGCTCCTTGGCGCCCCTGACGATGATTTTGTCACTTGCCATATTATTACCGGCTTCCGTTAGTTTGATAAAAAATAGTATATCACAAAAAATTTTAAATGACAAGAGAGAAAGATTGGGAGGCGGAAACGAGGGTTGAAGCTGTCAGAGGTTTAGTAGTCAGTTGTTCAGTTTTTAGTAGTCAGTTATTAGCAGTCAGTTGTTGGGTCGCTTCGCTCCGAGTTGTATTGCCGCGTGCTAATGCGAAAACAAAGCGCATTGCCGATAACTTGCAATTTGTAATTTGTAATTTGCAATCTTCGATTCACCGCCGAAGACATGACGTCAACCTAAGCGCAGAACGCTTTTGTAAGCACCAAGGCTCCTCATTATTCCTTAAGTTTACGACATTCCCCTCGGCAAT
>ONHJ01000132.1 GCA_900317595.1 uncultured Eubacteriales bacterium | reverse complement strand
CTTTCACAGTCGAGGTCGACCCGGCTGACGCACTGCTCCGGCTTTGCTGCGACAAACGCGCTGTGGTGCGGCTCGATGCGGTTTTTGACAGCCTCGCCCAAAACGACGCCCGCGCGCAGTATGGGCAAGCCCTTTGTTTCTATATAATTCTCAGGAAGAATAATAATCTTATTGTTTTTGTTTACGATCCGTTCGCCGAAGGGTCTGCCGGCAAACAGCGAATCATAGAACGCGAGGACTTCTCTGTCAGGCGCCGCCGAAGCCGCCTTGGCGGTCACGCGCGGTAGACGGACGCCGTTTTTTCTAAGCCTCGCGGCAAAATGACCCTCGCCGCCGTCCATCGGAAAAATGCGTCTGGCGGCTTGAAGCGCCGGTCTTCCAAAGGAAACGCCGGCGTCCTCAAGGGCGAAATCCGGGTTCTCCGCGAGAAAGCGTGTGATCACGCCCTCGTTTTCCTCGGGTGAGAAGGTGCAGGTGGAATAAACCAGCACGCCGCCGGGTCTGAGGGCGCGCCTTGCGCTGTTGAGTATGTGAAGCTGGCGCTCGGCACAGCTTTTGACGTGCTCCTCGCTCCATTCGGTCTGAGCTGCGGCGTTTTTGCGGAACATACCCTCGCCGCTGCACGGAGCGTCGACAAGCACCTTGTCGAACTGTTCGGCGAGCGCGTCGCAGAGCGCGTCGGGATGCGCGTTAGACACCACCGCGTTGGCGATGCCCATGCGCTCAATATTCGATAAAAGAATATTAGCGCGGCTTTTTACGATCTCGTTGCTCCAAAGCAGCCCGGTGCCGCGCAGCTTCGCGCCGATCTGAGTACTTTTGCCGCCCGGCGCGGCACAGAGGTCAAGCACAATATCGCCCTGCTCCACCCCGAGCATTTCCACGGCTGAGGACGCGGAAGGCTCCTGGATATAAAACGCGCCCGCGTGGTGCAGCGGATGGTTGCCGAGCGACACGACCCCGTCCGGGATATAGAAGCCGTCCGGGCAGAACGGCGTCGGCTCAAGCGGAAAGCCGAGCAGACCGCGAAGCTTGTCCGCGCTGCATTTCAGCGTATTGACGCGCAGCCCGCGAAAGCTGCGGTCACTGTTATAGATTTTTAAAAACGCGTCAAACTCGCCGCCGAGCAGCGTTTTCATCCGATTTAAAAATTGTTCCATGAATAATACCAAAATCCGCGTCAATACTATGGGTGTGATGAACGGAGGTGAACATCGTGAGCGATAAACATCAGACCACAAATAACGGCACGCAGAACTGCAGCGACTGCAAGGATTGCAAGGACTGCAAAAACACAAAGAATAAGAAAAACCAGTCGGCAAAGGGCTGACGGATTTTCGGTCGTCAGTTGGCAGTTGTGAGTTGATGGTTGCGTTTTGGGCGGATATTGAATCAAAGTTCGGGTCAAGACCTGAGCCTACGTTTTTTGATTCTCGTTACGAATTACGCATTTAAACTGACAACTGACAACTGACTGCTGACAACCGATCCTCAACTCAGTAGCCGTATTCCTCGCCGATGATGATGACCTTTATCCTGTTGATGTGGCGCTGCTGTGCGCAGACGACGTAGTTGCAGCAGATCCTGCCGTCGCCGTGGCAGCCCTCGCACATCTCGGGAGCGTCTTTTCTCAGCGAGATACATTCGCCGGTCTTGGCGCAGGGCGTTTCGATGCCCAGACGCACGGTGTTGGGCGGCGCCGCCTTGGTTTTTACGCGGCGGATCGCCTCGTCTATGTTTTTGACGATCTTATTGACGCCGCAGACGCAGATCACGCTTTTGGGACCGTAAAGTATCGCGGCGACGCGGTTGGAGTTGCCGTCGACGTTGTAGAGCTCGCCGTTTTCGGTCACGGCGTTGGCGCTGGTGAAGAAAGCGTCGGCGCAGAAGGTCTTGCGATAGACCTCCTCAACCTCCTCGGAGGTCTTGCAGACGGAGCGGTCAAGAAAGTTGTAGTCACCGCCGCTGATCAGGTCGTAAACGCCGGTCTGCTTTAAGGTAACGGAACCTCCGCAGGATACGGTGTCGCCCTTGTTGACAAGGGTTTTGATCAGCGCGCACGCCTCCTCCTTGGTGTCGACATAATAAGCTTCCATCCGGTTGCGTTTCAGGTTGCTCAGGGTTGTTTTTATTGCTTCATTCATATTATCACGTCCTTTTCTTTATTATAATATAAAAGCCGCCGAAACGCAACATTTTTCAGTGCCAAATTTACGGTTCGACAAATTCTTGGTTGAAGTATTCGACCACCGATTTTGCAAGCGTGCGGGCGATGTTGTCGATATTGTCGCGGATCCACTGCGCCTCCTGCCTGTTGTCGTGATAGCCTACCTCGATCAGCACCGCTGGCGCTTTGGTGCGGCGAAGCTCGGCGAGCGAACGGCTCGGGATGACGCGGATATCGCCGGGCTCACGGTAGATGCTCTTGTAGTTGTTCTGCAGTATATCGGCAAAGCGCTTTCCGCTCTGCGAGGTCGGGAAATAATAGATCTCAACGCCGGTGTTCTGTCCTGCAGAGGATTCGGGCGAAGCGTTGCTGTGGATGGCAAGGTGCAGGTCGTAATTTTGCGCGTTGGAGTCGCCGATGACCTCGCTCAGGGTCATCTCGGGCTGATTGCGGTCAAAATCGATGTTGTTGGCGCGCAGATACGGCTCCATGGCGTCGGCGATCAGGTACATATAGTATTCCTCGTTGCCGCCGTCGACATAGTGGTTAAACTCCTGCACCGATGGGCTCAGATAAATTTTCGGCATAGCGATTCCTCCTTTGTTCCCTACAGCCTATGCGGAAGCAAGGGAGATGTGAAATAACTTTTTAATATTCTAAATCGCAATTATTTTTAGCAGATTGTATGATATAATATATCAAATATAAATATATTTTATATAATATTTTTAGAAGGAGTAATGCGTTATGAAATGGTATTGTACAGTTTGCGGCTATGTTCACGAGGGCGATCAGCCTCCCGAGCAGTGCCCCGTTTGCAAGCAGCCCGCTTCCAAGTTCAAGAAGATGGAGGAAGAAGCGGAATACGCCACCGTACATAAGCTCGGCGAGGGCAAAATGCACGACACAAGCGAAGACATCATCAAGGATCTGAGAGCCAACTTTGAGGGCGAGTGCAGCGAGGTCGGAATGTATCTGGCTATGGCGAGAGTCGCCGACAGAGAGGGCTATCCCGAGGTTGCCGAGGCGTTCAAGAGATACGCCTTTGAGGAAGCCGACCACGCGTCCCGCTTTGCGGAGCTGCTGGGCGAGGTTCTCACCGACAGCACCGAAAAGAACCTGAAAATGCGCGCCGACAAGTTCGACCTCGCAAAACGCGCAAAGGCAGCCGGTCTCGACGCCATCCACGACACCGTCCACGAAATGGCAAAGGACGAGGCAAGACACGGCGCGGGATTCAAGGGACTGCTGAAGAGATATTTCGGATAAGTCAAAAGCCGCATAAATACTGCGTTTTAAGGAGTGGGAGAAATCCTGCTCCTTTTCTTTTTCACAAGCTCAGGTGTACAAAAAGTGTACTTTTACTTTTTTATTTTTCTGAATGGAACGTACAAAGTGTACAACCAAAAGTGTACAACTTTATTATACCTCCGTAACGTCATTAATGCAAGAAAAATTCAACTTCAATAACAGATAATAACAACTTTATAACTGCTTTTATTTCAGCGGCAAGCGAACACTAAAACAATGTTCGCTTGCCGCTGTTTAACTTTGTTATCATCAAACGCAAATTTACCATTATAACGACTGGTTCAAAAATAAAAAGTGCTATAATATAGTTGTAAAAGATAAGGAAAACAAAACATCAAAAAACCAAAAGGAGAAATGAATATGTATAGCGAAACCAAACTTACCTTTAC
>ONHJ01000129.1 GCA_900317595.1 uncultured Eubacteriales bacterium | reverse complement strand
AAACCTTGCGTTGCCCATCATTCTCGAACCGAGCACAGCGTCCTTGAGCGTGTCTTTTACCGTAAAGGTGCGGGTAATGCCCGCTACGGTAAGCTCTACCCTGTCGCCGACCTTGGCGTTGCTGTTGTCGAGGATCGACTGACGGACATATGTTTCGCCGTCCGCGACATCGGTGATCTCGTTGTCGCTGCCGTCATAGTACCTTTCTATCTGATTTGAAAGGCAGCTTACAAGAGCGGTGCTTGCGTTCTGGCTGTCCTTTTCCTTTTCGCGTCCGACAAACTTGTGACCCGAAAGGAAAATACATTCCTCCTGCTTAAAGCCTGTAACTCCCTCGGCGTTTTTGACCGCGTCGGCGACCGTTACCGTTCCGCCGCTGCGCTCAAAAACAACATAGTCGCCTACTCCCGCCTTATCAAAAAAGCTGTCGAGTGAGCCTGTCACCGCTGTCAGGTTCATCATGCTCGAAGAAATGAACATCACCGAGAGGATAACAAACAGCAGTATGATAACATTCATTGTCTTTTTTCGTTTCAGGTCGCGCTTCAAAATATCAAAAAACATACGCCTTCTCCTTTTCTGCTTTTTCCGTGAATCGTTCTTGTGTATCTTACAAACAGAGTATAACGGAGAAATTATTAAATAATCCTTAAATGGGGAAAAATAATTTTTTTCAAATACCTCGCACCGCCTTGACGGGAAGCGGTCACTTTTTATATTCCCTGATGACCCTCAAAAACGCTTCGCCGTATTTTTCAAGCTTATTCGCGCCGACGCCGCTGACAGACAGAAATTCTTTTTCGGTCGTCGGCATGACAAGGCACATATCGGCAAGTGTCGCGTCGGAGAAGATCACAAACGCCGGCACGCCCTTCTTTTTCGCGAATTGCGTTCTGACCGCCTTAAGGGCGTCGAACAGCTCCGGATCAACAGCTCGCAGCTCGGTTTTAGGAGCTCTTGATCTCAGATGTCTTGCCTTGCGTATCTTGACGCTCGCGTTGCCTCTCAATATCGGATAGCTCATTTCGGTTACGCGCAGGATCGGCATTCCTGCTCCGACGGAGATTATGTAACCCTGTTCCTCGAGCTTTTCGATGATGTATTTTATTCCCGCAACACTCAGGTCTTTCATTATCCCAAAGGTCGACTGACGGTCGAGCCTTGCCCTTGTTATTCTCTCCGACGAAGATCCGCGCAGAACATCGGTTATCATTTTCACGCCGTAATTCTGCCCTGTTCTGATGATGCAGGAAAGTATCTTCTGCGCTTCAACGGTAACATCGACGGTTTCAAATTCCGTCAGGCAATTCGAGCATTTGCCGCAGCAGTCCTTGGCTCTGTCGCCGAAGTATTTGAGCATATAGCCGCGCAGGCAAGCGCTTGTTGTGCAATAAAACACCATTTGCCTAAGGCGCTCCTCTTCTCTTTTTCTGAAAAACTCCTTTTGCTCCGCAGACAGCTCCTCGTTGTCATCTATGTTTTCTATGAAGTACCTGCAGGTGTTGACGTCCGCCTTTGCGTAAAGCAGGATACAATCCGCGTCCACTCCGTCACGCCCGGCGCGCCCTGCCTCCTGATAGTAGCTTTCGATATTTTTCGGCATATTATAGTGGATAACAAAACGGACGTCGGATTTGTCGATACCCATTCCGAAGGCGTTTGTCGCGACCATCACCGTCTTGCGGTCGTAGACAAAATCATCCTGATTTTTAACGCGCTCTTCATCAGTCAGTCCCGCGTGATAGCGCGTCGCGGATATCCCGCTATTATTCAATAATCCGCAGACCTCCTCGACCTTTTTGCGGGTCGAGCAGTAAACGATCCCGGATTGTCCGTTTCTCTCCCTTATAAGCCCGAGCAGCTTTGCGGATTTGTTTTGAGGTCTGAGGACCGAAAAAAACAGATTCGGGCGGTCAAAGCCCGTTGTGACCTCAACAGGAGCTTTCAGATCCAATAATCTGATGATATCGTTCTTGACCTCCTTCGTTGCGGTCGCGGTGAACGCGCCTGTCACCGGGCGGCGGTCAAGCTTTGATATGAACGAATCGATATTAAGATAGCTCGGGCGGAAATCCTGACCCCATTGCGAAACGCAGTGGGCTTCATCAACGGCTATCATAGATATTTCGGCATTCATCGCAAACCGCAAAAACGAGCCTGATTCAAGTCTTTCGGGCGCGACATATATTATCTTGTATTTTCCGTTCACCGCGTTCGCAAGCGCCTTGCGATACTGCGCCTCATTCAGGGAGCGGTTGAGATAAGCCGCGCTGACGCCCTGCTGAACCAAGGCGTTGACCTGATCCTTCATCAGAGAGATCAGCGGCGAGATCACAAGGGTGATGCCGTCCATCATAATCGCCGGTATCTGATAGCAAAGCGACTTGCCCGCGCCTGTCGGCATTATCCCGAGTACGTCCTGCCCCGCGAGCAGAGAGTCAACCAGCTTTTCCTGCCCGCTGCGAAACGCGCTGTAACCGAAATACCTTTTTAATACCTCAAACTTATCCGCTATCATCAAATCGCCGCCTCATCTATACGAACATATATTTGTCAACAATATCATATCACTTATCATTTGCGCAGTCAAGAGCTTATACGGTTTTCATTTGTATTACAATACCTTTGCAAATGAAAACACCCCGAAGGCAATTGCTTCGGGGTGTTCCCATAAGGAGATCATTTATGAAAAAATGCGAAAAAGCAAATCGATCACCAGTCGATGATATCGCTCCAGAAATCATCGTTGCTCTGATAGTCGCGGAAGCTCTTGGAGTTGTTGTCGTTGGGCTGCACGGAAGGAATATATTCATCAAGCTTAAGTGAGAGCTTGATCTCTCTGCCGTTGCGGTTTACGGTGACGTCGACAACGTCGCCCACGCTGTTGTCTTCGAGCGCCTTGGTGATATCGTCCTCGGTGGACACTTCGGTGCCGTTGACCGAAACGATCTGGTCGCCGCGCTTAAAGCCCGCGTCGTCGGCGTTGGAGCCTGAGGTCACGGAAAGCACATACACACCCTTGTCCTGAACGCCGTAGTAGAACGCAGCGTAGTCGGAGCTGATGTCGACAAATTCCATGCCGGTGCTGATTTTGCCGGTGACATAGCCGTACTCTTTGAGGTCCTTGATGATGCCGACCACGTTGTTGATCGGGATAGCGAAGGCGATGCCCTCGACCTCGGTGGCGCTGTCCTTGGCGTTGACAATGCCGATCAGCTCGCCGTTGGCGTTAAAGAGACCGCCGCCGGAGTTGCCGGGGCTGATCTGCGCGTTGGTCTGCAGCAGAGTGAGGTTTTTGTCCTCGATGGTGACCTCACGCGCAAGTGCGCTGATGATGCCGTCGGTCACGGTGCCGCCGAGAGTTCCCAGCGGGTTGCCGATGGCTACGACGTAATCGCCCACCACAAGGTCGCTGCTGTTGCCGATGACGGCAGGGGTAAGACCGGTTGCGTCGATCTTCAGGAGTGCGATATCGTTGTCGGCGTCGCTGCCGATCAGCTCCGCGTCATAGGTGGTGTCGCCGTCGCGCAGTGTGACGGTGATCTTGTTGGCGTCTTCTATTACATGGTGGTT
>ONHJ01000080.1 GCA_900317595.1 uncultured Eubacteriales bacterium | reverse complement strand
GCTATTCGGAGCGGAGCGCCGCTACGGGGTCGCTCTTTGCCGCCTTGCGTGAGGGAATGATACCGCCTATGAGCGTGAGAACCACGCTCAGCAAAATCAGGATCAGCGCGGCGAAGAACGGAAGAACCGCGTTGATGTTCTCCTGACCCGTCAGCGCGTGCAGGATGGGATTGGCGAACGCTATGATCGCCTCCGAAATGCCGATGCCGATCAGGCCTGCCAGCGCGCCGATGATGAAGGTTTCGGCGTTGAATACGGTCGAGATGTTGTGCTTTGACGCGCCGATCGCGCGGAGGATACCGATTTCCTTGCGGCGCTCGAGGACGCTGATGTAGGTGATGACGCCGATCATGATGGACGAAACCACCAGCGAAATCGCGACAAACGCGATCAATATATAGCTGATGGCGTCGATAATCGTGGTGACCGAGCCCATGAGCGCGTCCACAAGGTCGGTGTATTCGATCACCTTGCTTTTTTCGCCTGCCGCCTCCATGCGCTCGTTATAGCTGCCGATCAGATCCTTGATATGGTTCTTGCTGTCAAAATCAAGCGGATAGATGGTAATGGTGGACGGGCTTGCAGCGTCGGCGTAGTCCAGCTTTTTAAGATTGCTCTCGTAGGTCGTTTTGCGGTTGGAAAGCAGCGAGGTCATCAGATCCTTGAGCTCCGCTGCTGACATCTCCGTCTTAAACAGGTCCGACAGCGCGTCCGTGTTGAATTTGAAGCCGCTGAGAAGGTTGTCGGATAAGCCCGACGTCAGCTGTGTCATTTTGCTTTGGAGCATGGAGGTGATCTGTGTGCCGACGGAAGAGAAAATCTGCTGCATCACCGCGCCCATCTGCTGCGACAGCAGCTCGGAGTAGCGCGACACGCTTTCCTGCAGACCCGAGGCGTCCACGGATTCCGCCACCGTTTTACCGATGAGCCCCTGCGCCTCCTCGGTAGAGAGATACTTCCCGAACGATGAAAGAAGATAGGATACCGAAGGCAGCTGCGCCTCCTCGGCGTAATGCTCGTAGCCTTCTATGACGGCGGCAATCAGCGCGTTGATTTCTTCATCGGTAAATTTGAGCGCGTTCAGCTTTTCGCGGAGCGCCATTCTGCCGTCACGCAGGATGGTTTTGGCTTCTTCGGAATTGACATATTCGTTGATATGGCTGAAATCGTCGGCTTCGTAGCCGTTCGCAGCCAGCCAGACGGAATAGCCCGCTACATAGTTTCCGGCAATCTCCGCTATGTCATCGTCCGTGATCAGATCATCCAGCTTGCCGGAAAGGATCTTTTGCAGGTTTTCCAGGATCATCTTTTTTGCCTCGTCCGTGTTGAGGTAAGCCGCTACGGAGGAGGTCAGGGCGGACATGTCGGCGCGCTTGTCGTCCTTGACATAGCGCTGATAGCCGCCGGTTATGGACTCAAACAGCTGACGCAGCTTTTCCTCCGTCATGTTCAGCTTCACGCCGCTGAGCAGCGAGGCGATGTCCTCCTGACTCAGCTCGGGCATTATGCCGCTGAAATCACCTGCGGAGGCAACCGCGCTCATATCCATATCCGAAAGGTCGAGCGAGCTAAGGTCAAGCGAGCTGAGGTCCATTTTGGAAATATCCATATCGGCGCTGTCGAATTTGAACAGCTTTTCAACGGCGTCCTTGTCTACGGAGAAGAGCGACGACAAGTCGGGACCTTCGCTCTTTTTATTCTCGTCATCAAATTTCTTTCCCGTAAACACATTGGTATCGGGGCTTTTGAGCTGCGCCCTGACAATATCCGTTTTTGCCGCCGTTTCCATAATGTGTTTGGTGAGCGCGGTGGAATAGCCGATGCCGACCTGCGTCATCTGCGTTTCATTGTCGATCGGCTGCACAATGCCGACAATTTTAATCGTTTCCGCGTCCTTCAGCAGCTTATTGACATATTTTTCGTCGCTGCTGTGGTCTGTCCACACATGGTAGCTTTTGTCATAGGTGTAAAAGGAGGAAGTGGGAACAAGGCGGAACTCCCTGTTCAGAATTTCGTCGTAGCGATAGCTCCGTCCCGATTCGACCGCGGCGGATTCCTTTCCCTGTGCGAAGGAGGAAACAAGGTCGTCAAGCTCCTCGGGGTCCTTCAGACCGAGGGTGTAGAGGGTGAGGTCGGAGATTTTGCCGCCTGCCGTCAGCGTGACGATGCACTCGTTGTATTGTTCGGGCCATTTGCCCGCCTTCAGCGTATAGTTCTTTTTCAGAATTTTATCGCTCCCGGGCAGGGCAAAGAAGGTGTCGGTGTTGGTAAAGGCGGATAGCAGCCCGTTTGTGGAGCCGTTTTCCGAGGTAAAGCCCAGCGCCTCAAAGGTGGTGCTCGGGTTGACCTGACGGTACTTGTCGCCGTCTGCCCTGAAAATGCGCGGCGTGACGTTATAGCTGTATTCCACCGACTGTACATAGTTGTCGATGTCGCAGTCGCTGCTTTCAAAGTACGTTTTCAGGGATTTGAGGTCGTTGGTGGTCATGCCCGAAAGCATACTTGTGATGGCGTTCCATTCTTTGACTGCCTTGTCGTCCTCCGCCACGGCGGCGCCGTCCGATTTCGCGCCTGCCCGCGACGCCATCATCGCCGTCAGGTTCAGGTTGGTGTCGGTGATGGTGAGCGGATAATCCTGCAGGCTTTCCTCCTCAACATTGCGGATGTATTCGTTCGCGCCGTTGGAAAGGGACAAAATCAGGGCAATGCCGATGATGCCGATGGAGCCGGCGAACGACACCAGGATCGTGCGCGCCTTTTTCGTCCACAGGTTATTAAAGGAGAGCGCGAGCGAGGTCAGCAGCGACATGGACGATTTGCCCATGTTTTTGTGTACCCGCTCCTGTTCCTCGGGAGTGAAGGGGTCGGAGTCGGAGGTGATCTCTCCGTCCCTGAGGGTGACGGTCCGCGTGGCGTAGCGTTCTGCCAGCTCGGGGTTATGGGTCACCATGACCACCAGTCTGTCCTCGGCGACCTCCTTGAGCAGATCCATCACCTGCAGGCTTGTGTCGCTGTCGAGCGCGCCTGTGGGCTCATCCGCGAGCAGGATCTTCGGGTCGTTGACGAGGGCGCGGGCGATCGCGACGCGCTGCATCTGACCGCCCGACAGCTGCGACGGCTTCTTGCGGATATGCTCCCCCAGCCCCACCTTTTCGAGCGCCTCTGTTGCCCGCGCGGAACGCTCCGAGGCGCTGACGCCGCTGATGGTCAGCGCCAGCTCGACGTTTTTGAGGATACTTTGGTGCGGAATGAGGTTGTAGCTCTGGAACACAAATCCGACCGTGTGATTGCGGTAGCTGTCCCAGTCGCGGTCGGAGTATTTTTTGGTGGAGACGCCGTCGATAATCAGATCGCCGCCGTTGTAACGGTCGAGTCCGCCGATGATATTCAGCAGCGTGGTTTTACCCGAGCCGCTCTGACCAAGAATCGCGACAAATTCGTTGTCGCGCAGGCTCAGCGAAACGCCCTTGAGCGCCTCCTGTATCATGGAGCCTGTTTTATATATCTTTCGTATACCTTCTATTTGCAGCATAGTAACTCCTTGTCAATAACAATTTGGCAAACACGGCTAATGCTCTATTTTCTCTTGCGCGCGGCGTAGGTGTCCCTGATGAACTGCTCCACACGCGCGTCTTCTTCCATGCCGAAATGCCCGGCAATAAATTTTTTGTTATATTTTTTGCTGTTTTTATCAAAGGTGTATTCCTTATTGGCGTACCAGCCCTTGGCAATCTCGCCGCTGTGGTTATGAAAAAGATAGTCATAATAAATGACAAACAGCGAAACGATTTTGGCGTCGGAAAAATCATCCGTAAAATGCGCAAGATATTGGTCGAGGTGATCGAACACACAGTTCGGCTTGGTAATCTGCCCGACCTGCGTTTCACCGCTGTAAACGGAGACGATCTCCTTCTTGCCCGCCTCCTTCAGATAACAGGCAAGCGTTTTGCCGCCGTACTGCGCGACAAGCTTTCTGTCGGCGGCTCCCGATTGCTCATAGTAAAACGCGCCGACCGCGTGGCCGTTGTTATCCACAATTCTGTAGATACGGACCTGTCGGGAGTCCCCGAACGTCAGGCTTGGCGGAACGACCGAGGCGGCAAGGTTCTCCGCTGTGTCATAGTGCGTGTAGAGGATTTCGCTATCGTTCACATCGGTAAGCGTCAGCCTTCTGAAGGTGTCGCCCCCGACCGGAACCGTCGGTTTATAAAACGGTGCAAAGCCCTTATAGAGAAGCGCTCCGTTTTCAAAAATCTCAAAGTTGTTCGCGCCGTTTGCGGTAACCTGATTAATTTGAAGTATCATAATAGAATAGCCTCACAATCCCGAATGAAAATTTTGACCGTTTCCATTATACCACTAATATGCGGTTTTGACAACATATTCCGCCGAGCGTATCTTAAAACACCCGAAAACAACCGAACGGTTGTTTTAACGAGCCAAATCAACCGAACGGTTGTTTTAACAACCCAAATCAACCGAACGGTTGAAAAAACAACCGAAACAACCGAAGAAGAAGAAAAAGACAAAGAAAAGGACAAAGACAAAGAAGAAGAAAAGGAAGAAGAATAAGAAAAGGAATTTGCAGCGCCTTCGGCGGACGCTGCCGCTGTCATCTCTCTTTTCTCAATATTGTCCCTTTATGCTTTTATCGTATCATCAATCTCAAAATTACGCACCGGAACAAAGGCAATATTAGGTCTGCGTTATAGTTTTATACCTTTTCATCCGATACGGACAACGATTTGTCCGGAAACATTTTATTCCGATACGCTATAAATATATTGCTTTTTTCATCATCCTATGTTAAGATTATACTATGGTTATTATATCCATAGCGAAGATATGATTGTGGAATATTTTTGTTGATATAATAAGATAACCGCGTATAATCGGAATAATACTGCTATTCACGCACAGAGCAAAGGAGGAAGTATGAAGGAACGTTCAAAGGTGATTTTCGGCAACGAAATCAGCGCAAAAGCCTACCGCAAGGCGATACGGAACAAGCAAAATTACGTCAGAAAGTACGGAGACGACAGCGCCGCGGACTATCCCGTCAGGCTGCGGAAAAACGAATGCCTGTATGAACCGCTCGGGGTGGAGGACATCCGCGTGGCTGACGGCGAGGGTGAAGGTGATTTTGACACGGAGAAGGGGCTGATCGTCGGCAACATCCGCATGGGCTTCGGTCATTACAGAATATCCATCGCGATGGCGTCAGCCGCTCACGCGCTTGGCTGCACGCCCTACTGGATGGATCTGAACTCCTACCCCGACACCACCTGTACAAAGGTTATCGGCGCGCAAAACGACCTCTACTCCCTCGGCTCGCGTCTTTCGCAGAAGAGCAGGCTCTTCAACAAGCTGCTGTGGGAACCGCTCAACTACGAGGGCTTCCGGCAGCTCACCTACAATGCGGGCGACCAAAAGACTGCCGAGCTGATGGCGGCGGTGTTTAAGAATATTCCAAAGGATATTCCCGTCATCGGAACGCATGTATGGCCTGCGCAGGCGGCGCTGCACGCGGGTATGCAATATGTTGTCAACGCCATTCCCGACAACTGGCCGATGGCGCTCCACCTTGCCGAGGGCTCGACCCACCTGGTGCAGACGCATCAGGCGTATATGGGCTATCGGATTCTCAACGGTATGGCTAAGAAAAGGGTGCTCAAGCCCATGCCCGCGGACAGCCTGCGCTACACGGGGCATTACATTGACCACGAGCTTGTGAGCAATATCGAGGCTGACTGCGACGCGCGCCTTGCACGCAAGCGAGACGGCAAGCCGATGCGCTTTTTGCTGACGATCGGCGGCGCGGGCGCACAGCGCGAGCTTTTTGCGGCTGTGATCAGGCACCTTATGCCGGGCTTGATTATCGGCGGCTTTCTGACGGTGCTCGGACTGATCACCGCGTTATCAAGGGTGTTTGACGCGGTCACCGACCCGCTCTCCGCGGCGTTTTATCCCATCGTACCCAAGCTCGTCAAAAAGTTCGGCAAGAAAAAGCTTGTCATCACGGGCTTTCTCGGGCTGGCTCTCGCCTATGTGATCGCAGGCTCCATCGGCGTCATCGGCGTGACCGTTATCCCCGGCATTGTTTACGGCGTGCTCATCTGCGTGATCGCGGCCTTCCCGATGGCGCTGCCGGGCATTATTCCCCAGTCCATCGTCGCCGCCTCGTCGGTATAGCCGCGCCATGCTTCAAGAATATGAACCGCAAGCTCCACAAGCCTTGCGGATCGTTCGCCCCGGATTCTGATGACCGACATCGGCCATTTGATTATGCCGCATTCAATATCCTCAAAGCCGTCAAGCGTAAAGCGCTCCTCGATCTCCGCTCTTTCCATAGGGAACGTGTAGCGGCCGCCCTGAAAATGGTCGTGGCTCAGAATCGAGCCGCCGACGATCGGCAAATCCGCGTTGGAGCCGATAAAGGACGCGACCCTGTCCTTTTTGACGAGATTGACAGTGCAGCCGCCAAAGCCGCCGCCCGTCATTCTCGCGCCGTATACGCCGTCAAAGCGCCACGCGGTTTCCGCGAGAAAATCAAGCTCGGGGCAGGAAACCGCATAATCGTTTTGCAGCGACAAATGCGACTCGCGCATCAGCCTGCCGAATGCCGCCGGATCACCCTTTTGCAGGGCGTCCGCCGCCTGCACGGTACGGCGGTTTTCATACACGGCGTGCCGCGCGCGCTTTTGGCAAACGGGATGACTAATGCTGTCCTTGTACCGCTCAAATTCATCAACGCTCAACGCGCACAGCGACGAAGCGTTTATCACTTTGTTGATATCCGCCAGAGCCGTTTCGCACTCGCGGCGGCGGTCGTTGTAGGCGGAGGAAGCCAGCGCGTGCTTGACGCCGCTGTTTACAATGATAAGCGCGGCTTCCTTTTCGGGGAAGGGAACGTAGGAATAAGCAAGGGTCGCGCTGTCAAGGAGAATCGCGCTGCCGCTTTTCCCCATCGCGCTCGCAAACTGATCCATGATCCCGCAGTTCACGCCGATAAAGCGGTTTTCGGCAAACCGATTGCGTAAACGCCATACCGTCTTCCGCACATCAATTCAACAGATGAAAAAGGAGTGTAATGAAACGGGAAAAATGAAGGACTATCAATTCAACGCCGTTATCCGGCAAAACGGATATATGGACGCTTCGTACATCATCTTCCCCTACAACATCCGCGAGGAGTTCGGCAAGGGGCGCGTAAAGGTACACGCCACCTTTGACGGTGCGCCCTATGACGGCAGCATTGTCAACATGGGCATAAAAGATGACGACGGCAACATCTGCTATATCATCGGCATCACAAAA
>ONHJ01000169.1 GCA_900317595.1 uncultured Eubacteriales bacterium | reverse complement strand
TTATGATGTGCGCTCTGAGAACGGCGTTTGCGTCAGCCTGTGCGAATTCATCAACGGGACAACGCTCCCCAATCAGCTTTATGACGTCAAAACCGCGAAGCAGATCCTCTGCCAAATCTGCGACGGCTTAACAGCGCTGCACAGTCACGGCATTGTCCACCGCGACATCAAGCCCGAAAACATCATGCTGCTCAGCGACGGCACGGTGAAAATCATCGACTACAGCATCAGCCGCCTGATGAAGCCCAATCAACGTAAGGATACTACCGCCTTCGGAACCGCAGGCTATGCACCGCCTGAACAATTCGGCTTTGCTCAAACAAGCGGCAAGGCTGATATTTATTCCTGCGGCGTGCTGCTCAACTACATGCTTACAGGAAAGCTGCCGAATGAAGAACTGCACCAAGGCGTTCTGAAAACCGTCATTGAACAGTGCATTGAAATCGACGAAAGCAAGCGCTTTCAATCCGCCGATGAATTGAAAAGAGTTTTGCTCGGTAAAAAAATCAATTCGCGCAGACCTTTTCAGCCGCTGCCCGGCTTTCGCAGCAAGCACGTTTTCCCGAAGATCCTCACCGTTATTTTCTTCGCCGCGTGGCTGCTCATGCTGCTTGTGTACATCAACGGCTTTCCGATGTTTCTAAAAACAAGCCCGGGCAATATCATCAACCAAACGGTTCTCATGATAGACATCATGGTGCTGTGGACAGCGCTGCCGTATATCCTGTTCGGCGATATCTTCCGCCTGTCGGAGCATATCAACCCCAACAACCCGCGCAACGGCAAATATGTTCTGCGTATTTTGGGAGTCGCAAGTATCATTCTCGGCATCGTGCTGCTCTTTGCCGGCATTTCCATAGCGGATTCCCTCATGCGATAATGATAGCATAAAAAATCATAAAATGTGTCTGCTGCCAGCAGACCAAAATTTTAGAGTAATCGTGTATGATAAATACAGGATTACTCTTTTTTTATGGAGCAGGTTATGGCACATTCTGTTATTCATTTACAATGCGAAAACTGCGGCGGCGAACTGACCGCCGACGCACAGCGCGAGATCCTGATCTGTCCGTTCTGCGGCTCAAAGGAATTGATCATCGACAGCGACGAGGTCGCGGTTGAAAAAATCCGGCAGCAAACCGCTTTCCGGCAATGGGAGCGCGAGGATAACGCGCAAAAGGAAAGGGAACGAGCCGCCTACCGCAACAGCATGGCGGGCGTTGTATCGATCATCTTCGCCGTTGTTTGCGGCTGTTGGTGCGTAGGCAGCTTTTCAACGGCTCGCAACTTTTACAAGGTATTAGATGGAACCGTGTTTTTGGTGCAAACAGCAAGTTTTCTGCTCTCGTATTTGGAGCGAAAGGAGGTTATCCATCTGCAAAAGCGGTTTTCCTTCGGCAGCGTCAAACTGCCGTCGCTGCTTATGGCTGCGGGATTTTTGCTGTTCATTCCGTCGCTTTTGTTAGCCACGTTTTAAAATCTTAAAAAGGAGAAATGAGTATGTATATGAAAATTTTCAAATCAATCGTTTTATCGACGATCGCCTTTTATTCCTCGCTTTTTTCGCTGTCCGGATGCAGCAAAGCCGAAAAGGTGAACCCCTATCTTTCCGACAGCTTTTCCACCGTCAAATGGCCTGACAGTGCACTTGCAAAGCTGCTGCCCGTGCCGGAATCGACCTCCGGCATGATCGACACCGACAGAGCCGACCGGCTGGAAATCTACATCGGCAGCACAACGCAGGAGCAGTACGAAAGCTATGTCGGAAGCTGCAAGGCAAAGGGCTTTACCGAAAAATACGAAAGCGGAACAGATTACAAAAACTGTCCTTACTACCGCGCCGAAAACGGCGAGGGCTACCGCCTGTCATTGGAGTACCACAAAGAGGACGAAGCCGACGACTATCATCCGATGAAAGACACCATGACGATCGAACTGCAAACTCCGCAGAAGGAAGAAACGGAAGCGGAAACCGAAAAACCAACGGAAAAGCCCACCGAAGCCCCGAAAGAGCCCGAAAACAAGCCGGAATCAAAATCAATAGCAGACGCCGGAGTGGTAACGCCGTCCTTCAAGGAAACGATGGACAGCTACGAAGCGTTTTTTGACAGCTATATCGAGTTCATGAAGAAGTACAAGGAAAACCCCGGCGACCTCACCATGATCAGCGAATACGCCGATTACATGAGCAAATACACCGACTACATGAGCAAGCTCACCGCCATCGATACAACCACCCTGTCCGTCGCAGACTTGGCGTATTACAACGAGGTGCATTCGAGGATTTTGAAGAAGATGGCGGGGACAAGTGAGTGATATATTAGTTTTTTATAAAGCATATTGACAGCCAACCGCGGGTCTATCCTAAATTCTGTGTAAATTCTAAATCGCGGTGCAAAATAGAGCAAAAATTATTATTTTGGGGCGTAAGCCCCTTGTCAACATTATAAGCG
>ONHJ01000066.1 GCA_900317595.1 uncultured Eubacteriales bacterium | reverse complement strand
TTTGGCGCTTATCTTTTGCCTGCTGCGGCTTTCGCCGAGCGGATATAATCCGTTTATTTATTTCAGATTTTAGAGGGAAGGGCTATGAAAAAGGTTTTTTTGATTGTTTTCATTGCGGCTTGTATGGCTGTTTGTGCTTTTCCGTCGCTCGGCATGGCTTTTGCGCCCGAATCAAAGCCTATCGGCAATGAAAAAGAGACAAAGCTTCCGTCCTTTACAAATGCCGACGGAAGCATAAACACTTCTTTTCCGACGCAGCTCGGAGAATACTTTGAAAAGCACTTTGCTTTCAGACCGGAGGCGATATCCGCTGACGCAAGGATCCGGTCGTCGCTGTTTTCCGCTTCAAACAACGACCTTGTCATCGTAGGCAGCGACGATTGGCTTTACTACCGCTCGACGCTCGACGATCATCTCGGCAATAATGTCTTTTCCGAAAGGCAGGCAAAGGCTTTTGTGCGCAATCTTGAGCTGGTGCGGTCGTTCTGCGAGTCGCGCGGAGTCAGCTTTTTGTTCACGGTCGCGCCCAACAAAAACTCGCTTTATCCCGAGCATATGCCGTATTATTACGGCAAAAAGGTGAGCTCCGGTTCAAACCGCGAGATGATCTCAAAGGCTCTTTCGGAAAGCAAGGTGCAATACTGCGACC
Source organism: uncultured Eubacteriales bacterium (assembly GCA_900317595.1). Lineage (GTDB taxonomy): Bacteria > Bacillota > Clostridia > Oscillospirales > Acutalibacteraceae > Ruminococcoides. The sequence continues at coordinate 8,069 of ONHJ01000066.1, read as the reverse complement.
TGTTCAAGCTCTTTGAAAGCAAAAACGAGGTGCTGTATTTCGCCCGCGATTCGCACTGGAACAACACCGGGGCGCTGATGGTTTATGATGCCGTGCTGACGCAGATGGGCAAATCGCACGACGATTATTCAACGGCTTCAAAGTCCAGAAAAAAGGATTTTGTCGGCGACCTCGCCAAAATGCTCTATCCGTCCGGCTCCAAGCCCGAATACAACACCTATTACGGCGCCGAAGAGAGATATCAATACATCACGGCTGCAAAGTCGGTTGAGGATCCGTACATCAAAACGGAGAACAAGGACGCCTCCGGTTCCTTGTTTATGTACCGCGATTCGTTCGGAAATTCGCTTTTGCCGTTCTTCGCCTCCGCCTACAACAAGGCGACCTTCACCAAGGCTTTTCCGATGCTGCTGGAAAATGAGTTCGACTCCGCGACGCCCGACGCGTTCATCATGGAGCTGGTCGAGAGGAATCTCGACTGGCTGCTGACCCGCCCGCCCGTGATCTCCGCCCGTGAAACCTCTGTTCCGGGATCGCTCGGCACGCTGTCGGGCAAAGCCGATATCCGCGTCAGGGAGTGCGAGTTTTCGCCCTTATACACAGAGCTCTCGGGCAGCGTCGATTGCGGCGGCCTTAGCGACGGCGCCGAGTTTTCCGTGCTCGTGAAGGACGCGCAGGGAAAGACAGCGGTTTATGAGGCTTACAGCATTTGCACCGATGAAAGCGACTTCGGCTTTAGGGCTTATCTTCCCGCAGACGCTTTTCCGGCTGACTCCGACGCGGAGATAAAAGTGATAGCAAAAACCGATGATATGTATTATGAGATAAAAGAATAGATATCAAAATACCGCACAAGCACGCAGGCAGCGCTGACCTGCGTGTTTGTTTTTTACCGTTTGTTCCCGATTTCCGACCGTCTGTTCCAAATGTATTGACTATGCCTTTTTGCTGTATTATAGTGTTATTATCGAAAAATAGATCGCTTTTTCTATTTTTATCGGAGGTGCGATATGAGAAAAAACAAATTCAAAAAAATCACCGCTTTGCTGTTGACGCTGATTTTGGTGCTGTCATCGGTACCGATCTCGGTTTCCGCGGCAACGGTGCAGCTCACGGGCAATGACACGGACGGATATTCTGTCAATATGCCTGTGACCGGCACCGACACGCTCGACCTGAGCGACCGGTCGTTGGGCTTCACGTTCAAGGTCTACGACGACGGCGGCTCGGGCGCGAACTATTCCAACAATTGCGAAGGCTATTTGCAAATCACTGCGCCGACGAATTGCCTGATCCAATTGAGCGGCAGCGGCAATTCCGAAAGCACAACCTTTGACTGGCTGATCATCTATGACGGCAGCGATAATACCGCGCTTAAGCTCGGCGGAGATCAAAACGGCAAATATGCCGGCAGACCGTTTACTGTCAGTCCGATTTTAAGCTCCGGCAATGTTATAACGCTATGGTTCCGTTCCGATAGCAGCGAGACTTACAGCGGCTTTGAACTGGATGTAACGCTGATCGATCTAAGTAAGTATGCCTCCGTTGAGTATTTCTACGCCGGAAGCACCCAGCGTTCGATGGTAAGCAAAGGGACCGAGATCACTCTGCCGGAGTTTTCCTCGATGTTCATCGCGCCGGAGGGCTCGACCTTCCTCGGCTGGAAGTGCGGCGAAACGCTGTATAATGAAAACGACGCCTTCACAGTGGATTCGGACGTGACCTTTACCGCAAAGGTTCAGGAGCCGCCCGTTGTTTTCGGCGACGATGAAACGGGCTGGTACGCGAATATGCCTGTCACCGGCACGACAACCGCCGATCTGAGCGACAAGGATGCGGGCTTTGAGCTTCACGTCTACGACGACGGCGGCGCTGACGCAAACTATTCATCATATTGCAACGGTACGTTGAGGATCGTCGCTCCCGAGCGCTGCATGCTCCGGTTCAGCGGCAGCGGCACCACCGAGAACAGCTACGATTATCTGCGCCTGTATGACGGAGATACTAACAAGGTACTCGGAAATGATAAGAACACCGGTTCCTTCGCGATCAATTCGGCGATGACCTCCGGGAATGTGCTGAAGCTCTATTTCTATTCAGACAGCTCCGTCGTCAAAACAGGCTTTGATCTGACAGTCACGGTGGTCGACACTTCCTCGCTGATTTCGCTTTCCTTTGACCCGGGCGCAGGCAGCGGTACGATGAACAGTCTCAGCGGCATGCCCGGAGACAGGGTCGTGATCCCTGACTGCGGCTTTACGCTGCCGGAGGGCTACTTCTTCTCCCACTACAGCGACGGTACGACCGACTACCTGCCGGGCGCTTACTTCACCTTCGGCAGCGACAATAAGACGCTGACCGCCGTCTATGTGGAAAAAATCGCAATCACCTATGTCAGCGGCTCTGATACCGTTGTTCAATACCACCCCAAGGGCAGCACCTTCGCACTTCCGGTTTACGACAACATATTCAACAGAACGCCGTACAGAAAGCAGTTCAAACAGTGGCGCTGCGCAAACGACGGAAACGCCTACGCAGTCGTGCATCAAGTGACAGCGAACGAGGCTATGACATTCACGGCGGAATTCAACGATCTGCCGATCCTGATCGAAGACGGCAATGGCGGATACTATATGATCCAGCCTTCGTTTGAGGATATCTCGTTAGACCTTTCCAACCAACCTAACGGCTTCACGTTCAAGCTGTACGACTCCGGCGGCAGCGGCGGCTATTACACCCACAACAACGACGGCAGCATGACGCTGACCGCGCCCGAGGGTTACGTGTTCGGTATCAGCGGCGACGGACAGACGCAGTCAGGCAACGATGTTCTCAGCCTCTATGATTCCGACGGAACTACGCTTCTCGGCGGCAGCAGCTACAGCGGCAACTTCACGCTGAGCGACCTGCAGACCACGTCCAACACCTTGAAGGTTCACTTTACCAGTGACGGCACCAACAATCGGAGCGGCTTTGCACTGAACATCAAGCTCTTTGATCCGTCGATGGTTCTCACCATCAGCTTTAACGCGGGCGATGGCAGCGGCACGATGGACTCCATCACCGTGCTTTCCGGCACGGCGGTCACGCTGCCCGACTACGGCTTCACAGCGCCCGACAGCGAGATATTCTCGGGCTACTCCGACGGCACGAATACCTATTGGCCGGGCAACACCATTACCTTAGAGGCGAATATGACGCTGACGGCTCAGTGGGCGGCGGCGACCGGCTTCACCTACACCTGCAAGGAAGAAAGCAAGGCGGTAAGATATCCGCTCGGCTCGACCGTCGCGCTCCCTGAGCTGACCGACCTGTTCACCATGCCCGCCGGTATGCACTTTGTCGGCTGGAAGGAGAAATTCAGCGGCGATATTTATCAGCCGGGTGACACCTATGTCGCTGATGCTCCGACGGTATTCACCGCTCAGCTCGAGATCCTGTATTACGATGATGAGGACGGATACTATGCCCTGATGCCGCTCTGGAACGTCAACGATCCGCTGGTTCTTGATTTGTCCGACAAGTCCTCCGGCTTTTCCTTCACGCTCTATGACGAAGGCGGCAAGAACGGCAATCACACCGACAACAACGACGCGGAATTTGTTGTCAAAGCTCCGGAAAATATGGTGGTTACGGTCAGCGGAAACGTATTATTGGAACGCACCTATGACTATCTGAGATTCTATAACGGTCCGACAGACAAAAGCAATGTTCTCGGTGAAAACAAGTATTTCGGCAATAACGTGGCGGTCGGCCCCTTAATGACCGACGACAACTATCTGACGATCTACTTCCATTCCGATTACCTAACCAATAACACCGGCTTTGAGCTGACGATCACAGTCACAGCTATGACCTCGGTGACCTATGAGTTTGACGGCGAAACAAAGGTCGTCGCGGTACAGAAGGATTCGACGATACAACTTGCCGAATTCGACGACCTGTTCGATTCCGAGACCAAAGAATTTATCTGCTGGCAAAACGGCGAGGACACCTACGACGAGGGCGACGAGTTTGTTGTGACCGACAACGTGACCTTTACTGCGGTAACGCGGCTTATGCCCACCGCCACCTTCGACGGCAACGGCGCGACGGTGATAGGCGGCGACGGCGAGACCGTAACGCCCGGCATTCCGTCTCCCACGGGAACTACCGAACAGCTTCCGCACGCGAACCTGATATTCAATATCCCGGAGGACAAATTCTTCGGCGGCTGGCTGTACAACGGAAGGACATATGCGGTGGGCGAGGAGTTCACCATCACCGAAAATGTCACCTTCACCGCCATCTGGCGCGACGCGAACGCGTGGGACCAGCTCGGCGAAACCTTAAATGCAGCGTCCGGCACCGATCTCGGCACCATTACGCTGACAGAGGACGCCGTCGCGGATATCGGCAGCCTTCCGCTTATCATTCCTTCGGGCGTTACCGTCACCATTGACCTGAACGGTCATGCCCTCGACGGCACCGACGCAGCGGTAATGGGCAACGGCTCGATCATCTTCGTTTACGGCGCTATCACCCTGATCGATTCCGCCTCGGGCGCGACCTTGACAGGCGGCGGCATTCAAGTGTACTGCGACGCGACATTTGCTCCTTCTGCGGAGCTCGAAGCGTGCTTCGGCGCGAAGCTTCTGATGACCTACGATTACGACAATAACGATACGAATGAAGAATTTGAGGATCAGCTTTACGCTGCGATTTGGTATCCGACGCTGCTCGACGCGTTCACAGTGGTGGGAACGATCCCGAAGGAGTTTAAGGATGAGCTGACTCTTCCCGCAAATAACAGATTCTGGTATAATGATTTTAAAGTGGTAATGCTTTCGGACGCTGTGATCCCCGAGGGAGAAGCCTGGGATGTCAGTTCCGACGATTCGATTTGCTTAGACCTGAACGGTCATACGATCGATATTCAGGGCACGCTGACCGGCGGCATACAGGGCTGGCAGTATCAAGGCGGCGAGTATATCCCGACCTTCTATCCGACGAATATCCAGATCGTCAGCACAACGCCCGGCGTCTTCCGCTCAAGCGGCAACATAGGCGTCAGCATCGCTCCTTGGACTGAGGATACCTACTACATCACCGGCGGCACGATCAGCGGCTTCTTCGCTGCGGACGGCGGCACCTTCTACATCAGCGGCGGTCATTTCACCGAAATCGTTATGTTCAACAACGGCAACGACGAAGCCGACCTCGAGGTGAATCTCTCCGGCAACGCGGAATTTGACCGACTTGAGCACATGATCTACACCGGCGAAGAGTCAAGCAGAATCCATATGACGATCAGCGACGATGTCCGCGTCGGCGCGATGATGTTTGAAATCATGGGCAACGGCACTTTGACCTATCCCGTTCTCACCGTCAACGGCGGCTACTTCACGGTTGATCCGCGCACATGGCTCGATGAAGTGAACGGAGATACCAACGTCGTGCAGATCTTGGCTGAACCCGAGCAGTACAGCGGTCAGACCGATTGGGCTGCCGACAGCGAAACCTATACCAGGCGCGTAAAGCAGCCGTTCATCAGCCATTCACTCAGCCTCAACGGCGATATCGGAGTGAACTTCTATATCGGCATCACCGCGGAGCAGGCGGAAAACGCAAGCGTCACCTTCACATGGACAGCAGGCAATAAGAACAATACCGAAACGGTCAGCCTTAAGGACGCTGTTCTTAAGGAATACGGTTATAAGGCGACCTGCCATATCGCGCCCGCCGAAATGACCTGCCCGGTCACGGCGACGCTGACGGTCAACGGCGAAGTAAAGGCGATAAACACCTATTCCGCCAAGCAGTACGCCGATGTGATCCTGACCGACGAGGGCTTTGCTCGGAAATATACACAGGCTGAAAACGAGAACGGCAACGACGGCGAACAGCGCCTGGCTCAGCTCAGAGCGCTCGTCACAAATATGCTGCACTACGGTGCGGCGGCTCAGGCTCAGTTTGATATCAACGCCGAAACCCCCGCGAATAATGGCTTGGAGCCGCTTTCGGCGGTCAGCACCGACGATATCGCGGCGAACGGCTCCGATATGACCGAGAACCTTGCCGCCTGCGGTCTGGAATACACAGGCTCTACTCTGGTATGCCGCACCGAAACCGTCATCCGCCATTACTACCGCGTCACCGATCAAAACGCCTTCAACTCGGTGAAGGACAGCATAACGATCGACGGCGAGCCGGCTCGGTACAAGGAAAGAAACGGCGAGATCTGCTTTGAGATCACCGATATTGCCGCTGCCGACCTCGACACCGAAGCCGTGCTTAAGATCGGAGCTAACAGCTACAGATACTCCGCCATGGATTACGCAAAGCGCGCCCTGAGAAATGTTGAGGAAGGCTCGCTGCTTTGCAATCTGGTCACGGCGCTCTATTGGTATAATCATGCGGCTAACGCCTACTTCGGCGCTTAAAGGGGAGATATATGATGAAAGAAAAATATGAAGCGGTCGAGCTTGAAGTTATAAGGTTCCGCACAGAGGACGTTATCGCGACTTCATCAACAGGTGACGACGACGAATCGAGATATGAAACATCGAGGATACTTTAAACAAACCTCGTAAAACAAAAAACCACCCCGAAGGCTTAAATGTGCCTTCGGGGCAGTTTTTTATGATTCAGGTTATGTCAGCCGGGCGTCCCGGTGTTTTCATATCGCTTCGGAATCATTCCTCGGCGTCGGTTTCCGAATGATTCTTTTTGGTCAGTTCGTTCAGCTCCCTGACCTGCTTTTTGAAGCCGAAGTACATTATCAGCCAGATGATGAAGAATACGACGATCTGTATTCCCGAGATAATAAGGATCTCCGCGATACAGACCACCCATCCGAGCAACAGCGCGACAGGAATGTAGAAAACAACTATTGCGGCGCAGTGCAGCGCTGTGGCTGCCGCCAAAGGCAGGCGCTCTATGTCATAGAACGATATCCCGGCAAAGCATATCGCGCCGTACAAGCCCGAAAATACGCTTTGCAGCAGCATTGCGAGAGCGCCGTTGCCGCCTGCCATATCAAGAAGCTGCTTTGAGGCAAAGGTGATTCCCTGAGTGTGTGAGCTTCCGGTCATAATAGCGATCAGATTGCCGATAACGATGCCGATCAAAAATCCGATTCCCGCCCGCTTTAAGGTTTTTACTAACACAGATAGCCCTCCTCTCGCGACAGACGTTCCTTTATCAGCGGTATATACCGCCGCGAAGCCCAGGTTTCGATCCCGTTCTCGAACTTGATGCGCAGCGTTCCCATAAGCGTGAAATAACTTGCTGCTCAAATGCTCCTCAATGCCCTGAAGCGACTGCTTTGCGTGGTATTTGCCGTCGATCGTGACTATCTGCACGTTTTTGCCATCGGCGGAAACAAAGACTTTATCGTTCTCATTTATCACTCATCGATGGTTTTTGTTATCCAGAGCGGTCAGCGTGCTCTGCGTGCTCTGCGTCAGGCTCTCAATCACGGCATTAATCTGCGGGTCGCGCTCCGAGGCGCGTATCAGGATATCGATGCCGTCGAGAGTTGCATCCGGCTCGAACCGGATATTTATCTTTTTCATATCGATGATCTGCCTTCTCTCTTTTTCGCGGGATGTTCGCAGGTTTCCTGCCGTTTATTATGGTATAAGCAGTCACGGCAGGTCGGCTGCGTCAGCGAGCGCGCTTCACACCACGCCTGATGCTCCCAGCCGTATTTTGTGCGGCAGCAGCCGCAGGCAAAAAGAGGACAGCTTCCGCGTATTATGTTTTCGGATTCGGCGATCCTGTTACGCAAAACGATTACCTCCTTTATTTGCCGTTGTTCCCAAAGCTATATAAAAACTATAATGTATTTATAAAATCAAGTCAATAGATAGGGAACAAGCGGTCAGAATCAGGGAATAAGCGGTTAGGCGTAAAGCGTAAAAGGAGCCAAGCCCTTGTTTCGATTTTACTGTATAATCAGGTTAAGGAGTTTCGGCGAAAGAAAGGCTCCCCCGCGTAACAATGTCGTCAACTTAAGCAAATCGCACGGCGATTTGCAGGAGCGACGAGGGCGTCGCTCCCTACAATCGAAAAGAAAAGTTTGGTTA
>ONHJ01000071.1 GCA_900317595.1 uncultured Eubacteriales bacterium | reverse complement strand
AATATATCCGGTTCCGTCTTCCTCAAAATGATAAACGGTATATGAGTCTATCTCTACCGGCGGCATCCCCGAATCATAATACAGGGAATTCTCCGTATGGTAATGAAATATCCAATCATGCGCCGTCAGCTTTGACGAAATCGATTGAGCGCTGCCGCCGCCGTTTTTATCATTATTTTTATTGTTGTTTATTATTATCGGTATAGCGATCGCCGAACCGATGATGCCAAGTGATGAAACGATGATCAGAATGATGATGCCGGGCTTAACCTTTGGCTTCACCTTGACTCCGCCGACAGCTTGGCTGAAGGCTCTCTGCTCAACGTTCTGCGCGTAGCCGTACTCCGGGTTTTGCGGGATATCCCGTTTTTGTGATTCTTGGGGCTGATAATCCGTGTCATTCTGTCTGACGGCACTGTTGGGCGTGCCGCAACGCGGGCAAAACGCCGCGCTGTTATCAATTTGCTGACCGCAATTGCTGCAGAACATATTAATCCTCCTATAGCGATATTAATTAGTTCTATTATAACAAATCCAATAACTTTTGTCAATAACTATTCAAGACTATATCACGTGAATCTGATTCTGTTATCAAATTGTAAATGACAGTGGTAGAAAACCTTCCGGGCAGACACTGGTCCGCCCCAGCGTTGATACTAAAAGCAGTGTTTTCTCATAAACCCGCAGCATTACAAATCGGAGCGAAGCGACCCTTCACTATTCTCTATTCACTATTCTCTGCTCACGATCCCGCCGACTCATATGCTCTCAGACCTCTGTGCCAGACTATAATTCCCGCCGTCATCAGCACCGCAGCCGCCAAAACCGGCATTCCTATGCTGAAAAGCGGGTTTTCTCCGCGCAGCAGAAACGCCGCGGGATAATACGCCGTGAGGGCAAAGGGTATGAAGAAGGTGATGATATCGCGCACCACGCGGTTATAGATGGTGACGGGGTACTTAGCAAAGTCGGAGACCATGTAAAACATATAGATGATGTTGCCGCTGCGCTTGCTCCAAAAGGCGACCGAAGCGGTGATGGTCTTGATGCCGGTGTAGATAAGCGAAGCGAAGGGCAGCACCAGCAGCGCAAGCATGATTTTCAGCGCGCTCCACTCAACGGCGAGCTGAGGCGCTGTGACCGCGATAAGTCCGATGCCCATCACCAGCTCGCCGAACGCCTCTACCTGAAATTCCTCGATGATAACGTGGAACAGCGTGTTCATCGGCCGGGTGAGGTATTTGTCGAACTCGCCCTTTCGAACTATATAATGGCCGATCGCCCAGAGGTTGTCGAACAGCAGGTGGTCGATGCCCTTCGGGAGCAGCGAAAAGCCGTAGATAAATACGACCTCGTTAACGCTCCAGCCCATAAGCGCGGGTATTTGGCGGAAGACCGTCCAGAGAAAGAGCAGGTTGGTAACCTGTACCATAAAAAATCCGACTATGCCGATCAAAAAGTCGCCCTTGTACTCCATCATCCTTTTCAGCTTTTGCGCGACGAAAATACGGTATAATCTGAATACGCGTTTCAGCTTTTTCATATCTAACCTCCCTGCACGCTGAGCCGCTTGGAGACAGCTCTCCACAGCAGCTTTGAAAGCACCCAGAACGCCGCAGTCCAAAATAGCTGCAGACAGAGGAACCACAGCAGCGTCGTTCCGCGGTATTTTCCCATGTAGATCATGACCGGAGTGTAGTTGAGCGAGGCGAAGGGCAGCAGCAAAAACACCGTTTCCATGCCCTTTGGCAGCAGGCTGAGCGGCACCACAACGCCGGAAAGGAAGTTTACTATGCACTCCTTTACCACGCTGACGCCCCACAGGTTTTTGGTGATGAAGGCGGTGAAGCCGAAGCAGATGCTGAAAAAGAAGTTCATCAGGTAAGCCGCTGCCGCGCTGAACAAAAACAGCAGGAACAGCAGCGGGTCGAACTGCGGCGCGCCGTAATAGACGCCTCTGCCGATCTCGACCGCTATTATCATCGGCAGAGCGATGACGAACTCGGTGAGCAGCTTATTGCCGATCTCCTGAAACAGAAAGGTGGCGTTGTAGCTGATCGGCTTAAGCAGGCGCATGGCGATGGAGCCGTCGCGCACCTCCTCGCCGACCACCCAGCCGGACTCGCTGGCGATCATGGTGTTTGAGAGGAACATAAGCACGATGTAGACGACCATCTGCGGCAGGTCGAAGCCGCCCATGGTGCCGCCGTCGCCCGAGGCGTAGACAGCCTTCCAGATGAAGTAGGTGACCACGCAGGTCATTACGTTGCCGAGCATATAGAATATCCAGTTGATGCGGTAGGCGGCGACCTCCTGCATACCGGCGCTGACAAAGGGCGTGTAGAGCTTGAGCTTTCTTCTCAATCCCCCACCCCCCTGCTGTAAAGTCGGCGGATGATCTCCTCGATATCCGCGTCCTTGACGGAAATATCGCTGACGTTCACCGTTGCGAGGGTGTAGCTCAGCATATCCGAAACGGGTGTTTTGGCGCTGTTGAAGCGCACCTTTACCGATTTGCCCTCGCACTCAACGCTGACGTCGCCGCTTTCGAGCTGAAAGTGAGAGGTGTAGCAGAGCGTCCGCTCGGGGTCGGGGGTATCGGTTTCGAAATTCAGCTCACGGATCTGCCCGTATTTGGCTTTGAGGTCGGCGATGGCGCCGTCAAAGACGTTTTTGCCCTTGTCGATCATCACGATGCGCTTTGAGAGCAGCTCGATATCAGCCAGATCGTGGGTGGTGAGGATAACGGTGGTCTTTTCGCGCTCGTTGATGTAGGAGACAGCGCTGCGTATGTTCTCTTTTACCACCACGTCAAGCCCGATGGTGGGCTCGTCCAAAAACAGCACCTTTGGGCTGTGCAGCAGCGACGCCGCGATATCGGCGCGCATGCGCTGACCGAGCGAAAGGGTGCGCACCGGGTTGGAGATGAAGCTGTCGAGGTCGAGCACCTCGTTGAGGAACGCCATGCGCTCCCTGTAGCGATCCTCCGGCACCTCATAAATCTCCTTGAGCACGCCGTAGGTCTCGCGAAGCGGCAGATCCCACCAGAGCTGGGTGCGCTGGCCGAAAACGACGCCGATCTCCTTGACGTAGCTTTTGCGGTTTTCGCGCGGATTTTTGCCGTTGATGGTGCATTTTCCGGACGTGGGCGTGAGTATGCCCGTGAGCATTTTGATGACGGTGCTTTTTCCCGCGCCGTTGGGTCCGATGAAGCCGAGGATCTCGCCCTTAGGCACATGGAAGCTGATGTCGCTGACGGCGACCACCGTTTCCGTGTGAGGGCGGAACAGCGCCTTGACGCTGCCCTTCAGTCCCGGCTCTTTCACGGTTTTTTTAAATTCCTTTCTCAGGTTCTCTACGTTTATCATAAGAACCCTCCTGACGTTGCACGCCTCATTCCCGCGCAGACACGGAAGCGCCGAAATTCGGGCGTGATAATTTTTCTGCGTTCAACGTAAACGCAAGGCAGCCGCAGGACGGTGCCGTTTTGATTATACAACAACGGTTTTTGAAATGCAACGGTTTTTCGGTGTAAAGTGTAAAGTGAATGGTGTGCGGTGCTGAAATTAAAGCCGGGTTTCCTTATCTGTGCAGGGGCGCACACGCGGGTGCGCCCTGATAGGTAACCGTCGTTTCCTGTTTAACATCGGTATAATAGGATAGCCCGGCGCAGGGGCGGACACACGGGTCCGCCCCTACACATAATACCAAAACTCACAACTCAAAACTAAAAAAGACGGCACGCAGCCGTCCCTTTCAGAATACACGTAAATATCTTATTTCAATGCCGAAATCGCGGCTTCGATAAGCGCGATCTGCTCGCGCTCCTTGTCAGCCTGTTTGCGCACGCCCTCAACAACTGCCGCGGGCGCCTTGGAAACAAAGCCCTGATTTTTCAGCTTGCCCTCAGACTGCGCCAGTCGCTTTTTGAGCTGCTCCAGCTCCTTGTTGAGTCTTGCCAGCTCCGCCTCCCTGTCGACCAGCTCGTCGAGCGGAATATAGATCTTCGCGTCGGCGGTGACGATGGTCACGGCGCCGTCGATCTCAAAGCTCTCGGCTACCTCGACCTCGCTCGCGGAAGCCAGCTTGAGGATGAACGCCTTGCCGTCCTCAAAGGTCTGCGGGAACCTTGTAGCCACATACACCTTTGCCTTGCGTGAAGGCGGCACGTTCATCTCGCCTCTGCGGTTGCGGATAGCGCGGATGGCGTCCATGATGCGGCGCATCTCGGCGGCGGCTTCGGGGAAGTCGAGCTCGTCCTGCCAATGCGGATATTCCGCCAGCATAACGGTCTCGCCCTCGTGCGGTATCGTCTGCCAGATCTCCTCGGTGATGTAGGGCATGAACGGATGCAGCAGGCGCAGGATGCGGTCAAGCACATAGAGGAGCACCTGACGTGCGTTCTGCGCGTCCTCGCCCTCGCTGTGCAGGCGCGCCTTGGTCAGCTCGATATACCAGTCGCAGTAGCAGTCCCAGATGAACTCATAGACCTTCTGCACCGCGATGCCAAGCTCGAATTTGCCGAGGTTCTCGTTGACCTCCTTGGCTACGGTGTTGAGGGTGGAGAGGATCCACTTGTCCTCGGTGGTCAGCGCCTCGGGAAGCGCGTTTTTGACGTCAAAGCCGTCTATGTTCATATGCACATAGCGCGACGCGTTCCAAAGCTTGTTGGCAAAGCCGGAGCAAGCCTCGATGCGCTTTTCGGAGTAGCGGATGTCGTTTCCGGGCGAGTTGCCGGTAACCAGCAGGAAGCGCAGCGCGTCGGCGCCGTATTTTTCGATGACCTCGAGCGGATCGACGCCGTTGCCGAGCGACTTGCTCATTTTTCTGCCCTGCTCGTCGCGGACGATGCCGTGGATGAACACGGTATCAAACGGCACCTCGCCGGTGTGCTCGAGCGCCGAGAAGATCATGCGCGCGACCCAGAAGAAGATGATGTCATAGCCCGTGACAAGGGTGTTTGTGGGATAGAAGTATTTCAGATCGTCGGTATTCTCAGGCCAGCCGAGCGTCGAGAACGGCCACAGCGCCGAGGAAAACCAGGTGTCGAGAGTGTTGTCGTCCTGAACAAGGTCGGTGCAGCCGCAGTGGCAGCACTTTTCGGGGCGCTCCTTGGCAACGGTAACGTCGCCGCACGCCTCGCAGTAATAGGCGGGGATACGGTGACCCCACCAGAGCTGGCGGGAAATGCACCAATCCTTGATGTTTTCCATCCAGTTGAAGTAGATTTTTTCAAAACGCGCCGGAATGAATTTGGTGTCGCCGTCGCGCACCGCCTTGATGGCGGGCTTGGCGAGCGGCTCCATGCGCACGAACCACTGCTTTGAGACCATAGGCTCGATGGTGGTGTGGCAGCGGTAGCAGGTGCCGACGTCGTGGGTGTGATCCTTGACCGCCTTAAGCTGACCAAGCGCCTCAAGATCGGCGACGATCGCCTTTCTGGCGGTCATGGTGTCCATGCCCGCGTACTTGCCGCAGTCGAGCACCTCAGGCTCGTTCTCGGCGAGGTTGCCCTTAGCCTTGAGCTCCTCATAGGCGGCTACGTCCTCGGCGCCGGTCATGTGGCCGTCGTAGGTGAAGACGCGCACGATCGGCAGGCTGCAGCGCTGACCGACCTCGTAGTCGTTGGGGTCGTGGGCAGGCGTGATCTTAACTACGCCGGTGCCCTTTTCCATGTCGGCGTGCTCGTCGCAGACGATCGGGATCTCTTTATTGAGCAGAGGAAGGATAACGTGGCAGCCGTGAAGGTGCTTGTAGCGCTCGTCGTCCTTGTTGATCGCCACGGCGGTGTCGCCCAGCATGGTTTCGGGGCGGGTGGTGGCGATCTCCAGCATTTCGCCGGTTTCCTTGACCTGATAGAGGATGTGCCAGAAATGACCTGCCTGCTCCTCGTATTCCACCTCGGCGTCGGAGATGGAGGTGTTGCAGTGCGGACACCAGTTGACCATACGGTTGCCGCGGTAGATCTTGCCGTCGTTGTAGAGCTTGACAAAGACCTCCTTTACCGCGTCGGAGCAGCCCTCGTCCATTGTGAAGCGTTCGCGCTCCCAGTCGCAGCTTACGCCGAGCTTGCGGAGCTGACGGGTGATGCGTCCGCCGTATTCGCGCTTCCATTCCCACGCGCGCTCAAGGAATTTTTCGCGGCCGAGATCGTCCTTGGAGATCCCTTCCTTGCGCATGGCCTCAACGATCTTCGCCTCGGTGGCGATCGACGCGTGGTCGGTGCCGGGCAGCCACAGCGCGCAGTAGCCCGACATGCGCTTCCAGCGGATGAGGATATCCTGCAGGGTCTCGTCAAGCGCGTGACCGATATGAAGCTGACCGGTGATATTCGGCGGCGGCATTAAGATAGTATAGGGCTTTTTATCGGGATCCGCCTCGGCGTGAAAATAATTGCCTTTGATCCAGAAGTCATATATCCGGTCCTCAAATGAGGCCGGGTTATAGGATTTTTCCATTTCCTGTGCCATATTGACACCCCTTCATCTTTGAATTATTATACAGTTTTATATTATCGCATTTTTGTAATGGTTTGTCAAGTTGGAATTTTAGTTGTTCAATTTCGTAGGTTTTAGTTGTTCAGTTTCGCAGGGCACGGTCTTGACCGTGCCCTGGACAGTGAATCAAAGGTCAGGCGCTCAACCTGCGGTCAGGGTACGGCTGCGCCCGGACCCCCTCAGTCCCCCTATTAGGGGGCAGAAACAAGACCTGACCCTACGGTTTTAAATGTTCAACTGACTACTAACAACTGACAACTGACTACTAAACCTCTGACTACTGATATTTGTCGCTTTCAAAGCGACCTTTTTTGCTTAAGCTTCTGTTATAATAAAGCCACAATAAACCAAGGAGGTAATCAATATGAAAAAGACAGACAACAATATCACCGAGTTAGTATTCATTCTTGACCGCAGCGGCTCCATGGGCGGGCTGGAAAGCGACACGATAGGCGGATTCAACGCGCTTTTGGAGAAGCAGAAGAAGCAGGACGGCAAGGCGTATGTTTCCACCGTGCTGTTCGACCACGAGATCGAGGTGCTGCACGACCGGCTCCCGATTGATGAGGTTGAACCCCTCACCGATAAGGACTACACCGTGCGCGGCTGCACGGCGCTGCTCGACGCCATAGGCAAAAGCGTGCGCCACATCGGGAACATTCACAAATACGCCCGTCCCGAGGATGTGCCGGTGCACACGATGTTCGTCATCACCACCGACGGCATGGAAAACGCCAGCCGTGAGTTCAGCGGCAAAGACATCAAAAAGCTGATCGAGAAGCAGAAGGAAAAATACGGCTGGGAGTTTCTTTTCATCGGCGCCAACATCGACGCCATCGCCACCGCGAAAGCCTTCGGCATCTCCGAGGACAGATCGGTCAACTACCGCGCCGACAGCGCCGGAACCAATGTGGTGTATCAGGCAATGTGTGAGGCTGTAAGCAGTGTGCGCCGCGGCAAGCCGCTCGCAAAAAGCTGGAGCAAGCCCATCGAGGACGATTACAAAAGCAGAAAAAAATGATTTATGTGAAAAGGGTCGGCGCAAAGCCGACCCTATTGGTTATTATCAGTATTCGTAAATGAACTCCGCCAGCGCCTCACGCTGCGCCTTCATGTCAGTTATCATTATGCAGGAGCCCGAGGTATCCCATGATTTATCTCCGGGGCTGTTGTAGTACCACAGATTTTGCTGCGGAACATAGTTCTGCACGACCTCATAGTTGACCAGAGTGGAGACGTAGGTCAGCAGCAGGGTGATCTGATCCTTTGTCATGTTGGTGGTTATCATCGGACCGATCGAGGTCGCCACGTTGACCAATCCTTCTTTTTGAGATCGCCGACCACGGTTTCGAGCAGCTTTCTCTGACGGGAGGTTCTGTCCCAGTCGTCGCCCTGAAGACCGATCTCGTTGCCGTCCTCGCCCTTTGTCAGACCGCGGTCGCGGGCATACCAGAGCGCCTCCTGACCGTTGAGCTTGATCTTGCCGGGCTTTTCGGTGATGGTGTAGCGCTCGTCGACCTGCTTGTTTTTATACATCTGATAGTTGATGTAGTCGATCTCTTCCTGATTCAGCTCGATCTCCACGCCGCCCATCTTGTTGATGATGTCCTTAAACCCTTGGAAATCGACGATGGCGTATTTGTCGATGCGCACGCCGAAGTTGGTTTCGATGGTCTTGATGGCGAGCTCGGCGCCGCCGTAGGTGTAGGACGCGTTGATCTTGTCGTAATCGGGTCTGCCGGGATCGTCCTGACCGCCCGGGATATAGACATAGGTATCTCGCTGGAACGAGGTGAGCTTGAGCTTTTTGTGGATACTGTCCACAGAGAGCAGGATCATGGTGTCGGTTCTGCCGTATTCCGAGCCTCTGCGGTCGTCCTCGCCGAACAGCATCACGTTGAGCACGCTGTCGTTGTCGAGCTGCTGGGGAGTTTTGATCGCGTTCGCGTCAGTTACCTTTGAGTCGGAAACGCGCTTGGTTTCAACGGTTTTCATCTGATCGA
>ONHJ01000128.1 GCA_900317595.1 uncultured Eubacteriales bacterium | reverse complement strand
ATTGTCTATCAGTGTTACGCGGCAATGCGCCGCCGCAGACGAACTGAAAAGCCTTTGGTAACCCTGTGCAATATGCAGACGGGCAACGTTATCCCAATTCTTTTCTGGGAAAACTCCATCGGCAGAAGCAAGTCGAGCGACGTTGTTGTGACCGACCTTGCGGTTTCGCGTAACCACTGCGTGCTGCTGAGGCGCAGCGAGGGTTGGTTCATCACCGACACCGGCTCAACAGGCGGAACGTTTGTTAACGGCGTTCCCGTTGAGGGCAGAGCTCAGGTGCTCATTAACGACGTAATCACAATCGGCTCAACTGATTTCGAGTTCCGCAGGGGCGAGGAATTTCAGGCTCCGCTGAGGTCGAGCTGGTTTTTCTCAAAGGTTAACGACAAGCCCGCCATAAGACCGTGGAAGCTTTTGCTCATGGTAACTCTGTTCCACCTCTTTATGGGCGTTGAGGCGATGTTCTGGAACGACGGCACTAATCCGCTTTCTCCAATCATTCTTTTCGGCGCACTCGCGGCTGTTGAATGGGGCTTCTTTGCGGTTTCTTACTTTGCGTTCAGACGCGTGAATTTTGAGCTTGAATCGCTGGGACTGTTCCTGACGGGAATAGGCGTAATGATGCTTGTGCGGCAGGTTGAAAAATCAGCCTACGTTCAGCTTGTTGCCGCCGCCGTGGGACTTGTGATCTTCTGTGTTATCATAAAGCTGATTGAGGACCCCGACAAAATCAGCCGTTTCCGCTTTCCGATGATGATCGTGGCAGTTCTGCTGCTGCTGACGAGTATTTTGTTCGGTAAGATAACAAAGGGCGCGGCTAACTGGATTTACATCGGAGCTTTCTCGATTCAGCCGTCGGAGCTTGTAAAGATAATTTACATATTCATCGGCGCCGGTACGCTTGATAAATTGCAGACCAAGCAGAACCTGCTCGAGTTCATCGTGTTCTCGGTAATCTGCGTGGGACTTCTCGCGCTTATGGGTGACTTCGGCACCGCGCTTATCTTCTTCGTAACCTTCCTGCTCATCGCGTTTATGCGTTCGGGCGATATCAAAACAGTGATCCTCGCGGTTGCCGCGGCGGCGTTCGGCGTAACCTTTGTACTGCGATTCAAACCGTATGTCGCCGACCGATTCAAGGCGTGGCGTCACGCGTGGCAGTACGCCCAGGCGGAGGGCTATCAGCAGACACACGTTCTAACCTTTATCGCCAGCGGCGGACTTTTCGGCGTAGGCGTGGGCAACGGCTATCTAAAGCAGGTTGCCGCCTCCGAGAGCGACCTTGTATTCGGACTTCTCGCCGAAGAAATGGGAATCATCGTCGCAATCACTATTGCGCTTTCGGTTGCGATGCTCGTAATTTATACCCGCGCAATCACAACACGCAGCCGCAGCACCTTCTATTCAATCTCGGCAGGCTGCGCGGCGGGACTTCTTGTGGTTCAGCTTTCGCTCAACGTGTTCGGCGCAACCGACATTCTTCCGCTCACGGGCGTTACATTCCCGTTCATAAGCTGCGGTGGTTCAAGTATCATGTCGGTTTGGGGACTGCTCGCGTTTATCAAGGCCGCGGACGAAAGAACCTATTCACTTAAACGATAAACACTGTCAGTTAAATCTGAGGAAGTGACTTTATGAAACGAATTATGCGGAGAAATACGCTGATTCTGCTTTTTGCGCTCGCTTTTATAGGCGGAATCGGATTTTTCTCGTTTGAACTGATCGTCAACGCGGGCGCGTGGGTCGATCAGCCGTACAACGCCCATGTTTCGGGCAGCGGCGGACTTGAGCAGGCGGGCGTGATTTATGACCGCAACGGCTATGTGCTCGCCGAAACTCAGGACAGTAAGCGTATATATAACGACAACGTCAGCGTGCGCAAGGGACTTTTGCACACGGTAGGCGATAACAGCCTGAATATTTCAACCGCTGTACAGAGCAAATACCGCTCGCAGCTTACGGGCTACAGCTTGATTTGGGGACTTAATATGCCCAAGTCAATGCGCGCCACTCACGATATCACCCTTACCGTTGACGCTGCAACCTGCGCGGCGGCATATGACCAGCTTGCAAGCTACGGCAAAAAGGGCGCGTGCGTGGTTTACAACTACAAAACGGGCGAGGTGCTCTGCTCGGTAAGCACACCGGGCTACGATCCTGCTGATCCGCCCGAGATCAACGAGAGCAACGAAAAGCAGTACGACGGCGTTTACCTCGATAACGTGCTGTCCTCAACCTACGCTCCCGGCTCGATTTTCAAGATCATCACCTCAGCTGCGGCTATTGAAAATATCCCCGACCTCTACACCCGCACATGGAACTGTACGGGCACAAAGGAAATCGGCGGAAATAAAGTAACCTGTACCGAAACTCACGGCGAAATCGACTACAAAACCGCTATGTCACATTCATGCAATATCGCGTTTGCAGAGATGGCTGTTGAGATGGGCAGAGATGTAATGAATAACACCGCGAAAAAGGCGGGTATCAATAAATCGTATGAGGTTGACGACGTAGATACCGCAAAAGGTCATTTTGATGTTTCAAAAGCCGACGAGAACCAGCTTGCGTGGTCGGGTATCGGTCAGTACGATAACGCCGTAAATCCTATGCAGATGGCTATGATCTGCGGCGCAATAGGCAACGGCGGCAAAGCGGTCAATCCTACATATATAAAGGGCGGCTCGGGCGATCTGCTAAAGCTTATCGGCTTCAATAAGCCAAAGGAGTACGACCTGTTTAACTCGGGCACCGCTCAGAAGCTTGACGAGGTAATGCGCTACACGGTAAAAGATTACTATGACTATCAGCGTTCGGGACTGTTCGAGGGACTTTCGGTCTGCGCTAAGACCGGTACCGCCGAGGTCGGCGAGGATAAGGCTCCAAACGCGTGGATGGTCGGCTATTCCCAGGATCAGGACGCTCCGCTTGCCTTTGCCTGCGTGGTAGAGGATTCGGGCTTCGGATTCCAGTACGCCTGCCCTGTAGCGGACGCCGCAATGAAGGCGGCGGCAGCCTGCCTGCGCAGCAGCGGCTGATCAACTTAGTATATAATTGCATTTAAACATAGAAAGGAAGCAGAACAAAATGAATTTTTTGAAAGCAATGTTCGGCAACTACAGTAAACGAGAGGTTAAGCGCATTAAGCCGCTGAGCGAAAAGGTGCTTGCCCTTGAGGATAAATATGCCGCAATGAGCGAAAGCGAGCTTAAAAGTCAGACTGCGGTCTTGAAGGAACGCCTTGCAAACGGCGAGACAACCGACGATATTCTCCCCGACGCGTTCGCGGTTTGCCGTGAGGCAAGCTGGCGTGTGCTCGGAATGAAGCACTTCCCCGTGCAGGTAATCGGCGGTATCGTTCTTCACCAGGGCAGAATCGCGGAAATGAAAACAGGTGAAGGTAAAACCCTCGTGGCTACCCTTCCCGCGTACCTCAACGCGCTTACGGGTGACGGCGTTCACATCGTAACGGTCAACGATTACCTCGCACGCCGTGACTCCGAGTGGATGGGCAAGCTCTATAAATATCTCGGACTAAAGGTAGGTCTTATCACGCACGACCTCGAAAACGCTCTCAGAAAAGAAGCCTACGCCGCTGATATCACCTACGGTACAAACAACGAGCTCGGCTTTGACTACCTGCGTGACAACATGGTAGTTTACAAGGAAAACAAGGTTCAGCGCGAGCACGCGTTCGCGATCGTCGACGAGGTCGACTCGATCCTCATCGATGAAGCCAGAACTCCGCTTATTATCTCAGGTCAGGGCGACAAATCAACCGACCTCTAC
>ONHJ01000076.1 GCA_900317595.1 uncultured Eubacteriales bacterium | reverse complement strand
TGGCGGGCGAGGTCAGCCGCGACCTGACCCGCAGGATGCTGCTGCCTCCCGATATCGTGGAAGCCGACAAGCAGGGCTTGATCCACTTCCATGACTCCGACTATTTCGCCCAGCACATGCACAACTGCGACCTCGTCAACCTCGAGGATATGCTGCAGAACGGCACCGTCATCAGCGACACGCTGATCGAAAAGCCCCACAGCTTCTCGACCGCCTGCAACATCGCCACCCAGATCATCGCTCAGGTCGCCAGCAACCAGTACGGCGGCCAGAGCATCAGCCTGACCCACCTTGCTCCCTTTGTCCAGATCTCGCGCGAGAAGATCCGCAAGGAGACCGTCAAGGAGTTTGAGGAGGCGGGACTGACCGTTGATGACGACAAGCTTTCGGCGATCGTCGAGCAGAGGCTGCGCAAGGAGGTCAACCGCGGTGTTCAGACCATCCAGTATCAGGTGGTGACCCTGCTGACCACCAACGGCCAGGCGCCGTTCGTCACCGTCTATATGTACCTCAACGAGGCTGAGGACGAGCAGCAGAAGGCAGACCTCGCAATGATCATCGAGGAGACCCTCAAGCAGCGCTATCAGGGCGTCAAGAACGAGGCGGGCGTGTGGATCACCCCGGCGTTTCCCAAGCTGATCTATGTGCTCGAGGAGGACAACGTCCACGAGGACAGCAAGTATTGGTACCTCACCGAGCTCGCCGCCAAGTGCACCGCAAAGCGCATGGTGCCCGACTATATCTCCGAGAAGGTCATGCTGGAGCTCAAGGGCGACGTCTACACCTGCATGGGCTGCCGCAGCTTCCTGACGCCCGACCGCTTCACCGACGCGGGCGTGGGCAATATCGCCAACGCGGGCAACTATGTGCCCGGCAAGCATAAGTACTACGGCCGCTTCAACCAGGGCGTCGTCACCGTCAACCTGGTCGATATCGGTCTTTCCGCCAACCGCGACTTAACGAAATTCTGGCAGATCTTCGACGAGCGCATGGAGCTTTGCCACCGCGCCCTGCAGGCGCGCCATGAGCGTCTCAAGGGCACCCTCTCCGACGCGGCGCCCATCCTCTGGCAGTACGGCGCGCTGGCGCGTCTCAAAAAGGGCGAGACCATCGACCGCCTGCTCTACGGCGGCTATTCCACGATCTCGCTGGGCTACGCGGGACTGTGGGAGTGCGTCTACAGCCTGATCGGCAAGAAGCTGACCGAGGACGAGGGCAAGGAGCTGGGTATCGAGATCATGAAGAAGCTCAACGCCTACTGCATGAAGTGGAAAAAGGCTGAAAATATCGACTACAGCATCTACGGCACGCCGCTTGAAAGCACCACCTACAAATTCGCCAAGTGCCTGCAAAAGCGCTTCGGCATCATCAAGGGCGTCACCGACCGCAACTATATCACCAACAGCTACCACGTTCACGTCACCGAAAAAATCAGCGCTTTCGATAAGCTCAAGCTTGAGAGCGAGTTCCAGGCGCTTTCCCCGGGCGGCGCTATCAGCTATGTCGAGGTGCCGAATATGCAGCAGAATCTGCCTGCGGTGCTCCAGGTGATGAAGTATATCTACGACAACATCATGTACGCGGAGCTCAACACCAAGAGCGACTATTGCCAGGTGTGCGGCTACGACGGCGAGATACAGATCGTCGAGGAGGACGGCAAGCTGCTTTGGGAATGCCCCAACTGCGGCAACCGCGACCAAAGCAAGATGAACGTCGCGCGCAGAACCTGCGGCTACATCGGCACACAGTTCTGGAATCAGGGCAGAACGCAGGAGATCCAGGAGCGCGTGCTGCACCTTTGATTAGGTTTATTATTATCAATAATATGATTGTGTGTTTTCCGCGGGCGACCGCGTGGCAAAGCGGCGGGGCAGCGCTCCGCCGTTTTTTGCTTCCAATTGCTGATTCTTATACTTATAACAATTGATTACGGATTTGAGCTATGAACTACGGAGAAATTAAAAATTTTGATATCGCCAACGGCGAGGGCGTGCGGGTGTCGCTTTTTGTTTCGGGATGCACCCACCACTGCAAAAACTGCTTCAATCCCGAAACATGGAGCTTTGATTTCGGGAAGCCCTTTACCCGCGAGGTGGAGGATTTGATCTTGAAGGAGCTTGCTCCCGACTATATCAACGGGCTGTCGCTTTTGGGCGGCGAGCCGTTTGAGCCGCAGAATCAGGCGGCGCTGCTGCCGTTTTTGCGCAGAGTGCGCGAAAAATATCCCGATAAGAACATCTGGTGCTACACGGGATATCTTTTTGACAAGGAGCTGCTCGGCGAGAGCCGAGCAAGGTGCGAATCCACCGACGAAATGCTCTCGCTTATCGACGTGCTCGTTGACGGTGAGTTTGTGCAGGAGCTTTATAACATCAGCCTGCAATTCCGGGGATCGAGCAACCAGCGCATCATCGACGTAAAAAAATCGCTTGAAAGCGGCAAGGTCGTTGAATACGTCCCGAAAAGCGGAAAAATTGAATTGTAAACAGAAAAAAGCGGGTGAAAACTGTGGTTTTCTGCCCGCTTTAATAATTCTATTCGTTTTTTGAAAACAGCTCCGTCAGATAATCTTCTTACAGATATATTCTCTCGACCGTGTATCCCTTGTCGGCGAGCAGCTTTACAACGCCCTCGTCGTTTATCATATGACCGGCGCCTACGGCGAAGAACACGCTTTTGCCGTCCTCGAGCCAGCGGTCGGCTTTTTCAGCCATGCCGATGTTGCGGTCGGTTATCATCGCCTTGTGATAATCCTCCTCCAACTGCTTTTCCTCGGGAGTCATGCCGGTGTCCTCGTCGTCAGCCATCAACTGACTTATCTCCTCCTCGTTGCCGCGCAGCCACGTTTGATAAAGCAAGGTCACGCTTGGGATAAATTCGTCTTGGTTGTCGAAAAGGTCTTTAAGCTGGAGCCTGACCAGCTCGTCGGAAAAGCTCTTTTCCATGCCGAACTGAAACTCAGCCGACTCCACCTCCAAAATCTCCTGACCGTTAGCCTTGGCGCGGTCAAGCAGCTTTGTGTCCATTGCGTTGTCGAGCGAAAGCTCGCTTTTGGAGATCAGCGCCTGCTGCACCATAGTCGCCCACAGGCTGTCGTCATAATAGTCGTAGATCTGATTGAAGCTGCCTTCCTCGGTCAAAAAATCCACGCATTTTTGATACAGCTCGTCGCCCATATGATCCTTTGCGGTGGTGCCGTCGGTGTAGACCAAGGTCGACATCACCGAGGTCATAGCGTTCATATCCGATTGGAACGCCACGGTGTCAAATTCAACCGCGAGCGCG
The DNA here is from genome assembly GCA_900317595.1 of uncultured Eubacteriales bacterium. Taxonomy (GTDB): domain Bacteria; phylum Bacillota; class Clostridia; order Oscillospirales; family Acutalibacteraceae; genus Ruminococcoides. Next base: position 4,254 of record ONHJ01000076.1, on the reverse strand, counting down.
TCGCAGCTGTCGACATAATCGCCGATGAGCGACATGACCTTATCGTTGCGCTCGTCACCAAGATGTATCGTGCCGAACAGATACATCACGTTGCCTTTTTCTCCCTGAACCTTCCACAGCATCGGCGAAACGGTGTCGTCTGCGGGTGCGGAAGCTTCTTCGGTCGAGGCTTCTTCGGTCGGCGCTTCTGTCGTTTGAAGCTCCGTCGTCGGGACGTCGGTCGCCGGGATATCCTCGGTCGGCGCCACGGTCGTTGCCGGAGCAGACTCCGTTTTGCCCGATGAACCGTCGTTTCCGCCGCAGCCCGAAAGCGTCATCACAGCCGCCATGGAAAGCGCCGAGATCACCGCCAGAGTTCTTTTCCATATCTTCATGCAATCGCCTCCAATATTTTTATAACACTATCATATGATAAATATCCCCGAAAGTCAAGTGCCTGAGAGGTTTTGGAGAGCACCAAAGCGGCAAGTATTGCGTTTTCCTTATCCCCGCAATGAATTGCGGGGACGGAGCGCCGTGCGATTTGCTTAAGTTGACGACATTTTGCTTAAGTTGACGACATTGCCGTCCGGCGTGTCGGGTCGGACTATTCGCTTGCCGCGCCATCTGCCTCGTTTCCACCGCACGAGCATCAGTATGCCGCGAACACATTCATCTGCGGCGAGAGCTATCCACATTCCGTAAAGCCCCATTCCGAAAACGACCGCCATCAGATAGGAGCCGAGCACGCTGAGAAGCCAGTTGGAGAAGACAGCGCACGCGGTCGGGAAATACACATCTCCGGCTCCGCGCATACAGGCGATCATAACCAGATTCGTTGTCCTGCCGAGCTCCAGAATACAATTGAGCATTATGATATCGCCGCAAACGGAAACGACCTCCGGGTTATCGGTGAACAGCCCGATCAGCGGTTTTCTCAGCACTACGCCGACAGTGCAGGTGATCGCCATGATAACCAGCGCCGCCCTGTGAGAGCGGCAGCCCTGACGGTACGCCTCGTCCGCCTTGCCCGCGCCGACAAGATGTCCTATAATGATCTGAGAAGCCTGCCCGATGGCGAGCGAGCAAAGATAAAACAGCATCGTTATGCTTTGGACATAGGTTTTGGCGATCAACTCGTTCTCCGAAAGGCAGTTGAGCACGATCGACGTGATGACGAGCTGAGAAAGATTATAAAGAAAGGTCTCCGCTGCGGAGGGAACGCCGACCTTCATCATCATACCGAACTGCCCGATAGGAAACGGTATCAGCGTTCGGAATACAGACGGCTTTTCTATCTTGACAAACAGGACTGCCGCAAGAAGTACGCAGCCGATCAATCGGCAGGCGCACGTCGCGACCGCCGCTCCCGCAACGCCCATTCGCGGCACAAGCGCCAGATCCAGCGCCGTGTTTAACAGGTTCATACCCACGGAGACATACATCATTATCTTGGTTAGCCTGTGATTGCGGATTATAACCGAGACCGCCGTCATCACCGCCTGCAAAAAGATCGTCCCTCCGACGATCGACAGGTACTGACCGGCAAAGTCAAGCAGCCGACCGTCAGTGCCGATCAGCGCCAGCAGCGGGCGGTGGAACAGCAAAAAGCCCAGGCTGATAAGTATTCCGAAGCATAATTGCAGCGCTATGGACAGCGCTGCCGTCTGCGAGGCGCACTCTCTTTTTCCCGCACCGAGATATTGAGATATCATCACGGCGCTCGCGGTGGATATGATATTGAACACGATGGTCACGATAGAAACCGCCTGATTCGCAGTGCCGACCGCGGATGCCGCGAGGTCGTCGTATCCGCTGAGTATCCAAACGTCGATCATGCCGAGCAGCATAAACAGCGCCGTCTCGATAAAAATCGGCCACGCAAGGCTGAAAAGATTCATTTTTTTCATTGTTTCGCCTGATTTCGTTTTGTATCTGCTTGTATTATAATATTATATGAGGTATAATTCTTGCATATAATAACCGATATTTTAACACAAAACGACTGCAATAGACATTTTATGCGAAAATCCCGATTTTGTGTTAATCAGAAAACACAATATTGTTAGTTTATTGCGCGTAATTGTTTTATAATGACAGTATATAAGCAGGATTCCGATTCTTTGACATAAAACGATTGTTGAGGTAAAAAATGTCTGTATATCAGGAAACTAAAGTTCACGGAACGCCTTCTTTCCCGTTTGCGGTGTATTGGGGACTAATTCCGGACTGGCTCAGCGGTTTTCCGCTTCACTGGCACGAAGAAATGGAGATAATCTGTGTGCGTGAGGGAAGCGTCAACATCTCTGTAGGAAACAGCGAATATACGGTGAACAGCGGAGAGTTCATTTTGATACATCCGCAGATGATCCACGCCATCAAACAGCATGAAGACCGCCGAGGCTTATATGTGAATATCCTGTTTAGGTTTTCCATGCTTGAGAGCGGCCCGATCGACATATGCCGTGAAAAGTATCTGGAGCCGATCTACAGCCGCAGATCATTGATGCCGGAGTATATCTCTCTCGATCATCCGCTGAATCAGCGCATCGCCCCGATTATCATCGAGCTGACGGACAATATTGACGCCGAAAGACCGGGCGACGAGCTGAGGATCAAGGGCAGGCTGTATGAAATGATGTCTGTTATCATCGGATACTGTGAGAGTTCCAATAACGCACAGGTTTATGAAGATATCATTTTTGAAAAGCTGAAGTACTCTTTGCAGTATATCAAGGAAAACTATGCCGACAATATAGCCATTGATACTATGGCGGCGGTAAGCAATTATTCGGTGAGTCATTTTTCAAAGCTCTTCAAGCAGTTGACGGGAGCGTCCTTTACACAATACCTGAAAAACTACCGGTTAGAGTCCGCCGCAAACCGGCTCAGAAATGAAAACACAACGATTTCGGACATCGCGTTGTCGTGCGGCTTTTCAAATCTTTCGTATTTTACACGCGCGTTTTATAAGAAGTATAATATGACGCCGTCACAATACAGACGAAACCAAAAAAGAAATCAGAGCGGCGGACAAATTCCCGATGCGCTGTGAGGCGCGTTTGCGACTCGGCGATAAGCGAATTGTGTTATAATGTAAATTGAATTATGCTAGCAATAATTTTGTGATGATTGTATAATATTGATAAACAGACGTCAACATTGGAGGCTGAATTTATGAAAAAGACAGTTGCATTATTTTTCGCGATCCTGCTTGCAGTTACCGCGGTTCCGTTCTTTGCAGTATCGGCGTCGGAAAAGGGCGCTCCGTCTGATTTTGGCGCCGATTCCGCGCTGTATGTGCATGCCGTGAGCGATTCCGCCGACACACAGGCTTGGCAGGCATGGCAGAGCGTCCACGACGAGGATTTTGCTGCGGAAAATCCAAACGAAAAATATTTCTTTCTCCCGTCCTCCGCAGGTGAAGCCGTTATCGACGTTTACAACGGCTATGATGAGGCGGTGACGCTTAACGGCGTGACCATCGCTTCCCACACCACAAAAGCCGTCGGTTATGAGCCGGACGCGGCATATCCGGTCACTGCTTCGGGCAGGCGCTATACGCTGAAAATCATGCGCTCTAACGCCGAGGCGGCGATTTACATCAATAACCCCGACGCTGACGGCAGCGGCACCGATTTGATGACCTATCTCAACGAGGATAAAAATCTGAGCGCGAAGGCGACCGGCGCTATCGTCACGCCCGACGGCACGATCGACAACACCGCGATCAAGAAAATCAAGGGCAGGGGCAATACCTCATGGGACAAGCCAAAAAAGGGCTATAATATCACCTATGACAAAAAGGTCTCGATAGCGGGAATGGAAAAAAATAAAAAGTATTCTATTCTGCCCAACTATCAGGACGATTCACTGTCGCGCAACCGCTTTCTTTATGATCTTTCCGACGCGGTCGGTCTGCCTTACGCGTCCGATTCGCGCTATGTCGATTTCTATGTCAACGGCTTTTACTGGGGCTCTTATCTGATGTGCGAGAAGGTCGAGCCGGGCAGTCTGGTGCCGGAGGTGGACGATAATGGATACCTCAACGACGACGGCACCGTTAAGGAGGACTTCCCGTTCATCGTCGAGATCGATGCGAGCGCCGGAGACGACGATTACTGGGTCAGCGCCAAGAACATGAAGCTGACGATCAAATCCCCCGAGGTCGATCCGGGCATGCCCGGCTACGACGAGGTCAAGGACTATGTCAAGACCAAGTTTGAGGCGTTTTACAACGCGACGTCTCAGAGAGGCAAGCTCTCCGAGGTCGCC
>ONHJ01000125.1 GCA_900317595.1 uncultured Eubacteriales bacterium | reverse complement strand
CAAAGCCGAAGTACGGAATGGTCTTGGTGGGCGCGTTCTTGATGTCGCCGCCGAGGATCGCGTCGATGATGCCGCGGGTGTCCTTGATGGTAATGCGCTTGCCTGTGCCGTTCCAGCCGGTATTGACGAGGTACGCCTTAGCGCCGCTCTTCTCCATTCTCTTGACGAGCTCCTCGGCGTACTTGGTGGGATGCAGCTCGAGGAACGCCTGACCGAAGCAGGCGGAGAAGGTGGGAGTGGGCTCGGTGATGCCGCGCTCGGTTCCGGCAAGCTTTGCGGTGAAGCCGGAGAGGAAGTAGTACTGAGTCTGCTCGGGAGTCAGGATTGAAACGGGCGGCAGAACGCCGAACGCGTCGGCGGAAAGGAAGATGACATTCTCAGCCGCGGGGCCCGAGGAAATGCCGTTGACATTTTTGGCGATCTTCTCGATGTGCTCGATCGGATATGAAACGCGGGTGTTCTCGGTCACGCTCTTGTCGTCGAAATCGATCTTGCCGTTCTCGTCGACGGTTACGTTCTCGAGCAGAGCGTCTCTCCTGATGGCGTTGTAGATGTCGGGCTCGCTCTCTTTGTCGAGGCCGATGACCTTCGCATAGCAGCCGCCCTCAAAGTTGAACACGCCGTTGTCGTCCCAGCCGTGCTCGTCGTCGCCGATCAGCAGACGCTTGGGGTCGGTTGAGAGAGTGGTCTTGCCGGTGCCGGAAAGTCCGAAGAAGATGGCGGTGTTCTTGCCCTCCATATCGGTATTGGCGGAGCAGTGCATGGAAGCGATGCCCTGAAGCGGCAGGTAGTAGTTCATCATCGAGAACAGACCCTTTTTCATTTCGCCGCCGTACCAGGTGTTCAGGATGACCTGCTCACGGCTCTTTACGTTGAAGAGCGCGGCTGTCTCGGAGTGGAGACCGAGCTCCTTGTAATTCTCGACCTTCGCCTTGGAAGCGTTGTAGCAGACAAAGTCGGGAACAAAGTTCTCTTCCTCTTCCTTGGTGGGCTTGATGAACATATTCTTGATGAAGTGAGCCTGCCAGGCGACCTCCATGATAAAGCGCACGGACATGCGGGTGTCCTTGTTTGCGCCGCAGAAGCAGTCTACGACATAGAGCTTTTTGCCGCTGAGCTCTTCCATGGCCAGCTTTTTGCAGGCTGCCCAGGTCTCCTCGCTGGCGGGATGGTTATCGTTGGGATATTCCGGGGTAGTCCACCAAACGGTGTCGCGGCTGACGTCGTCCATAACGATGAACTTGTCTTTGGGCGAACGGCCGGTGTAGATGCCGGTCATTACGTTGACAGCGCCGAGCTCGGTCTCCTGACCCACGTCAAAGCCCTCGAGAGCGGGATCGGTCTCATCCTCAAAAAGCTGCTCGTAAGAGGGGTTATAAACTATTTCCTTTACGTCATTGATGCCGTATTTGGTTAAATCAAGATTTGCCATGTTGATTTCCTCCATAGTTAATTTTTTAACGGTAATATCATACCATAGAACAAAGCGGAATGTCAATATCAGCGGTTTACAAAGAATACTTGAAAAATGCAGTTTTTTCGGCGATTTATTGCAAAAACACGGACTCAAAGCGCTGTCAGGCGGATAATCGCGCAAGTATTTGAAAGCGATTTGCAATTTTTCTTCAAAAAGCCGCCTGCTTATAAAAAGCGTTTGACGAAATAATCATTTTATGATAGAATTGGTAGAAAGCTGTAAAACAGCGTTTGAAGGTGAGGGCGTCAGCGCAAGCTGACAATATATCTTTACCCTATCCTATCCTAACCTTACCTAACCTAACCTGAGTATACATTTTGTATAAAGTCTGTATACAAACCGGTTGTCGGCAGTCGGTTTTTAGTTGTGAGTTGTAAGTTTTATGTTCACAGGACACGGTCTTGACCGTGCCGCAGAAAATGACAGACAACTCTTAAAAAAGTTCTTGCTTAAATCAAAAAATGTGGTATACTATATCAGTATAGGAAAAATCTGTAAAAGGATGGTTTGAATGATAAAAGCTAACAAATACCGCACCGTGACCTGCGGTGAATTACGTGAGGAAAACATCGGTCAGCAGGTCCGCGTTGCGGGCTGGGTCGAAAATATCCGCGACCACGGCGGCGTTATGTTCCTCGATATCCGCGACCAGTACGGCGTTCTTCAGGTGGTCGTGCATGACGACAGCCTGCTGAAAAACATCAATAAGGAATGTACCGTCACCCTCAGCGGCGAGGTGGTCAAGCGCGACGAGGAGACCGTCAACAAAAAGATCGCCACCGGCATGGTCGAGGTACACACCGAGGACATCACCGTGCTCGGAAAATGCAAAAACGTGCTGCCGTTCGAGGTCGCGACCTCCACGAACACCGGCGAGGACGTTCGCCTCAAATACCGTTTTCTCGACCTGCGCAATCCAAAGGTCCATAAAAACATAATGTTCCGCTCGCAGGTCATCGCGTTCCTGCGCCAAAAGATGACCGAGCTGGGCTTTACCGAGATCAGCACGCCGATACTCTCCACCTCATCTCCCGAGGGCGCGCGTGACTATCTCATCCCAAGCCGCAAGCACAAGGGCAAGTTTTATGCCCTTCCGCAGGCTCCGCAGATCTTCAAGCAGCTTTTGATGGTCTCGGGCTTTGACAAGTATTTTCAGATCGCGCCCTGCTTCCGCGACGAGGACGCCCGCGCCGACCGTTCGCCGGGAGAGTTCTATCAGCTCGACTTTGAGATGGCGTTCGCCACTCAGGAGGACGTGTTCGACGTAGCCGAGCAGGTGCTTTACGAAACCTTCTCCAAATTCTCTGACAAGGAGGTCAGCAAGCCTCCGTTCAGACGCATCCCGTTCGCCGAGTCGATGCTGAAATACGGCACCGACAAGCCCGACCTCCGCAACCCGCTCGAGATCGTTGAGATCAGCGATATGTTCGAGGAAACCGACTTCGCGCCCTTCCGCAAAAAGTGCGTGCGCTCGCTGAATGTTCCCGGCGCCGCCTCTCAGAGCAAAAAGTGGTTCAAGCGCATGGAGGAATTCGCGCTTTCGATCGGCATGAAGGGTCTCGGCTATGTCAAGGTCGAGGACGACCTCAGCTTTGACGGTCCTATCGACAAGTTCCTCAAGGAAGGCGACCGCGAAGAGCTTATCCGCCGGAACGGCTCCAAGGCAGGCGACGTGATCTACTTCATCGCCGACACCGCCGTTGAGGCTCCCAAGCTTGCGGGTCAGATACGCACCGAGGTCGCAAACCGCCTTGACCTTATCGACAAGAGCCGCTTTGAGCTGTGCTTCATCGTGGACTTCCCGATGTTCGAGCGCGACGACGACGGCAAGATCATCTTCACCCACAACCCCTTCTCGATGCCTCAGGGCGGCTTGGACGCGCTGAATAACCAAGACCCCGAAACCATTCTCGCCTATCAGTACGACATCGTTTGCAACGGCGTTGAGCTTTCCTCAGGCGCGGTGCGCAACCACGATATCGAGATAATGAAAAAAGCCTTTGAGATGGCGGGCTACAGCGAGGACGAGCTCAAGGCAAAGTTCTCAGCCCTTTACAACGCGTTCCAGTACGGCGCGCCGCCTCACGCAGGCATGGCGCCGGGCGTTGACCGCATGCTGATGCTCCTCACCGAGGAGGAAAACATCCGCGAGGTCATCGCCTTCCCGATGAATTCCAACGCGCAGGACGTGCTTCTCGGCTCACCCGGAGAGGTCACCGAGCAGCAGCTCAGAGAAGTGCATATCAAGCTTAGATAACACGGCAAACAGATAAAAAAGAGCGTTTCCGCCACGATCGGCAGAGCGCTCTTCTTTTTTGAGTTGAGAGTTGAGAGGTGAGAGTTGAGAGTTAAAGGTCGTTTCGCTCCATATACTGTCATTCCGACCAAGCGGAGCGCGTGTAGGAATCCCCTGCGGCAATGCACCGACCGTCGCTCCTAAGTAAAGTCCCCCTTCCCCAAGGGGGAAAGCG
>ONHJ01000173.1 GCA_900317595.1 uncultured Eubacteriales bacterium | reverse complement strand
ATAACGCTGTCGGGACGCGCTACATAAACATATTCAAACACGCAGAGCGAGGTTTTTTTTGCTTTTTCTTCGGCAAAATAGCTGTGGAAGCCGTCTTCGTCGATCACGACCATCTCACCCGGCGCGACGTCGCGGATCAGCTTGCCGCCGACCGCGTCGATTACGCAGCTCTCGGAGGTGAGGATGTAGCTGTCGCGCAGCTTTCCGATGCAAAGCGGGCGGAAGCCGTTGGGGTCACGGAAGCCGATAAGCCGTGTGGGCGCACAGATCACGGTCGAAAACGCGCCCTTGAAGCGCTTCATCGCGCGCAGCACCGCGTCCTCGAGGTTTTCGGTGGCGATGCGCTCGGTGGCGATGACATACGCCATGACCTCTGCGTTGGAATTGGACTGAAATATCGAGCCGCCGCGCTCCAGCTCCTGACGGATCTCGGGGAAATTGGTTATGGAGCCGTTGTTGGCGATCGCGATGGAGCCCTCGCGGTAGCGCAGCACCAAGGGCTGGTTGGCGGCGCGGTCAAGCGCCTTGCCGAAGGTATAGCGCACATGACCCACGGCGATTTTGCCGTTGGGCAGCTTTTGCAGCGTCTGCTCGTTGAACACCTTTGCGACAAGCCCCAGCTCCTTGACGGTGGTGAACTTGCGGTCGTCGTTTACGGTGATGCCGGCGCTGACATGACCTCTGTGCTGCAGGCTGTAGAGCGCGTCGAGCGTCACCGTCACAGCGTTGAGGTCGTCGTTGTTTTTATAGATCCCGAATACTCCGCACTCGTCATTCGCCTTGTCGAGCGCGGGATAGATATCAACATACTTTGTCATCAAAGCTCTGCCACCTTAGCCTGCATTGCCTCATCCTTTTTGGCAACGCCCTTCTCCATGTCCGCCTTCATCATTTCGAGCTTCTGCGCCAGATTATCGTCGGAGAGCGCAAGCATTTCGGCGGCGAGGATAGCCGCGTTGGCTGCGCCGTCGACCGCGACGGTGGCTACCGGGATACCGGTGGGCATCATCACGGTTGCAAGCAGCGCGTCCATGCCGTCGAGCTGGGCGGACTTGCAGGGGATTCCGATGACCGGAAGGGTGGTTTTCGCGGCGAGCACGCCCGCGAGATGCGCCGCCATGCCCGCGGCGGCGATAAGCACACCGAAGCCGTTCTTTTTCGCGTCCGACGCAAAGCGGATGGCGGCGTCGGGAGTGCGGTGAGCGCTCATAACATGCACCTCATAGGGAATGTTGAATTCCTTAAGCTTCATCACAGCCTTTGAGACAACGGGGAAATCGCTGTCGGAGCCCATTATAACAGCAACCTTTTTCATTATCATTTCACAACCTTTTTTTAAGATACAGTTTAACTTATATATTATATAGGAATCGGCGCCGAAATGCAATAACTTTAAAGAATTATTCGGGAATTGTTACCAACGCAAAAGCGGCAGCCCCGGGGCTGCCGCTGAATGTCGGTTATTTTTCGTCCTTCCAGATCTCCTTTACGGCGGTAACACTGCCTGCTAAGCCTTGGATATCGGAGGGTATGATGATCTTTGTGGCTTTGCCGTCAGCCGCCTTGGCGAAGGCTTCAAGGCTTCTGAGCTGGATAACACGGTCTGAGGGCGCAGCCTCGTTGAGCATACGCAGAGCGTCGGCGTTCGCCTTTTGAACGGTGAGGATAGCCTCGGCTTCACCCTGCGCCTCGCGGATCTTCTGCTCCTTGACGGCGTCCGCCTTGAGTATGGCGGATTCCTTAAGACCTTCGGCAACGAGGATCTGGCTGCGCTTTTCACCCTCGGCGTCGAGGATGCGCGCGCGGCGTTCACGCTCCGCCTTCATCTGCTTCTCCATCGCGTCCTGAATCTCGCGCGGAGGAAGGATGTTTTTCAGCTCGACGCGGATTACGCGGATGCCCCAAGCGTCGGTGGCTTCATCAAGGATGATGCGGATCTTGTCGTTGATGGTATCGCGCGAGGTGAGCGTTGTGTCAAGCTCCATGTCGCCGATGATATTTCTCAGCGTGGTCGCGGTGAGGTTTTCGATCGCGCTGAGAGGGCGCTCTACGCCGTAGGTATAGAGCTTGGGGTCGGTGATCTCAAAATAAACCACCGTGTCGATCTGCATGGTCACGTTATCGCGGGTGATAACGGGCTGAGGCGGGAAATCGACGACCTGCTCCTTGAGAGACACGCGCTTGGAGATCTTGTCGATAAACGGCACCTTAAGATGAAGTCCCGTTTCCCATGTGGCTGAATAGGTGCCGAGGCGCTCGATAACGAAGGCGTGCGCCTGCGGAACGATCTTGATATTGCGGATGACCAAAATCAAAATCAGCAATACGATCACGGAAATGATAATGATACCTACCATAAATAACTCCTTTACTCGGCTTTCTCAACGATGAGCTTTACACCCTCAATGGAAAGCACCTT
>ONHJ01000122.1 GCA_900317595.1 uncultured Eubacteriales bacterium | reverse complement strand
CGTGGTTTTGACGGGCATATTTCCGCCTGCCCATTGTTAAAATCCTCGCGAACCCGTCAGGGTTCGCTGTGGTTTTGCCGCGGTCAGACAAAAATCTGCACCGTCAAAACTCCGAAGGACTGAAAATGAGCAAGATTTCGAGCAAGTTTCGGTGCAGAAAGTGCAGGCAGGCTGGCGCCTGCCAAGATCGATAAGCCGAAAATTGCCGAAATATTGCCATTTTCAGCAGGTTCGGATTATTCCTGTCACCCTAAAGTGTCCGGTGGACACTTTAGTGCTTGCATCGGGGGAAGTTTATTTGCAGTTTGTTAATATCCGCTTAACAAAGCTATGTTATACTGTTCAGCGGCATTTAACGAGCCGTCGTAGCTCGGGTCGGCGCTGTACCATGACTGCGCTTCATAGTAGGCGCGGATAGAGGGCGTGCGGAAAACATAGCCGTGACGGGCGAAGATCTCGTTGACCGCATCCTGCGCGAAGCTGTCGGATACGGGAGAGCCGCTCATGCTGCTCAGTCGTGACGCGACCTCGCTGTCGCTGAGATAGCGGGCAGAGGAATCGGGGAAGATGAAGCCGCCGTCGCTGGTCACAGGAGAAGCGGTCGTTTCTCCCTCCTGCTTACCCTTGGACTTTTCATCGGATGACGTGGCGGGCTGAGTCGGCGCTTGCGTCGCGGGCGGAAAGGTCGCGACGGTGGTGGGCAGCTGAGCCGCGCCGACGGTCACGGTGCAGGACGCTTCGATATCGTTCTCGCTCTTGCAGGTGATGGTCGCCGTGCCTTCGTTGATACCCGTCACATAGCCGTCGTCGTCGACCTCGGCGATATTTTTGTCGGAGCTTGTCCAGCTCAGAGCGGTCTTGGTCGCGTCGGCGGGAGCGTAGGACGCGGAAAGCTGAATGGTTTTGCCGACTTCGATCCGCGCGCTTTTGACGTCCAACGTAACCATTTTGATCAGCTTGTCGGATACGGTGACGGTGCAGTTCGCCTGCTCGCCGTTCTCGAGAGAAGCGGTGATGACCGCGGTACCTGCCGCTTTGGCGCTGACCGTGCCGCCGTTGACAGCGGCAACGGCGCTGTCGGAGCTGGTCCAGTTGACCCTTGTCGCCTCTCCCGCGCTGAGCACGGCGGTATCGCCGACAGTCAGATTTAGCTCGGTCCGGTCGAGCGCGAGGGGCTTACTGCAGGAAGCAAGCAGAAGTACGGCTAAGAGAGTAATAAGGGATAGTGTAAAGAAACGTTTCATGATCCTACCTCCGTAGCGGGGAAGATTGCGAAAGAATTGTTGATATAGATATGGCAGTTTACTGCTCCTGATCGGGCTGATGGTACTGCGTACCCTTCATGATCGCTTCCCTTTCGGCGGAAAGCTCGCGGTACAGCTCGTAAGAAGTGAAGCCGAAATTGGTTTCGGTTTCGATCGCTTTGAGCGGAATAATGAGCTTATTGCGGCGGAGCTGGTCTAAAAAGAGATTCAGCATACCGCTGCTGATCCCTGAGATATACAGCATTTCGTCGTCGAAATCCTCGCCGTCTTTGACAGAGGGGTCTTGAGAGAGCCCTAAAAGATAGCCCAGCGTACAACCGTATTCGGCCTTTTCGACGGTGCGTGCGGAGAGGTTCATCTTGCGGCACAGCATCTTCAGCTTTGCGTCCTTGCGGGATTCGAGATTGTAGATCAGTACTTCGCTCATCGTGTCGCTCCTTGTCTTTTCGAATTTCTGACACTATTTTAACATATTTTCCATTTTATTGCAATTATGTAATTGCGTTGTTAATCCCTTGTTGTTGACTTTGTCAAACGGGGGAAATATAATTATAATCAGATAACTATATGTCGTAAATGTTCCCTGACCATCAATGGCTTTCAGCTGTTATGTTGACGGAAGGAAGGTGTTTGTTTGAATAAAAAACTATTACGGATCATCTCCGCGCTGCTGGCGGTACTGACGGTGTTTTCCGTCATGTCCGTCACGGCTTTCGCGGCGGAAGATGATGACTTTGAGGACGTTGCGGAAGCGGTCACGATCGACGAGCGTATCGAAAAGGAGATCGCTCCTGTCGGTGCGGAACTCGAAGAGGCTCAGGTCGGCAACGCCGCTCCTGTGATCACCTCTGCCGAGTCGGGCGCCGAGGGCGTCGTCCTGAAATGGGGCGCTGTCAGCGGCGTAAGTAAATATCGCGTCGATAAATACTACAACGACGGACGGGGCTGGCAGACGCTCAGCGCGACCGCGGATCTTGTCTACACCGATACCGAGGTCACCTCGGGCAATACCTATCAGTATCGTCTGGTCGGTCTTAACGGCGCGGGCAACGTAATCACCTCCACCTCGACAAGAACCGTGACCTATAACGCACCTTTGCGCGTGACGGGACTCGAGGTCGGCGACGGCGGAGTGCGCGTCTATTGGAATATGACCTCTCAGATCAGCAAGGTCGTCGTCTACCGCATGAACAGCGGTTCATGGAACGCGATCACCACCACCTCCGACAGCTCGTATTTTGACAGAAATGTGTATTCGGGCTCGGCGTACCGCTATACGGTCAGAGGACTGAACAGCAGCGGCACGTTCATCACCGATGAATACGACGAAACGGGCATGAGCGTGCAATATCTTTCGACCCCCTCTCTCAAGGCGGAAAATGCCGCGGGAGGCGTGAAGATCAGCTGGGATAAGGTCGAAGGCGCCGCGGCGTACCGTGTGTTCTACCGCAACAGCTACGGGGATTGGGCGCGTCTGACCACAACGACAGAGACCTCCTTCCTCGACGAGGACGTGCGCTCGGATCGCAGCTATACCTATACCGTGCGCTGTGTCTCCGCTGACGGCGAGTCCTATACCAGCTACTTTGACAGAAACGGCAAAACGGTGAAGTATATCGCCGCTCCCGTACTGCTGTCGGCCGACTGCGTGACCGACGGTATCCAGATCACATGGGCAAAGTCGGACGGCGCGACCCAGTATCGCGTATTCTATAAAAACAGTAGCGGCGACTGGTCAAGATTAGGCACGACGACCTCGACTTCTTTCTTAGATAGGGAAGTCAGCTCGGGCTCGAGCTATACCTACACCGTGCGCTGTATGAACGGTGCGGGCGATTATATCAGCTACTTCTATCCCGAGGGCATCGTCGGCACCTACGCGAGCGCACCCGATTTCAGCGTTTCAAACGGCGCAGAGGGCGTGGATATCAAATGGAACGCCGTCGCGGGAGCTGAGAAATACCGCGTGTATTACTACGGCAGCAAGGGCTGGACAAAGCTCACCGACACCGAGGAAACCTCCGTCACCGATACAGACGTGACGTCGGGCTATAACTATACCTACACCGTGCGCTGTATCAGCGCCGACGGAAAGCAGTTCGCGAGCGGCTACCTGCCCGGCAAGAAGATAAAATACTATGCCGCTCCCGGTATCACCAATATCACCAGCACTACGGACGGCGTAAAGATCACCTGGAACAAAGTACCCGGCACGGACAAATACAGGGTCTATTATTACGGCAGAAACGGCTGGACCAGAATGGCGGACGTCGCGGGGACGACCTATCTTGATGAAGAAGTTTATTCCGGCGAAACCTACACCTACACCGTGCGCGGTATCAATAACGAGGGCACTGCTTTCATGGGCTACTTCAAGCCCGGCGTGACCCATCAGTATATTTCAGCGCCTGATTTCAGCCTGACGCGCAACGAACACAGTATCACCGTCAGCTGGGACGAGGTCGAGGGCGCTGAGCTGTACCGTGTGTATACGCTCGGCGAAAACGGCTGGAAGCGCATCACCGATACGACCGATACTTCCTATGAGGATACCTCCGTTGTTTCGGGCAACACCTATTCCTACACCGTGCGCTGTCTGAACGCCGACGCGACAGAGTTCACTTCGTCCTATCGTGAGGGCAAGAGCGCGAAATTTGTCGAAACGCCGTATGTTTCCTCTGTCGAGAACACGACCGAGGGCGTAGAGATCAAATGGACAGGCGGCGACGGCGCGACCAAGTACCGCGTCTATTACAAGACGTCCGACGGCTGGTACAATATCGGCGAGACAGCGGAAAAGACCTTTGTCCATACCGCCGCCCAATCGGGAAAGACCTATACCTATACCGTGCGCTGTATCAATGAGGACGGCACAGACTACGAGTCCGACTTTGACAGAACGGGCAAGACGATCCACT
>ONHJ01000123.1 GCA_900317595.1 uncultured Eubacteriales bacterium | reverse complement strand
AATTCTCGCCTGTTTGTTGGCATTTTTTAAATCATAAATGAGCTGCGCCAAGTCCTCGATAGAATAGATATCGTGGTGCGGCGGCGGCGAAATGAGCGATACGCCGGGAGTGGAATGGCGGGTTTTGGCAATCCACGGATAGACCTTGTTTCCGGGCAGATGTCCGCCCTCGCCGGGCTTTGCACCCTGCGCCATTTTGATTTGTATCTCGTCGGCGGAATTAAGATACGCGGAGGTCACACCGAAACGACCGGACGCGACCTGCTTGATTGCCGAGCAGCGGTTTTCCTTTGTTCCTTTGGTGGCGATGCGCTCGTCGCTTTCGCCGCCCTCGCCAGAATTAGACTTGCCGCCCAGCTTATTCATGGCAATCGCCAGCGCCTCATGCGCCTCCTGCGAAATGGAGCCATAGCTCATCGCGCCGCTCTTAAATCTCTTAACAATGCTGTCTACGCTCTCCACCTCGTCGAGCGGAACCGGAGTATCGGCGTAGTTGAAGTCGAGCAGACCGCGCAGGCTGACAGGCTCCATGTCCTCTGTCAGCAGACGACTGTATTCCTTGTATCGTTTATAATCATTGTTTTTTGTTGCTGCTTGCAGCGCGTGAATCGTCAGCGGATGATAGAGGTGTTCCTCCTTGCCGCTGCGGCTTTTGTGACCTCCACACGAGGGCAGATCCTCATTTACGGAAAGTCCAAGCGGATCAAAAGCAGCGGAATGCAGCGCGTCAACGGTGTTTTCCACATCCTCTATTGTAATGCCCCCGATCCGGCTGACAGTTCCGGGAAAGTATTCATCAATCATCTCTTTACCAAGCCCCAATGCTTCAAAATTCTTTGAGCCTTGGTAGGATTGCAGGGTAGAAATCCCCATTTTAGACGCTATCTTGACAACGCCGTGCAAAACCGCGTCGTTATAGTCCTCTATAGCAGCATAGTAGTCCTTGTTAAGTAATCCGTCATGTATCAGTTCATGGATCGTTTCCAGTGCCAGATATGGATTGACAGCGCTTGCGCCGTAGGCAAGCAGCGCGGCAAAATGATGCACTTCGCGCGGCTCACCGCTTTCCAACACAATGGAAAGTGATGTTCTCCGCTTGGAAGCAACCAAGTGTTGGTGCAATGCGGAAACAGCTAACAGTGAGGGAATGGCAAGATGGTTTTCATCCACTCCTCTGTCTGAGAGGATCAATATATTCGCGCCGTTCCCGCAAGCCTTATCCGCTTCAACAAACAGCCGCTTCACAGCCTTGGAGAGCTTTGTGTTTTTGTAATATAATATCGGTATCTCAGCAACTCTGAATCCTGGAACGTTAAGTCTTTTTAGTTTTAACATACCGACCGAAGTGAGGATAGGATTAACAACCTTAATAACCTTGCAGTTGTCGGGCTTTTCCTCCAACAGGTTGCCGTCTTTTCCGATGTATATGGTAGTTGAAGTGACAATTTCTTCCCTGATCGCGTCAATCGGCGGATTTGTTACCTGTGCAAAGCTCTGCTTAAAATAATGAAACAGAGGTTGCGGTTGTTTGGAGAGTGCTGCCAACGGCTTGTCGCAGCCCATCGCGTCAATCGACTCTTTGCCGTCGCGCGCCATCGGCAGGATCGTCGTCATGACATCCTCATAGGTGTATCCAAATGCCTTTTGTAATTTGCGCTTTTCGGAGCGGATATGCTCTTTCACCTTTGTGTTGGGAACCCTCATGTTTTTAAGGCGTGTTAAGTTCGCATCCAGCCATTCTCCGTAGGGCTGGCGTGAGGCGTAGCGCAGCTTGATTTCCTCATCGTCGATCAATCTGCCCTGAACGGTGTCCACAAGCAGCATTTTGCCCGGGTGCAGGCGCTCTTTTTTTACAACCTTTTCAGGCGCGATTTCGAGCGCGCCAACCTCGGAGGAAAGAATCAAATTATCATCGTCGGTGATGTAATAGCGCGAGGGACGCAAGCCGTTGCGGTCGAGCACCGCTCCCATCACGTCGCCGTCGGAAAACAAAATCGACGCGGGACCGTCCCAAGGCTCCATCATCGTGGCGTAGTATTGGTAAAAATCGCGCTCCTTCTGCGGCATGGCGTGGTTGTTGTCCCACGGCTCGGGGATAGTGATCATCACGGCAAGTGGCAAGTCCATTCCGCTCATCACCAAAAATTCAAGCGTGTTGTCGAGCCTTGCGGAGTCGCTGCCGTCGGGATTCACCACGGGCAGCACCTTATCCATGTCGCCCATCAGGTGCTCGCTTGCCATGTTTTCCTCGCGGGCAAGCATTTTGTCGCTGTTGCCCTTGATGGTGTTGATTTCGCCGTTATGGACGATCATGCGATTAGGGTGCGCCTTCTGCCAGCTCGGGAAGGTATTGGTCGAAAAGCGCGAGTGGACAAGCGCAATGGCGGATTCATAGTCCGGATCCTGCAAATCAAGGTAGAAGTTTCTGAGGTCTCCCACCAAAAACATGCCCTTATATACAATGGTGCGGCTCGACAGCGATACCACATAGGTATCCTCGTTGCTCTGCTCAAAAAAGCGGCGTGCAACATAAAGCTTGCGGTCAAAGTCAATGCCGCGATTGACATTTTGCGGACGATTGATGAAGCATTGCATAATGTGCGGCATACAGGCGCGCGCCTTGCTTCCCAAAACGGACGGGTCGCAGGGAACCTCACGCCACGCCAAAACCTTTACGCCCTCTTTTTCCGCGATGATCTCAAACATCTTTTTTGCTTGGTTGCGGCGCAGCTCGTTTGACGGAAAGAAGAACATGCCCACCGCGTAGTCGCGCTTGGAGGCAATGGGGATGTTGAGCTGCTTGGCGGTCTTTTGAAAAAACCGGTCGGAGATTTGCAGCAAAATGCCCACGCCGTCGCCTGTTTTGCCCTCCGCGTCCTTGCCGGCGCGGTGCTCGAGCGTTTCAACTATAGTCAGCGCGTTCTCAACCGTGGCGTGCGACGGCACGCCCTTGATGTTGACGACCGCGCCGATGCCGCAGTTTTCATGTTCAAATTCGTTCCGATGGAGCAAGCCGGCTCCGGTCGGCTGTGTTTTCTGGTTCATACCTATCCCTT
The DNA here is from genome assembly GCA_900317595.1 of uncultured Eubacteriales bacterium. Lineage (GTDB taxonomy): Bacteria > Bacillota > Clostridia > Oscillospirales > Acutalibacteraceae > Ruminococcoides. The sequence continues at coordinate 1,050 of ONHJ01000123.1, read as the reverse complement.
CCGGTTGTTTTTTGTTGTAAAGCGATGATGAATCGTCTTATTTCAATTTTTCAATCAATTCCTCGCGGCTGAACTGCATGGTTCTTGACAGCTCGTCGTTGGGGATGACCCTGATAACCTTGCCGTTGTATCTGGCAACAAGCACGCTTGCAGGCTTGCCGTCGATTTCTATCGTTTGTTCGGTATATTCCTCGTCAAGCGGCACCTGCTTGACAAGATTCGCCTTTTCGGTCAGCGCGCCCGTCGGACAGAGCTGCACGCAGAGTCCGCAGTTGTTGCATTTGGTTTGGTCGAGCGGCAGGGCAAAGGCGGGAGAAACGTCGGTTTTGAAGCCGCGTCCCATCAAGCCGATGGCGTGGATGTCCATCACCTCGCGGCAAGAGCGCACGCAGAGTCCGCAGAGAATGCACTTTGCGGTGTTGCGCTCGATAAAGGCGTTTTCGTCGCGGGTATATTTTTGCGGCATCTCGCCCGCAAAGCGTTCCGGATGGATATCGTAACGCTGCGCGGCGTTCAGCAGCTTGCACTTGTAGTATTCGCGGCAGCCGCATTCCAGACAGCGCGAAGCCTCCGCTTTCGCTTCTTCCTCGGTAAAGCCGAGGGAAACCTCGTCAAAGCTCTTGTTTCTCACATCGGCGGGCAGCACCTTGGGTGTGATGCGGCTCTGCTTTTCTCTATCGGAATAGTCGATGTTTCTCTCGTCGCGCTTGCTGATATAGGGGACTCTTGTATCAAGAGCCTGACCGTTCAGATACGCGTCAACCGCCTTGGCGCAGCGGTCGGCTTCACCGATGGCTTCGATCGCGATGGACGCGCCGCGGTTGGTTGCGTCGCCGATGGCGAACACACCGTCCATTGAGGTGGTGAACCAATCCGCGTCGGCTTCAATATTGCCGCGCTCGTTGAGTGTCAGTTCCGCAACGTCGCCCTGCACAAGTTTTTGACCGATGGCGAGGATCACGCTGTCCACCGCGATTTCTTCGGTCTTTCCCTCCACGGGAACGGGTCTGCGTCTGCCCGATGCGTCGGGTTCGCCCAGCTCCATCACTT